>NZ_QKLC01000031.1:0-14480 GCF_003224385.1 Curtobacterium sp. MCPF17_003 | reverse complement strand
CGACCGGCAGCCCCTCGTCGCGGAGCTCCCGCACGGCCGTGACCGAGGCGTCCAGCCAGCCGATGCGCTCCTCGACCGAACCGGTGACGCACGTCTCCGTGAGCATGACCGGGGCACCGTAGCGCTCGGCGTAGGTGGTGAGCACGTCGCGGAGCCCCTCGACGCCGGTGTCCTCGTAGGGCCGCGGGTCGGCGAACCCGCCGCCGTGGTGCACCCCCGCCTCGAACACCTCGGTGGAGTGCAGCGGGTAGTAGTTGACGCCCATCACGTCGGGCCGGACCGCGTGCTGCCGGAACCAGTCGAGGTCGGCGTCGGTGACGCCCCCCGAACGCAGCCGACCGACCAGGGGGTGCGCGTCGTCGACGCCCCCGGTGACCAGGTCCTCGACCAGGAACGTCTGGGCGCGCAGGCGGGCGACCGTGTCGCGGTGTTCCGGGGCGTCGACGTCGCCGACGTACCGGATGCCGGCGTCCACGTGCACGAAGGTGGCGGCGTCTCCGAGTTCGCGGGCGATCGCGTGCTGCGTCGAGACGAACCCCTTCGCCAGGGCGGACGCGATCCGGGCCGACCCCTCGGCGCCGGTCAGGTACGGGGGCCAGTACCCGTACTCACCCGAGAACAGGGCGTGGATGACCGGCTCGTTGACGGGCGTGTAGTCGGTGGCGACGTCGCCGTACCGCGCCGCGAACCGGGCGGCGTAGTCGGTGACGTGCGCCGGGTAGTCGGGGTGGGCGAACTGCCCGTCGAGCCAGAGCGGTGTGCCGTAGTGCAGCAGGTCGACCACGGGCCGCAGGCCGGTCTCGCGGAACCGCGCCATGACGCCGTCCACCCACGACCAGTCCCAGACGCCGGGCTCGGGGGCGACCCGGTACCAGGGGACACCCCAGCGCAGGAGCTCGGCGCCGACGTCGACCGCCAGCCCGAGGTCGGCGGCGTACTGCCGGTAGTGGTCGGTGAGCTCGTACTCGTCGATGGGCCGTTCGCCCGGTCGGGCCTGCGGGACGAAGGTGTCCTCGATGCCCAGGGCGAAGTGCAGCCTGCCGTCGTCGGACCAGTGCATGGTGTCTCGTTTCGTGGTGGGCACGGCCGCTCCGGGCCTGTGCGGTGTCGTCGTCACTTGAGCCCGGTGCTGGCGACGCTCTCGATGAAGCGGCGTTGCACGAGCAGGAACATGACGGCGAGGGGCAGCACGGCGATCAGGGCGCCGGCCATCATCACGCCCTGCGGGATGATCCCGCCGGGCCCGGTCAGCAGGGTGAGGCCGGACGTGATGGTCCCCATGTCCTGGTCGGTGGTGAACACCAGCGGCCAGAGCAGGTCGTTCCAGTTGTTGACGAAGGTGAAGATGCCGAGGGTGAGCAGGGCGGGGACCGCGTTCGGCAGGACGACGCTCCGGAAGATCCGCCACTCCGAGGCCCCGTCGATCCGCGCGGCGTTGTCCAGGTCGCGGGGGAGCGACACGAAGAACTGACGCAGGAAGAAGATCCCGAAGGCGTCGGCCGCCCGCGGCGCGATCAGCCCCGCGAACGTGTTCACCCACCCGAGGTCGGACACCAGTTGGTAGATCGGGATGAGCGTCGCCTGGAAGGGGATCATCAGGCTGGCGACGATCACGATGAGCAGCACCTTGCTGCCCCGGAAGTCGAGCCGCGCCAGGGCGTAGGCGGCGAGCGCGTCGAACGCCAGCGCGAACACCGTCACACCGCCGGCGAAGGCGAAGCTGTTCAGGATGAGCCGCCCGAACGGCAGCTGCGTGAAGATCGCCCGGAAGTTGTCGAGCGTCCAGGTGTGCGGGAACAGCGTCGGCGGGTAGGCGTTGACCTCGCTCGCCGGTTTGAACGCGGTGAACACGATCACGAGGACGGGGAGCAGCACCGCCAGGGTCACGACGGCCACGGCGGCGAAGCCGAGCCACCGCATCGACGGCTGTCGACGGGCCACCGTGCTGCGTCGGACGACGGTCGCGGGACGGGGGAGCGCGGTCATGATGCGGTGTCCTCTCCGCGCTTCCCGAAGAACAGGAACTGCACGAGGCTGAGCAGCAGGGTCGCGATGAGGAGCACGTACGCCAGGGCGCTCGCGAACCCGAGGTCGAGGTCCTTGAAGCCGGACTGGTAGATCTGCATGACGATCGTCTCGGTCGACCGGTACGGGCCACCGCCGGTCAGGACGTAGATCTGGTCGAACGCCTGCAGCGCGGCGATGAGGGCGACGATCACGACGAACGCCATCGTGTTGCTCAGCATCGGGAAGGTGACGTTCGCGAACCGCTGGCGGCTGTTCGCCCCGTCCAGCTGCGCGGCCTCGTACAGGCTCGTGGGGATCTCCTGCAGCCCGGCCAGGAAGATCACCATGTAGAAGCCGAAGTTCTTCCACACGGCCACGAGCACCACGGTGGGCATCGCGAGCGTCGGGTCCTGCAGCACGTTGCCGAGCCGGATGCCGACGAGCTGCAGCCAGTGGTTCAGCAGGCCGATCTGCGGGTCGAGCAGGTACGACCACGCGAACGCGGCGACGGCCAGGGACACGATGAACGGCAGGAACAACGCCGACCGGAAGAACCCGCGGAACGGCAGGGCCGGGTGGTTCAGCACGAGGGCGAGCACCAGGGCGACGACGATCGCGACGGGGGTGAAGAGCACCGAGTAGAGCGCGGTGTTGCCGATGGACCGCAGGACGTCGGGGTCGGTGAAGACCCGGACGTAGTTCGCGAACCCGATGAACGACGGGTCGCCGAACCCGCTGGCGTCGGTGAACGACAGCTGGAGCGCCGAGAGCATCGGCCAGAGCACGAACGCCCCGAGGATGACGATCGCGGGTGCGAGGAACCCGACGATGGTGGCGCGGCGGCGGAACGTGCCGTTCAGGGGCGATCGTCCGCCGAGTTGGCCCGGTGGTCGGTACCGACGGCGCCGGCCGAGTTGCTGTGTGGTCACGAGGGTCCTCCGAGGGCCGCTGCTGCTACTTCAGGGCCGACTGCACGTCGGCGTCGGCGGTGGCGAGGAGCGATTCGGGGTCCCCGCCGGCCATCGCCTTCTGGGTCGCGGTGTCCACGGCGGTGAGCACGTCAGCGCTGTCGACCACGCCGGGCAGGAGCGGGATCGTGGTGCCCGGCAGCCCGGTGAGCGTCGCGACGGTCGGGTTCTCGTCGACGTCGGCGGCGGTGACGTCGGTGCGGAGCGGCGGCCAGCCCGAGCCGAGGGCCCACTTCGTCGCGACGGACTGCTCGTTGAAGTAGCGCAGGAACCGCTCGGCTGCGGCCTGCTTCGCGTCGTCGGTCTGGGCCGTCACGCCGAGCGAGATGCCGATGGCCGAGGCCACCTGTGCTTCGGGGCCCGCCGGGATCGCGGCGATGCCGTAGTCGATGTCCGAGGCCTCGGCGACGCCGGCCATCCAGGGACCGCCGATCTCCATGGCGGTCTTGCCGGCCGTGAAGAGCTTGTCCGCAGCGATGCCGTCGACACCGGTCGGCGAGATCTTGTCGTCGCGCACCGCATTCGCCCAGTACTCGAGCGTCTCGGCGTTCGCGGCGGAGTCGATGGTGGACTTCGTACCCGCCTCGTTCGTGATCGATCCGCCGTTGCCGGCGAACAGGCTCGGCCAGATACCGTTGCCGACGGTCTGGTGGTCCGGCAGCACGAGCCCGTACTGCTCGGGGGTGCCGTCGCCGTTCTCGTCCTTCGTGAGCTTCTTCGCGTCGGCGACCCACTCGTCCCAGGTGGTCGGGAAGGAGTCGATGCCGGCCGCTGCGAACAGCTTCTTGTTGTAGATCACGGAGAGCGGGACGAACCCGCTCGGCACCCCGTACTCCTTGCCGTTGACCCGCTCCATCGCGACGGCCTGTTCCTTCAGGTCCCCGGTGTTGTTGGCGTCGTCGGCGTAGAAGTCGCTGAGGTCGACCAGCGCCTTCTTCTGGGCGTAGACCGGCAGCCGGTCGGAGGTCATCGCGACGAGGTCCGGGCCCTTCTTCGCGGACAGGGCGGGGAGCATCGTGTCGTCGATCACGGCCCAGGTCTTCGTCTGGGTCGTGATGGTGACCTTGTCCTGCGAGGCGTTGAAGTCCTTGACGATGCCGTCCAGGACCTTGCCGTCGGCCTCGGTGTAGCCGTGCCAGAACGTCAGGTCGACGTGACCGCCGTCACCCGACGACCCGGGGGAGCCGGCGCACCCGGCGAGGGAGAGCGACGCCGCTGCTGCGAGCGCGACGACCGCGATGTGCTTCTTCATCGAAAACCTGCCATCCGTCCGGCACGTCGGTGTGCGGACCTCGTCCATCCCGGATTTACACCGGTGTAAATGTGGACAGTAGCCGGTGCTCGACCGCCCGGTCAAGGGGTCGGGGAGCACCCGTGGTCACCGGGTCAGGCAGAGACCGAGCGCAACGGTCCGGACGACGCCCGGACGACGAGTGCGTGCGGCGAGCGCAGCACCCCCGGTGTCGCCGGGGCGCCCTCCTCGAGCTGGGCGACGAGCACACCGACCGCCGTCGCCGCGACGCGGTCCAGGTCGGCCGACACCGTGGTCAGCGCCGGGGTCGAGTACGCCGACTCCTCGATGTCGTCGAACCCGACGACCGCGACGTCGTCCGGCACGGTCCGGCCCGCGAGCTGCAGGGCACTCATCGCCCCGAGCGCCAGCGCGTCGTTGCAGCAGACGATCCCGTCGACCGGCACGCCGGCGTCGAGGAGTTGGCGTGCAGCCGCCGCCCCCTCGGCCCGGTGCCACAGCGCGGTCGGCACCACCCGCTCGGGCGCGAACGGCACGCCGTGGCCGTCGAGCGCCTCGCGGTATCCCCGCAGTCGCTCCTGCGCCGTGCGCACGGGGCCCGACGGGTCGGACCCGATGAACGCGATCGACCGGCGACCGGCGCCGAGCAGGTGGGCGGTCGCGTCCCGCAGCGCGTCCGCGTTCGACATGGCGATGAACGGAACGGGGGCGTCCGGGATCGGCTCACCGAGCACGACCAGGGGGAACTTCACCTCGAGCGCGCCGGCGTCGCTCGGCCGGACGGTCAGCGGGCTGTAGATGATGCCGTCGATCGAGTGCTCGCGCATCCGGGTGATCGCGTCCGCCTCGCGCACGCCGCTCGCAGTCTGCTCGATGAGCACCGTGTAGCCCACGGCTCCGGCAGCGCGGATGACGGCGTCGGCGAGTTCGGCGAAGTACGCCTGCCGCAGTTCCGGCACCGCGAGCCCCAGCACCTTGGAGCGTCCGGCGCGGAAGTTCCGGGCCGAGACGTTGAGTTCGTAGCCGAGCTCGTCGACGGCGGCCATCACACGGTCGCGCGTGCGGACGGAGACGTGTTCGTAGCCGGACAGCACGTTCGAGACGGTCTTCTTCGAGACACCTGCCACGGCGGCGACGTCGCTCATCGTGGGCGGAGAGCGGTGCCCCTGCGCCATCGGGCGCCCCCTCTCACGTGCGGACTGTGTTCGGCAGGAACCTACCGCACCAGCGTGGTGCGGACCGGACGGGAGGCCCGTGGCGGGCCCGCCACGGGCCTCCCGCTCAGGCTCGGTCGGCCCGTCCAGGGCCCCGCTCAGTCCGCCAGGAACCGCAGGACCGCGAGCACCCGCCGGTTCTCGTTCGGCGTCGCCTCGAGCCCGAGCTTGGTGAAGACCGCGGTGACGTGCTTCTCGACGGTCCCGCCGGACAGGAACAGCGTGTCCGCGATCGCGGCGTTCGACCGGCCCTCGGCCATCAGGCGCAGCACGTCGGTCTCGCGGGCGGTCAGCGAGTCGAGCGGACCGCTCGTGGTACGCGGCGCCTGGACCAGTGCGGCCGCCACCTCGGGGTCGAGCACGACGTTGCCCGCGGCGACCTGGTGCAGTGAGTCGATGAAGGTACCGACCTCGGCGACCTGGTCCTTGAGCAGGTACCCGACGCCGACCGTTGCGACGTCGAGCAGCGCCCGCGCCCACTGCGCCTCGGCGTACTGCGAGAACAGGAGCACCCCGACGTCGGGCCGGACGTCCTTCACCCGCACGGCCGCACGGACGCCCTCGTCGGTGTGGGTCGGCGGCATCCGGATGTCCATCACCACGACGTCGACCGCACCGTGCGCGACGGCGGCCACCGCAGCGTCGCCGTCCGACACCGGCACGACCTCGTGCCCGCGACCGCGCAGCAGGGACGTCAGCCCCTCGCGCACGATCGTGTTGTCGTCGGCGACGACGATCCTCACCGTTCGGCTCCGCTCGGCATGCGCAGCCGGATACGGGTCGGGCCACCGGCGGGGCTGTCCACCTGCAGGTCACCGTCCACGGCGCGCAGCCGTTCCAGCACGCCGGCCAGGCCGGTGCCGTGACCGTCGGGGGTGCCGAGGGCGACGTGTGCCCCACCGTGGCCGTCGTCCTCGACCTCGACGAGCAGGTCGGTGCCGAGCATGCCGACCCGGACGGCGGTGGCCGAGGCGCCGGCGTGCTTCGACACGTTCGTCAGCAGCTCGAGCACCCCGAAGTACGCGATGCCCTCGACGACGCGGGACGGCCGGACGGGCAGGTCGACCGACAGCGCGACGGGGAACGGGGTGCAGGAGCACGCCGAGGTCAGCGCGGCCTCGAGCCCCTCGTCGAGGACGGGCGGGTGGATGCCGCGGGCCAGGGCGCGGAGCTCGACCAGGGCCTCCTTCGTCGACGCGTGCGCCCGGTCGACCAGCGCGGTGACCGCGTCCGGGTCGGCGCCGGTCTGCAGGCGGTCGCGGGCGTCGCCGAGGGTCATCGCCAGGCCGACGAGCCGGGCCTGGGTGCCGTCGTGCAGCTCCCGCTCGATGCGGCGCAGGGTGGTGTCGGCGTCGAGCACGGCGGCGTCGCGCGAGGCCGTGACCTGGCGAAGCCGCAGGTCACGTGCGGTGGCACCGAGCAAGGCGCGGATGACCACACGCTGCAGCGCCGCGAGCCCGTGGTTCACCGCGGGCCAGAGGAACAGCACGATGAGCAGGCCGAACACCGCGAACGCGGCCTGCATCGGCGGGGTGTCGACGTACACGCCGAGGAACTGCGCACCGCTGTGGAGCTCGCCGTCCGCGCCCCGCTGCGCCGGCAGGAAGTGCCCCCACGCCGCGTGGGTCATCGCGCCCAGGCCGCTGACGAGCACCGCGGTCGAGACGGCGAACGTGGTGGTGGTCAGCACGAACCCCGCGAGCAGGTACGCGAACGCCCGCCACGTGGGGCCGTCCGACAGCCGGGCGAACGCGGTGCCGAGCGGCGTCGAGCGCGCTCGGGGCGGTGCCGGGGCGACGACGGCCTGCCCGAGCAGCGCGGCGGACATCCGGCGGGTGACCGCGGCGAACCAGTGCGACCCACCGAGCAGGAACGCGGCGACGACCAGGCCGACCCAGGTCAGCGACACCGGGATGCCGACGGCCAGCACCACGACGAACCAGGCCAGGGCGGCGATCGCGATCGGCAGGTGCGCGGCGTGGAACGCGAAGGCCCGCCACGTACTGCCGTCGGCGACGGCGCGGAACGGTCGGAACCGGGGGACGGTGGTGGGTTCGCCCGGGGTGGCGACGGCGGTGTACATGCGGACCTCTTCGTGTCGGTGACGAGCTTATTGCCCGGCACCAGCCTCGCCGTGGGGGTCCGCCCGCACACCGGTGCTGCCCCCCGTGGTCGGTGGGGAAACCCCGCGATCGTCGTCAGCCGGGTCCGGTCAGGCGCCGGTCTGCTCCGTCGGTGCGGCCACGGCCTTCGACTGGCTCGACCCTCGTTGCCGCAGGGACACGGTGGCGATCACCATCACCGAGATGACCAGGAACTCCGACTGCCAGTTCTGCATCGACTCGAACCAGAACTGGCTCGTGCCCAGGTAACCCCACGCCGAGACGACACCGCCGCCGTGCTCGAGCTGCTCCTCGTTGTAGGCCGCCGCACCACCGATCAGGTGCCCCACCACACTGCCGAGGAACAGCACCGCGAACAGGATGAGCAGGGAGTTCTCGTACAGCACGAGCACGATCCCGCCCCGGCGCACCGGCCACGGAGCCTTCGGGTCGTCGGCGTGCTCCCGTGGGTCCTCGTCCTGCGGGCTCTCCTCGTCCAGCGGCTCGGACTCGCTCGACCCCTTCTGGAACAGGAACACCGTGAACACGATGTACGCGCCCATCTGCAGGAACTCGCTCTCCCAGTTCTCGAACGTGGCCTCGGCGAAGTCGCCGCTCGTCAGGAAGCCCCAGAGCGACTCGGCCACCTCGCCGTGCTGGAGGGCGTCCGCCACGGACACCCGCCACCCGGCGAACACCATGCCGATGAAGCACACGACGAAGACGGCGACGTTCGCGAGCAGCAGGCCGTGCCGTCGCACGCGCTGCCACCCGCCCGATCCGTTGAGCAGGCCGAGGGTCACCGGGTCCTCCGTTCGTCGTGTCGAGGCCATCCTGGTCCGGACACGACGAACGCCTTCGCAGGGCCGTCCTGGCCGGATCGCGCTGGTGCGCCACCCCGTTCCGGACACCTTCCGCAGCCCGCCTGTCCGACTTTCGCCGTCCGGCCCCGGTTCGTCCACGGCCACCGGGGAGCACGACCTACCGTCGATCCCACCCCGATCGACAGGACCGCCGGCGAGGACGCAGAGAGGAACGGACCCGAGCGATGACCACCACGACCACCTTCACCACCGACACCGCACTCGCCCCGAAGCACGCCCACACCGCCGTGGCCCGCCGTGCACGCTGTGTCTCCGAGCGCAGCCCCTTCACCGAGATCCGCGAACAGGCGCGGCTCCGGACGCTCATGGTCGCCGCGACCGCGACCGGGATCGTCTCGGTCACCGCCACGGCATCCGCGGCCGTCGTCGTGATCGGCCTCGGCGCATGATCCCCGTGGCCCACCCCTCCGACGACGACGCGATGGACGAACTCCGGGCCCAGCCCCTCGAGTGGCGCCGCCGCGGCCTGATGCCCCCCACCGAACTCGAGGCGCTCATCACCCGGCGGCTGTCCGGTGTGGTGCGGGGCGTCCCGGCTGATCCGACGTACGCGGACTTCTTCGTCGCAGCGTGAGCGCCGTCACCCTCGTGGCCGAACCGACCGTCTCGTCCGGAGCGCCGGTCGGGTTCGGAGCGCTCGACACCGTCCGCCACCGGCACGACGAGTGGATGCGCGGACTGCTGGCGCACGAGGCCGCCCTCGACGACCCCCGGGACCGGCTGCTCGCCGTGTTCACCCACCTGGAGCACCGTCTCGTGGCCGACGGGCACCGCGCGTGGTCCGGCGCGGCCCACGGCGGAGCTGGAGCCGCCGCCGACGGAACCGACCTCAGCGACCTGCTGCACGACCAGCTGCGGCAGGTCGAGGCACACGTCGCCGAACGCTGCGCTGCGGCCGCGTTGCCGGTGCACCTCGGCCAGGCGCTCACCCTGCTGCTCCACGGAGCGCACGTCGAGGCGACCGTCCACCGCTCGGTGCAACCGGTCCGCACGGCCCGGACCGCCGCGGCGATGTTGCTCGCGGTGCACGAGGGTGACGCCCTGTTCTGACCGCATCTGGACAATCGCGCGATGGGCCCGAACCGGGGTGTGAAACTACTGCTCGAGCGACATGAACGACGACACCGAGCAGCCCGCGCGTATCCGGGTCGACGAGCAGGGCACGGACCTCGCAGCTGCGAAGCAGACCCTCGCGACCGCGTACGACGGCATCGAGTGGCACGCCGACACCACGGGCGACGGGTTCGACTACCGGTACACGGCGGCCGGCGACGGCACGATGACACTCCGCGCCGTGCGCTTCGGTGGACGCCTGACGGGTGAGATGCCCGCCGGTGACGACTTCGTCGTCCAGTGGATCACCCGCGGGCTCGGCGTCCTGGGCGACGGCGGCTCCGCCATCCACCTCGTGCCGGGGCGCCCGCAGATGTGGCCGAACGAGGCGTTCCCGTTCCGCTTCGAGGACTACGACCAGCGGCTCGTCCAGGTGAACCGCAGCGCCGTCGAGGGAGTCGCAGCCGAGCGTGGCCTGTCGCTCCGCCGCTTCGACCACACCGCCCAGATCGACGACGCGGCGATCCGGCAGTGGCGGCAGACGGTCCAGCTCATCTCCGCGACGACCCTGGACCGACAGGCGTCCCCGCTGCTGCAGGCCGAGATGGGCCGGCTGGCCGCGGTGTCCCTGCTCGAGCTGTACCCCCGCGCCACCGCCGGCCTGCCGCACGAACTCCTGCTCCCGCAGCACCGTCGGATCCGGCAGGTCGTCGAGTACGTCCACGAGCACGCGCACCTGCCGATCACCAGCACCGACCTGGCCGAGATGGCGCACCTCAGCCTCCGCGCCCTGCAGGCCGCCTTCCAGCGGCTGCTCGGCATGTCGCCGAACGCCTACATCCGCTCGGTGCGGCTCGACCGCATCCGGACCGAACTGCTGGCGTCCGACCCGGCCACCACGAACGTCGCCGACGTCGCCCGCTACTGGGGCTTCGCCCACGCCGGCCGGTTCTCCGCCGCGTACGCCGACCGGCACGGCGAGTACCCGAGCGAGACGCTCCGACGCTCCTGACGGCGGTGCGCGCGACTCAGAGCGTGACGCCGGTGGCAGTCGCGAGCGCGTCGAGCAGTTCGGTGCGGAACCGCTGGTCGGCGACCGCCGGGTGCGGTTCCTGCTGCTCCCCGTGGAACCAGTAACCGCC
Organism: Curtobacterium sp. MCPF17_003; assembly: GCF_003224385.1. Taxonomy (NCBI): domain Bacteria; kingdom Bacillati; phylum Actinomycetota; class Actinomycetes; order Micrococcales; family Microbacteriaceae; genus Curtobacterium; species Curtobacterium sp. MCPF17_003. The sequence goes on along the minus strand of NZ_QKLC01000031.1, from coordinate 3,858 downwards.
CGTCACGGTTTGATCGGGGTCGGTCGCGAGCGTCTCCTGCGTGCGGTGTCCCAGCTCGAAGTCGTCCGGAGCGCCGGCCCCGCCCATCTTGGTCGCCACCCAGCCCGGGTCGACGGCGTTGCTCAGCACGCCCGGGCGTCGGAGCGGCACCTCGGCGGCGAGCGCCGTCACGAACAGCTTCGTGTCGGAGTACGAGTTCGTCTCCGAAGCGCCGGTCCAGTCGACGGTGTCCAGGCGCGGGCGGCCGCCCCGGTGCATCCCGCTGCTCAGGTACACGTGCCGCTTCGGGGCCTGCAGCAACGCGGTGAACAGGTAGGGCGCCACGACGTTGACGGGCACCAGGGAACGGCCCGAGATCACGCCGGCGTTGTGCACGACGGCGTCGAGCGGGGTGCCGGCGTCGAGTTCCCGAGCGGTGGCGATCACGGCGTCGCGGTCCGCCAGGTCGGCGACGACGAGTCCGGCGCCGCGCTCCACCAGGTCGGCGACCGCCTCGGCGCGGGCCCGGTTGCGAGCGTGGACGACGACGTCGTGTCCGCTGCGGAGCAGCGAGTCGGCGGTTCCCCGCCCGAGGCCGTCGGTGGATCCGGTGACGAGGATGCGTGCCATCCGCCCATCATGCGCCCGACGGCTGCGGCGAGTCCGGCAGGTGGACCGGCAACGGGCGGACGGGAGGCGCGGTGCGGGCCCGCCACGGGCCTCCCGGCTGTTCACGGCTCCCCGTCACACCTCTGCACATTGCGGCCCGCTGGTCCTGTACGTTTCCTGCGTAGACATCCCCTGACCAGAGAGGACGCGGCGCCATGAGTGACGGCACGCCCCAGTACAACCAGCAGAACCCGAACCCCTACGCCGCCGGCGGGCAGCCCTACGGCGCTCCGATGCAGCCGTCGTCCGACCGCTTCAACGTCATGGCGATCGTCGGGTTCGTCCTGGCGTTCGTGGTGAACATCGCCGGCCTCGTGGTCTCGATCATCGCGCTCTCGCAGATCAAGAAGACCGGGGAGCGTGGCCGCGGCCTCGCCCTCGCCGGCGTCATCATCAGCGCCCTGTCGCTCGTGTTCGGCATCATCTGGATCATCTTCGTGGTCGCGGTCCTCGCGAACGCCCCCACCAGCACCACGGGCGGGTACTGACGCCCACCAGCACCACACCGGAGGCCCGTGGCAGCTCGCCACGGGCCTCCGGTGTGTTCGAGGCTGGTTCCTGAGTCCTGGCCTCAGCCGATGACGCCGGTGTGCTCCAGCACGATGTTCAGGCCGATCAGGATCAGGACGACGCCACCCGCGATCTCCGCCGGCTTGCCGAACCGGGCGCCGACCCGGCGACCGACGACCACCCCGACGAACGACAGCACCGCGGTCGTGATCCCGATGAGCAGCACCGCGCCGCCGATCGACACGGGCAGGAACGCCAGGGTGACCCCGACCGCCAGGGCATCGACGCTGGTCGCGACCGCCAGCACGAGCAACTGGCGGATGGGCAGCCGGTCGGTGTCCTGCTCGGTGTCCTCGTGCGTCGAGAACGCTTCCCACAGCATCTTCCCGCCGACCAGGGCGAGCAGCCCGAACGCGATCCAGTGGTCGAAGGCCGCGATGTCCTGCGCGAACGCGGACCCGAGCAGCCAGCCGAGCAACGGCATCACCGCCTGGAACACCCCGAACGTGAGCGCGATCACGATCGCGTGCCGCACGTCGAAGCGCTTCATGTGCAGGCCCTTGCCGAGGGCGACGGCGAAGGCGTCTGCGGAGACGCCGAGCGCGATGAGGAAGAGGGCCCAGAACGACATGGGGGCGGCGCCTTTCGAGACGGTCGGACGGAGACGCCGACGTCTCAGGACCTGACGATCCTGGCATGGTCCACGGGACGAAAAGGCCTGATCAGCGGGATTCGTCGCCCCGAATCCGCGGGTTGGTGGGCCCGGTCCGCCAACCCGGCCCACGTTGTCGACGCCACCAGAGACGGCCTGGAGGCCCGGGGCGGGCACGGCCACGGGCCTCCCGTCCGGCAGGCAGCCCTGTCAGGAACCGGCGGCCGCGTGCGCGGCCACCTGGCTGGCCGTCAGTTCGGTGCCGTAGACGGCGGCGTACCGCATCGACCCGGTGAAGTACGGGTTGCTCGTGGAACCCGGCCACCCGCTGACGACGTCGTAGCCGACGCGGAAGTACCCGGTGAAGTTCTCGGGGCTCTTGAAGGCCGCGTTCGACGCCACGAGCGTGCCGTCGACGTACAGGCGCATGCCGTTGGTGGGCGACATCGTCGCCACCGTGTGGTGCCAGACGCCGTCGGTGTAGGCCTTCGGCGAGGTGAGTACCTGCGTGGTGCCGCTGTACGTGCCGAACGCGAGCTGGCCGCTGGTGGTCAGGTAGAGCTTCCGATCGTGCTGGCCCGACGCACCGGTCTGGCTGCTGCCGAAGCCGATGAGCATGCCACCGGCGACCGTGGTGCGGAACCAGACCTCCTCGCTGAAGGTCGTGGGGTTGGCGTACGAGCGCGGGGTGGAGACGTAGCTCGTGGACCCGTTGAGCGCGTAGGCGCTGCCGCTGTCACGCGGGCAGGCGTTCGGGCTCGGCGTGGTCGCGGTCATGGTGCCCTGGTAGGTGCCGTTCGCAGCACGACCGGACCAGTCGGTGGCCGTCCGCGAACCCGAGGCCTCGGTCAGGCGGTACGCGAACAGGGCGTTCGCGGTGTCGGCGCCGACGGCGCCCGTGCACGTGAAGTAGGGCGCGGTCGCCGCGGTGTTCGCGCTGTTGGTCACGCGTGCGCTGTACGCCGAGCGGGTCGGGGCGAACTGGTTCAGCAGGACGACGACGGCCAGGGCGACCACGAGGAGGACGGCGACGACGCGGCCGTCGCGCAGGCGGCGGAGGATCACGAGGGACGCACCGTCTCGACGCGGCCGACCGCCAGGCACGCCACGAGCGGCACGAGGCACACGGCGATCAACGCGACCCAGCCCAGGGGATCGAGGTCGATGTTCGACATGAGCTGGTAGTGCCCGTTCTTCGTCAGCTCGTGGATGACGACCCGGCCCATCTCGCCGTCGACCAGGTGGACGCTGTTCCCGCCGTGGGCGTCGACGCGGACCGGGAAGATCCCCGACGAGATCACGGTGGCCTCGACCCCCGTCGGGCTCGAGGTGTTCGTGATCGTCGTCACGTTGACGAACGGCTTGAACACGAACGCCGCGTACGAGACGGTGAGGGCGCTGCCCGCGATCCGGAGGCAGGAACGGGTCACCCGGTCGGTGAACGCGCTGGTCAGGGTCAGGATGATCAGCGTGCCGATGAGCAGGATCGGCGCGGCGCGGAGCAGCCAGCCGATGCGGGGGACCAGGAGCGCGGGGGTGCCGATGACGTCGGCCTGGGTGAGCGTCCACGGGTCGGTCGCGCCGTTGACGTCGCCGCGGGTGTGGAGCCCGCCGTCCGCGTCGATCGAGACGATGCGGTGCGTGTAGACGACGTCCGGGTTGGCGGAGGTCTCGAACGAGACGATGTCGCCGACGCTGAGCGTGGCGACGTCCACCGGCAGGTCGAGGACGAGGGTGCCGACGGGGGCGGCTTCGCCCATCGACGGGGTCTCGACGACGAACCAGCGGCCGCCCGCGGAGAGGAACAGGACCGCGGCGGTGAGGAGCAGTGCGGCGATCGCGGCGACCGACCAGGCGAGGACCGTCTCCGAGCGGGTGACCTGACGGCCGCGGAGGACCGGGCGGTCGAGCATGCCGCTGAGCGGGATCGCTGCGGTCTGGCTCATGGGCTCTGCTCCGGGAGGTCGTGGTGGGGCGGTGGTGGGGCTGGTCGTGCTGGACTTGCTGGTCTTGCTGGGGTGGGTGGTGTCTGTCTCTTATACACATCT
>NZ_QKLC01000030.1:0-16827 GCF_003224385.1 Curtobacterium sp. MCPF17_003 | reverse complement strand
CGACCAGGCACGAGGTCAATCAATAAATTGGCATTGACAATGTGCACGCTGTTGAGTTCTCAAGGACCAGACGCACTCCCCGCTCGACCCATCACAGGTTCCGCCAGAGAGGCATTCGTCTTGTACAACATCCCGGGCGCACAACCAGAGGTCGTGGTTCCGAGGAGTTGGTTGCCTGAGCGGGACCCCGTCCGGACTGCATCTCCAGGTGTTCAACCCGGTGATCGTCTCGGCCGTTCCGTTCTCCGCCTCAGCGGCAACGAGTGATTACTTTACGCAGAGGTGAACGGCAGCGCCAAGCCGAGCCACATCCCGGGCGTGTCGCCTTCTGCCCCGGGGCTGGGTCCTCCCCCGACAACGCCGAACGGCCCGCTCCCCACCTGGGGGAACGGGCCGTTCGGCGGCACTGTCAGTGCCGGGCGATGACGGGGTTCTTGAGCGAACCGATGCCGGAGATGGTGACCTCGACGATCTCGCCGTCGCGGATCTGTCCGACACCGGCCGGGGTCCCGGTCAGGATGACGTCACCAGGGAGCAGGGTCCAGATCGAGGACACGAACTCGACGAGCGACGGGATGTCGTGCACCATCTCGTTCGTCGAAGCCGCCTGCCGGAGGTCACCGTCGACGCGGGTCTCGATGCGGATGTCCGACGGGTCGATCTCGGTCTCGATCACGGGGCCGAGCGGGCAGAACGTGTCGAACCCCTTCGCCCGGGTCCACTGACCGTCGCGCGCCTGGAGGTCACGGGCGGTCACGTCGTTGGCGATCGTGTAGCCGAGGATGACGCTCGCGAAGTCCTCACGCCGGACGTTCTTCGCGAGCGAGCCGATCACGATGGCGAGTTCGCCCTCGTGGTCGACGCGACCGATGTCGGCGGGGAGGCGGATGGGCTCGTCCGGACCGATCACCGAGGTGTTCGGCTTGAGGAACACCACCGGGTCGTCGCCGGCGCGCTCGTCCATCTCCGACGCGTGCTCCGAGTAGTTGAGCCCGACGCCGATGACCTTCGACCGCGGGATGACGGGGGCGAGGAGCTTGGCGTCGGCGAGTGCGACGCGCTCCCCGGTGGTCTCGAACCCCTGGTACATCGGGTCTCCCGCGAGCACCACCAGAGCGCGCTCGTCGAGGATGCCGTACCGGGGGTCTTCACCCTTGCTGCTGAACCGTGCGATCTTCACCGTTCGACCCTACCCACGCCCGCCGGTCGATCAGGACGCGTCGGTCAGCTTGGTCATCCACCCGTGCAGGTCGGGACGACGGCCGTACTGGATGTCGGTGAGCTCGTCGCGCAGGGACATCGTGAGTTCCCCCGCCCCGACGGTCGGCGAACCGATCGTGAAGCCGTCGCCGCGGAGTTCGGCGATCGGGGTCACCACGGCGGCGGTGCCGCACGCGAAGGCCTCGGTGATCGAGCCGTCGGCGACGCCGTCACGCCACTCGTCGAGGGTCACCCGGCGCTTCTCGACGGTCAGGCCGCGGTCCTCGGCCAGCTGCAGGATCGAGTCACGTGTGATCCCTTCGAGGATCGAGTCGGAGTCGGGCGTGACGAGGGTGCCGTCGGACTTGACCAGGACGACGTTCATGCCGCCGAGCTCTTCGAGGTACTTGCCCTCCACCGAGTCGAGGAACATCACCTGCTGGCAGCCGTGCTCGTAGGCCTCTTGCTGGGGAAGCAGCGACGAAGCGTAGTTGCCGCCGGTCTTCGCCGCACCGGTCCCGCCCTTGCCGGCACGGGCGTACTGCGTCGACAGCCAGATCGACACCGGCTTCGGGCCGGAGGTGAAGTACGCACCGGCCGGGCTCGCGATGCAGTGGTACGCGACGGCCTGTGCCGCGCGGACCCCGAGGAACGACTCCGTCGCGATCATGAACGGCCGCAGGTACAGGCTGGTCTCGGGCGCCGAGGGCACCCAGTCGACGTCGGTCTGCACGAGCTGCCGGATCGACTCGACGAACGCCTCGACCGGGAGCTCCGGGAGCGCGAGCCGTCGGGCGGACCGCTGGAAGCGCCGGGCGTTGGCGTCCGGTCGGAACGACCACACCGAGCCGTCCGCGTGCCGGTAGGCCTTGAGCCCCTCGAAGATCTCCTGGGCGTAGTGCAGCACGCTCGCGCTCGGGTCGAGGGACAGCGGCCCGTACGGGTGGATCGACGCGCTGTGCCAGCCGTCGTCGAGCGTCCACTCGACCGTCGCCATGTGGTCGGTGAAGTGCTTGCCGAAGCCCGGGTCGGCGAGGATCTGCTCCCGCTCGGCGGCCGCGCGGCGGTCGGCGGACGGGGTACTGGCGAACTCGAGTCCGAAGGCGGTGTCGGTGCTCATGGGGAGGACTCCTTGTCAGGCGGTGGTGGTGCGTGCCGTGGCCGCGGCGGCGATCGCGTCGCCGATCTCGGCCGTGCGACGCGGCGTGGTGCCCCGGTCGGCGAGGTCGGACTCCACCGCAGCCGTCACAGCGGCCGCCAGGTCACCGCGACCGAGGTGGTCGAGCAACAGGGCGACGGAACGGATCGCGGCGGTGGGGTCGGCCAGTTGCTGACCTGCGATGTCCGGCGCGGAACCGTGGACCGGCTCGAACATGCTGGGGAAGGTGCCGTCCGGGTTGATGTTGCCCGAGGCCGCCAGACCGATGCCGCCGCTGATCGCGCCGGCCAGGTCGGTGATGATGTCGCCGAACAGGTTGTCGGTGACGATGACGTCGAACCGTGCGGGGTCGCGGACCATGTGGATGGTGACCGCGTCCACGTGCTGGTAGTCGACCGTGACGTCCGGGTACTCGGCGCCGACGGCCGCCACGGTGCGCTGCCAGAGGGCGCCGGCGTGCACCAGGACGTTGCTCTTGTGCACGAGGGTCAGGTGCCGACGCGGGCGTCGGTCCGCCAGCGCGAAGGCGTACCGCACGACCCGCTCGACACCGAAGGCGGTGTTCAACGAGACCTCGGTCGCGATCTCGTGCGGGGTACCGGTCCGGATGGCACCGCCGTTGCCGACGTACGGCCCCTCGGTGCCCTCGCGCACGACCACGAAGTCGACCTCACCGGGGTCGGCGAGCGGCGTCGGGACGGCCGGGTGCACCGTCGTCGGCCGGAGGTTCACGTAGTGGTCGAACGCGAAGCGGAGCTTGAGGAGCAGCCCGCGCTCGATGATGCCGCCGGCCAGCCGCGGGTCACGCGGGTCACCGCCGACCGCTCCGAGCAGGATCGCGTCGTGCTGCGCGATCGCCGCCATGTCGTCGTCGGTCAGGACGTCGCCGGTCTCCAGGTACCGTGCGGCGCCGAGGGAGAACGGGGTCTCCTGCACCACGAGGTCGTCCGGCAGGACCGCGTGCAGGACCTTCAGGGCCTCGTCGACGACCTCGGGTCCGATGCCGTCACCACGGATGACCGCGAGTCGGATCGTCTGCGCGCTGCTCATGTCCGCCACTCCCCTAGAGCGTGATGTCGATCTCGCGGAGCGAGGACGCGTCGATCGCCGAGCGGACGTGCTCGAGGATCTCGGCCGGCACGGGCGAGTCGACCGTCAGGACGCTCAGCGCCTGGCCACCGGCGGCTTCGCGCGAGATCTGCATCGCGGCGATGTTGATGCCGGCCTGGCCGAACTCCTTGCCGTAGACCGCGACGATGCCCGGTCGGTCGGTGTACTCCATGACGACGTGGTGCCGGTCGAGCGGCACCTCGACGTCGTGCCCGTTGATCTCGACGAGCTTCTCGACCTGCTTCGGGCCGGTGAGCGTGCCGGACACGCTGATCGCCGGGCCGTCCGACTGGGCGCCGCGGATCGTCAGCACGTTGCGGTACTCGGGGCTGTCGGTCTCGGTGATGAGGCGGACGGTGACCCCGCGCTGCTCGGCGATGAGCGGAGCGTTGACGTAGGAGACCTGGTCGCTCACGACGTCGGTGAAGACGCCCTTGAGCGCCGCGAGCTTCAGCACGCTGACGTCGTACTCGGCGAGCTCGCCGTGCACCTCGACGTCGATGCTCGTGACCGGCGAGGTCGCCAGGGCGGTGAAGACCTGGCCGAGCTTCTCGACGAGCGGGATGCCGGGGCGCACGTACGGGTCGATGACCCCGCCGGCGACGTTCACGGCGTCGGGCACGAGCTCGCCACCGAGGGCGAGACGGACCGACTTGGCGACCGAGACGCCTGCTTTCTCCTGCGCTTCGTCGGTGGAGGCGCCGAGGTGCGGCGTCACGACGACGTTCGGGAGCGCCAGGAGCGGCGAGTCCTTCGGGGGCTCGGCGACGAAGACGTCGAGGCCGGCGCCGGCGATGGTGTTCGCCGTGAGTGCACGGTGCAGGGCGTCCTCGTCGATCAGGCCGCCGCGGGCCACGTTCACGACGAACGCGGTCGGCTTCATCAGGGCGAACTGGGCGTCCGAGATCATGCCGAGGGTCTCCGGCGTCCTCGGCATGTGGATCGTGGTGAAGTCCGCCCGACGCAGCAGGTCGTCGAGGGAGACGAGCTCGACCCCGAGCTGCTGCGCACGTGCCGTGGTGACGTAGGGGTCGTACGCGATGACCGTCACGCCGAAGGCCTGCAGCCGCTGGGTGATGAGCGCGCCGATGCGGCCGAGGCCGATGATGCCGACGGTCTTCTCGTAGAGCTCGACACCGGTGTACGACGAGCGCTTCCACGCGCCGGCGGCCAGCGAGGCGTGGGCGGCCGGGATGTGCCGCGCGAGCGACAGGATGTGCCCGACCGTGAGCTCCGCCGCCGAGATGATGTTCGAGGTCGGGGCGTTCACCACCATCACGCCGGCGGTCGTCGCCGCCTTGATGTCGACGTTGTCGAGGCCGACGCCGGCACGGGCGACGACCTTGAGGCTCGGTGCCGCGGCGATCGCCTCGGCGTCGATCTTGGTGGCGGACCGCACGAGGACGGCGTGCGCGTCGGACAGCGCCGCCAGGAGCGCCGGACGGTCGGTGCCGTCCACGTTCCGGATCTCGAAGTCGGGCCCGAGGGCGTCGACCGTTGCGGGCGAGAGTTCTTCGGCGATCAGGACGACCGGCTTCGACACAGCAGCTGTTTCCTCACTCGAGACGGTTGGTATCCCACCATGCTATCGACGCGGGCCGGTGGTTACGACCGCGGGAGCCGTCCTGTGGAGAACCACACGACGGCCAGGAGGGACGGGGCGGGGCCGCACCGCGCCTCCTGGCCGTCGTGGGGTCGGCTCAGAAGTCCAGCAGCGTCGGGACGAACAACTGGAGGTCGAGCCAAAGGGCGCCGGCACCCGCGAACGCGACCACGAACACCGCGATCGTGGCGGGCAGGCTCGAACGCCGGGTGATGACGATCGCCGCGACGAACGCGACCGGCGCGATGAGGATGTCGAGCACGAGCCACAGCCACGGGGTGCTGGTCTGCAGCGAGTCGCCACCCGAGGTCGTCTCGAGGAACGCGTTGAAGGCGTCCACCCGTTGGTTGATCTGCGTCAGGTTGCCGACGGCCTGCACCGTCATGTACGCGAACAGCGCCGCGAACACGACCCAGACGACGATCTTCGCGACCACGGGAGCGCTGTTCCGGCGGGTGGTCGCTGGCTCTGCCCCGGTCACCCGAAGCTCCGCGTCAGGAGGAACGGCCAGGGGAAGAGCACGACGGCGCCGAGGAGCATCCAGAGCAGGCGGGTGCGCGTGCGGCTGCCGCGCGCTGCCCAGAGCACCACCGTGAACCAGAGTGCCGGCGCGAGGATCGCGAGGAAGCGGAGCACCTCGACGAAGAGCGTGAGGACCGTGTCGACGCCGGAGACGTACGCGGTCGACGCGGTGAGGAGCCAGGCCACCGTGTAGAGCAGGTAGAGGCCCCCGAAGACGCCGAACCCGACGAGGGCGCCGGAGGTCTCGGGTGCCTCGGGGTCGCGCGCTCCGCGGTCACGCACCGCCACCGGGTTGTGCGCCGCGTCGACGTGGGTGGCGTCGTCGGCGTCGCCCCAGCTGAGGGCGGCGTCGTCGGTGTCGACGGCGTTCGGCACGTCCGGGTCGATCGACCCGTCTGGTGGGGATGCTGCCGTGGTCATGCCCCGATTCTACGAGGGACACGACACCGGGAGGACCAGCGACGGCCGGGAGGACGACGTCAGGCGTCGGCCGGCTGCGTCGCGAGGACCTCGGCGACGACCTCGCGGACGGCCGGGAAGAGCGGGTGGCTCTCCATCAGGCCCGTGAGGATCTCGGTGAGCGCGTGTGCGGTCGCCCCGGAACGCAGGAGTGCGTGCAGCTCGATCGACTCCGGGTCGTTCTCGTCGTCGAACGCGAGCGCCGCGCGGACGGCACCGAGCAGGTGCTCGACGGGCAGCCCACGCTCGGCGAGCTGCGACGCCGGGCCCACGAAGCGTTCACGGCGCCCGAGCTTGCGGAGCGGGTTGCGGCCGACGCGAGCCGTGGAGTCCGGCAGGTGCGGGTTCGCGATGCGGGAGAGGTTCGCGGCGACGTAGCGCGCGTGGTCCTCGGGGGCGAACCCGTGCTTGGCGATCAGCAGTGCGGTGGTCTCCGCGAGCACCCCGTCGACCTCGGCGCGGACGGCGTCGTCCTCGAGTGCTTCACGGATGAGCCGGATGCCCCGCACGTAGCCGTGGTAGGCGGCGGTGGCGTGCGCCGTGTTGACCGTGTAGAGCTTGCGCTCGACGAACGGCTGCAGGTCGTCGACCCAGGTGACGCCCTCGATCGTCGGCGGTTCGGCGTCGGAGCCGAGGAACGGGGTGCGCTCGATGACCCACTCGTAGAACGGTTCGAGCACGACGTCGAGGCCGCCGGACTGACCGAGCACACCGGACTGGTCCGGGACGATGCGGTCGATCGCGCAGTTCGCGAAGACGGCGGCGATGTCGCGGTCTTCCAGGATCGGGGCGCGGCGGATGCTGGCGTGCAGGGAGTCGGTCGCGTTGAACGCGTTCTCGCAGGCGACGATCGTGACGTCACCGCGCTCGAGCGGGCGTGCCGCGAGCCCCTCGGCGATGAGCGGCGCGACGAGCGGGAGCGTGCGGGCGCCCACGGCGGTGGTCACGACGTCGGCCTCGGCGATGGCCTGCACCACGCGCTCGCGGTCGGTCTTGCTGCTGAGCGCACGGAACCCGTAGACGAGGTGCTCGACCGGCATCTCGCCGACCTCGTGCACCACGAACCGACCGGCTTCGTTCAGGGCCGAGACCACGCGTTCGTCGACGTCGACGAAGGTGAGCTCGTAGCCGCTCGCCACGAGGAACTGGCCCACGAACCCGCGCCCGATCTTGCCGGCGCCGATGTGGACCGCTCGCTTCGTCACCGCCATCGAACGATCATCCCATGCTGGTCGGGGCGGTCCTGACCGCGGGTGCGCAGCACGGCCGACGGGTGTCGGGAATCGTCCGGGCGCACGGCGGAGGGACGCCGGTCCGCGGCGTCGGGGCTGGAGAAGAGCTGCTGCATAACGTTCGGGTCACATCGCGAGGCGGCGGTGCAGGTGCACCGCCGCCTCGACGTCGAGTGGTTCTCGGAAGACTACCGCGCGGCCGAGCCGTCCACGTAGTCGCCGTCGTTCTGCTTCCACGCGAAGAGCGCGCGGAGCTCCCGACCGGTGGCCTCGATCGGGTGGCCCTCGCCCTTGGCACGGAGCGCCTTGAACTCCGGTGCGCCGGCGTCCTGGTCCTCGATGAAGCGCTTCGCGAAGGCACCGTTCTGGATGTCCGCGAGCACCGCCTTCATGTTCTCCTTGACGTCCGGCGAGATCACACGCGGGCCGGAGACGTAGTCACCGAACTCAGCGGTGTCGGAGATCGACCAGCGCTGCTTGGTGAGGCCGCCCTCCCAGATGAGGTCGACGATGAGCTTGAGCTCGTGCAGGACCTCGAAGTAGGCGATCTGCGGCTGGTAGCCCGCCTCGACCAGGGTCTCGAAGCCGTACTGGATGAGCTGCGAGGTACCACCGCAGAGGACGGCCTGCTCGCCGAACAGGTCGGTCTCGGTCTCCTCGGTGAAGGTCGTCTTGATGCCGCCGGAGCGGAGGCCACCGATGGCCTTGGAGTACGACCACGCGAGGTCCCAGGCGGAACCGGACGCGTCGACCTCGACGGCGACGATCACGGGGACGCCACGGCCGGCCTCGTACTCGCGGCGGACGGTGTGCCCCGGGCCCTTCGGCGCGACGAGCGACACGTCGACGCCCTCGGGCGCCTCGATGTAGCCGAAGCGGATGTTGAAGCCGTGGCCGAAGACGAGCGTCGCGCCCGGCTTGAGGTTCGGGCGGATGTCCTCGGCGTAGACGATGCGCTGGACCTGGTCCGGCGCGAGGATGACGACGACGTCGGCCCAGGCGGTGGCGTCGCCCGGGGTGTGGACCTCGAAGCCCGCCTCTTCGGCCTTCTGCCGGCTCTTCGATCCCTCTTGCAGGCCGATCTTCACCTCGACACCCGAGTCACGGAGGTTGAGGGCGTGGGCGTGGCCCTGCGAGCCGTAGCCGATGACGGCGACCTTCTTGCCCTGGATGAGCGTCAGGTCCGCGTCGGCGTCGTACACGATGTCAGTCACGAGGGTGTGTCTCCTTGGTTCTGTGGTCGGTGCCGGGCACCATCGGCGCCCGGGAAGGGTGTGACGGGCGCTCAGCGCACCCGGTCGGTGATGCTCTTCGGTCCGCGGCCCATGCCGAGGAGGCCCGCGCGGGCGAGCTCCTTGACGCCGTAGGGCTCGAGCACGCGGAGGATCGCCTGGATCTTGCCGGGGTCGCCGGTCACCTCGACGATCAGGGAGTCGGTCGCCACGTCGACGACCTGGGCACGGAACAGGTTCACTGCTTCGAGCACCGCCGAGCGCGTCTGGTTGTCGACGCGCACCTTCACGAGCATGTGCTCGCGCTGGACCGACTGCGAGAAGTCCAGTTCGACGATCTTGATGACGTTCACCAGCTTGTTGAGCTGCTTCGTCACCTGTTCCAGCGGGAGGTCCTCGACGTCGACGACGACGGTGATCCGGCTGAGACCGTCCACCTCGGTGTTGCCGACGGCGAGCGACTCGATGTTGAACCCGCGGCGCGCGAAGAGTCCGGCGACACGGGTCAGCAGACCGGGCTTGTCCTCCACGAGGAGGGAGAGGACGTGGCTCATGCGGTTTCTCCCGTCATGTCGGCGTCCTCGTCGTCCCAGGTGGGCGCGAGTGCCTGGGCGTACTCGATGGACGAGTTGCTGACACCCTGCGGGACCATCGGCCAGACCATGGAGTCACGGCTCACGACGAAGTCGATCACCACCGGACGGTCGTTGGTCGCGAGGGCGAGCTCGATCGCGGCGTCGACCTCGTCGGCCTTCTCGACGCGGATGCCGAGGGCGCCGTACGCGTCGGCCAGCTTCACGAAGTCCGGCACGCGGCGCGAGGCGTGCCCCGTCTCGAGGTCGGTGAAGGAGTGCCGGCCGTCGTAGAACAGCGTCTGCCACTGCCGGACCATGCCGAGCGACGAGTTGTTGATGATCGCGACCTTGATCGGGATGTCGTTGATGACGCAGGTCGCGAGCTCCTGGTTCGTCATCTGGAAGCAGCCGTCGCCGTCGATCGCCCAGACCACGCGGTCCGGCTGGGCGACCTTCGCACCCATCGCCGCGGGGACCGAGTAGCCCATCGTGCCGGCACCACCGGAGTTGAGCCAGGCGTTGGGCCGCTCGTACTTGATGAACTGCGCGGACCACATCTGGTGCTGGCCGACACCGGAGGCGTACACGGCCTCGGGTCCGGAGAGCTCACCGATGCGCTTGATGATGCCCTGCGGCGCGAGGAGTCCGTCGGTCGGCTCGGCGTACCCGAGCGGGAAGTCGGTCTTGAGCTGGTGGAGCTTCGCCCACCACTCGTCGGTCGACGCACGGTCCTCCACAGCGATGCCGCCCCAGGCGTCGAGCAGGTCGACCAGGACCTCGCGGGCATCACCGACGATCGGGACGTCGGCGAAGCGGATCTTCGAGATCTCGGCCGGGTCGATGTCGACGTGCACGACCTTGGCGTCCGGCGCGAACTCGTCGGCCTTGCCGGTCACGCGGTCGTCGAAGCGGGCACCGAGGGCGACGATGAGGTCGCTGTCCTGCAGGCCGAGCACGGCGGGCACCGTGCCGTGCATACCGGGCATGCCGAGGTGCTGCGGGTGCGAGTCCGGGAACGCGCCGCGCGCCATCAGGGTCGTGACGACCGGCGCACCGGTCGCCTCGGCGAAGCGGAGCAGCTCGGCGGTCGCACGGGAGCGGATGACACCGCCGCCGACGTAGAGCACCGGGCGCTTCGACTCGGACAGCAGCTGCGCGGCCGCGGTGATCTGCTTGCCGTGGGCCTTGGTCACCGGGCGGTAGCCGGGCAGGTCGATCTTGGGCGGCCACACGTACGGCGCCGACTTCTGCTGGGCGTCCTTCGTGATGTCGACCAGCACGGGACCGGGCCGACCGGTCGTCGCGATGAGGTGCGCCGCGGCGAGGGTCGCCGGCACGTCGGCCGGGTCGGTCACCAGGAACGAGTGCTTCGTGATCGGCATCGTGATGCCGACGATGTCGGCTTCCTGGAACGCGTCGGTGCCCATCAGCGTCGAGAACACCTGGCCGGTGATCGCGATGAACGGCACCGAGTCCATGTAGGCGTCGGCGATGGCCGTGACGAGGTTCGTCGCGCCGGGGCCGGACGTCGCGATGGCGACCCCGACCTTGCCGGACGACGAGGCGTAGCCCTCGGCGGCGTGGCCGGCGCCCTGCTCGTGACGGACGAGGATGTGGCGGATCGTGGTCGACGCCATCAGCTCGTCGTAGAACGGGATGATCGCGCCGCCCGGCAGGCCGAAGACGTCGGTGATCCCGAGGTGCTCGAGCGTCCGCAGGACGGCTCCCGAGCCGGTCAGGATCTCCGGCGACCGGCGTGCACCGGCGGCCGCGGACAACGGAGTTGCTTCCGTGGGCATGAGTGGTCCTTGCCTGAGTGGTGGCGGTGGTGCGGGTGTCGGACGCTAGCCCGTGACCGCGCCCTGGGCGGCGGACTTGACGAGCTTGGCGTACTTCGCGAGGACTCCGCGGGTGTAGCGCGGGGGCAGCGGGGCCCAGCCGTCACGGCGGGCCTCCAGCTCGGCCGGGTCGACCAGTAGGTCGAGCGAGCGAGCCGCGATGTCGACACGGATGCGGTCGCCATCACGAACGAAAGCGACTGGACCTGCGTCCACTGCTTCCGGTGCGATGTGGCCGATGCACAGGCCGGTTGTGCCGCCTGAGAATCGACCGTCGGTCAAGAGTAGTACATCCTTGCCGAGGCCCGCGCCCTTGATGGCCGCGGTGATCGCGAGCATCTCGCGCATGCCGGGACCGCCCTTGGGTCCCTCGTAGCGGATGACGACGACGTCGCCCTTCTCGATCTTGCCCTCGGTCAGGGCATCCATCGCCGCACGTTCGCGGTCGAACACCCGGGCAGGGCCCTCGAAGACCTCGGCGTCGAAGCCGGCGGTCTTCACCACGGCACCCTCGGGGGCGAAGGAGCCCTGGAGGACGGTGAGGCCACCGGTCTCGTGGATCGGGTTGTCGAGCGTGCGGAAGACCTCGCCGTCGAGCGCCGGCGGGTCGATCTCGGCGAGGTTCTCGGCGACGGTCTTGCCGGTCACGGTCATGCAGTCGCCGTGCATCAGACCCGCGTCGAGCAGCGCCTTCATGATCACGGGGATGCCGCCGTTCTGGTCGACGTCGAGCATGACGTACTTGCCGAACGGCTTCATGTCGGCCAGGTGCGGGACCTTCGCGCCGATGCGGTTGAAGTCGTCGAGGCTGAGTTCGACCTCGGCCTCGTAGGCGATGGCGAGGAGGTGCAGGACGGCGTTCGTCGAGCCGCCGAGTGCCATCAGGACGGTGATGGCGTTCTCGAACGCCTCGCGGGTCAGGATCTGACGGGCGGTGAGGCCGAGGCGGAGCATGTTCACGACGGCCTCGCCCGACCGGTGCGCGTAGTAGTCGCGACGCCGGTCGGCGCTCGGCGGCGCGGCGGAACCCGGCAACGACATGCCGAGCGCCTCGGCGATGCTCGCCATCGTGTTCGCCGTGTACATCCCGCCGCAGGCGCCCTCGCCCGGGACGATGTTGCACTCGATCTCCTTGAGCTCGGCCTCGCTCATCGTGCCGGCCTTGCACGCGCCGACCCCCTCGAAGGAGTCGATGATCGTGACCTGCTTCTTCGAGCCGTCGGCCTGCTTCACGTAGCCCGGCATCACCGAGCCCGCGTAGAGGAACACGCTCGCCAGGTCGAGGCGCGCGGCGGCCATCAGCATGCCGGGGAGCGACTTGTCGCAGCCGGCGAGCAGGACGGTGCCGTCGAGGCGCTCGGCGTTGACCACGGTCTCGACGCTGTCCGCGATGACCTCACGCGAGACGAGGGAGAAGTGCATGCCCTCGTGACCCATCGAGATGCCGTCCGAGACGGAGATGGTGCCGAACTGCAGCGGGTAGCCGCCACCGGAGTGCACGCCCTCCTTCGCACCCTGCGCGAGGCGGTCGAGCGACAGGTTGCACGGCGTGATCTCGTTCCACGAGGACGCGATGCCGATCTGCGGCTTGCTCCAGTCCTCGTCTCCCATACCGACGGCCCGCAGCATGCCACGCGAGGTGGTTGCTTCGATCCCGTCGGTGACGACCCGGCTGCGCGGCTTGACGTCGATATCAGGCATGGGTGGAGTCTAGGACGATTTGGGATACCAGTTGCGCAACAACATGCATACGCATGATGAAGGGCGGTCGGGAGGCCCGGGGCACCCTGGTCAGCGCGTGGCGCGGAGCCTCGCCAGCTGCTTCAGGACCCCGGTCAGGGCCGCGGGGTCGGCGATGCGGTACCCGGCCCGGGTCTGGCCCGGTCCGACCTTCACCCCGACGTCGCCGTCGCCGAGCGCGCGGAAGGCGTCCTCGTCGGTGACGTCGTCGCCGGCGAAGAACACCGCGTCGGCGCCGTGCAACTCGCGGAGCCGGGCGATCGCGTCGCCCTTCGTGACGTGGCGCACCGCGAACTCGACGATGTCCTTGCCGCCGCGCTCGAGCACCTCGGGGTCGGCCTCGTGCGCCGCACGGCTCGCCGCCGCGTTCGCCTCGGCAGCGACCTCGGCGGAGACGCGGCGCGTGTGCACCCCGTGCCCGGCGGGCTTGTGCTCGATGACGACGCCCGGGAACCGTTCGCCGACCTCGTCGAGCGCAGCGCCGATCCGTGCCACACGACCGACCTCGTCATCGGACAGCGCGGCCTCGGCGTGGCCGTCCACGCGCCACTCGACACCGTGCGAGCCGACGAGCGCCATGTCCTCGGGTGCGTGGGTCACCGCGGCGAGGCTGCCGAGGGGACGCCCGGACACGAGCACCACCTCGGTGTCCTTCGCACGGTGCAGGGTCAGGACCGCGGCCCACGAGCCGGGCAACGCGCCGACCTGCGAGGGGTCGTCGGCGAAGGGCGCCAGCGTACCGTCGAAGTCGAGGGCGACGATCAGTCGCGGCGCAGCCGCGAGCGTCTCGAGTGCCGCGTCGATGGCGGTCTGGTCGGTGGTGGTCTCAGTCATCACGTGCCTCCCGGGTGTCCTCGGCAGCCCTGGCGGACTGGGCGTCCTGGTCGAAGATCGACATGTTGTCGGTCTGCGCCTCACGGTGCTGCTCGCGCGGGTCGGCGGCGGACGGGTCGATCTGGGCGTTCCGCGGCGCGTGGCGGTCGAGCGCCTCGAGGAACGAGCGCGACCAGCGCGCCACGTCGTTGTCGCGGACGCGCTTGCGGAGCGCGCGCATGCGAGTCGACCGCTCGCGACGCGGCATCTGGATGGCGCGCTCGATCGAGTCCTTGAGCGCCCCGATGTCGTGCGGGTTCACGATCACGGCCTGCTTGAGCTCGTCGGCGGCACCGGCGAACTCGGACAGGATGAGCACCCCGTCGTTGTCGAAGCGGGCGGCGACGTACTCCTTCGCGACGAGGTTCATGCCGTCGCGCAGTGCGGTGACGAGCATGATGTCGGCGGCCAGGTACAGCGCCACCATCTCCTCGCGCGGGTAGCCGTGGTGCAGGTACGAGATCGGCTGGTGACCGATGACGCCGAGGTCGCCGTTGATGCGGCCGACGCTCAGCTCGATCTCGTCGCGGAGCGCAGCGTACGAGTCGACACGTTCGCGACTCGGGCTCGCGACCTGGATGAGGGTGGCGTCCTCGACCGCGATGCGGCCGTCCTCCACGAGCTCACCGAAGGCCTTGATGCGGTGCCGGATGCCCTTGGTGTAGTCGAGCCGGTCGACGCCGAGCAGCACCGTCTTCGGGTTGCCGAGGCTTTCGCGGATCTCGCGCGCACGCTCCTGCACCTCGGGCTTCCGCGCGATCGCCTCGAAGCTCTCGGCGTCGATGGAGATCGGGAAGTGCCTGGCCTCGACGTGGCGGACCGTGATGCCCTTGCGGCTGCGGGGGGCTGCCGGGTCGTCCACCGGGACGTCGATCGTGGTGCCCTTGGTCGTGTAGCCCTTGATGTGCCGGACCGCGCGCAGGAAGTCGCTGGCGTCGTCGTGGCGCTGGAAGCCGATGACGTCGGCGCCGAGCAGCCCGTCGAGGATCTGCGCACGCCACGGCAGCTGCGCGTAGATGCCGACCGGCGGGAACGGGATGTGGTTGAAGAAGCCGATCGTCAGGTCGGGACGCTTCGCACGGAGCAGGGCCGGCACGAGCTGCAGCTGGTAGTCCTGCACCCAGACGATGCCGTCCTGCTCGACGATCTCGGCGATCTGGGCGGCGAAGCGCTCGTTCACCCGCTTGTACGCGTTCCACCAGTCGCGGTGGTAGCTCGGGTGCTCGATGACGTCGTGGTACAGCGGCCAGAGCGTGTCGTTGCTGAAACCCTCGTAGTACTCCTCGACGTCGTCGTCGGAGAGCGGGACGGGGACGATGTGGATGCCCTCGTTGTCGAACGGTGCCACCTCGACCTCGGCCTGCCCCACCCAGCCGACCCAGGCTCCGTCGTTCGCGCGCATCACGGGTTCGAGGGCGGTGACGAGGCCGCCCGGCGAGTGCCGCCAGCCCTCGTTGCCGTCCTGGTCGACGACGCGGTCGACCGGGAGTCGGTTGGAGGCGACGACGAACGAGTAGCGGGTCTGTTCGGTGCGGTCTGCAGGCATGGGGTGGTGAGATCTCCGTTCCGCCCGGCCGGGGCCGGGTGCGTCGGTGCGTCGGGTGCGACGGGTGCGACGGCCGGCGTGGTGCGCCGGGCGCGCTGCCGAAACTACCAGCGTGGGGACAGCACACTCACGGCGGATCGGCGGTTCCGCTACGCTGCAGGCACGTGTCGGGGGGACACGGGTGCTGGAGTGCGGCGCCGGCCTCCCGGTCGGAGAGGACCCCCAGCCGTGAGCGACAACCCGCCCGACCAGCCCGTCCCGCCGTCGCAGCCCGGTCCGGGCCAGCCCGGTTCCGGCCAGCCCGGTTCCGGCCAGCCCGCCTGGAACGGCCAGCCCGCCTGGCAGCAGCATCCCGGAGGCCCGCAGCAGTGGTCGGGTCAGCCCGCCCCCGCCGCGCAGCCGTCCGATGCGTTCGGTCGCTTCCTGCGCTCCGTGTCCGGTCGCGACTGGCTGGCGGCCGTGCTCGCCGCCGTCGGCGGCTGGGTCGCGGCGTACGTCGTCGCCGGGCTCTCACTGCTCATCACCGTCGGGCTGCTCGCGTCCGGCGGCAGCGGGGCGGCCGCTCCGTCCAGCGGGTCCGGCACCGACCTCGGCGCGGGCTCGGCCCCCGACGTGGAGTCCCTGCTCTCCGGCGTGAGCGTCCTGCTCGGTGCGCCGGCGCAGCTCGTGGCCCTCGCCGACCTCGGCCGACTGCACCTGTCCGGGTCCATCGGGTTCCTCGGTTCCGGTTCGGGCTCGCTCGCCGTGGTGCCCGTGCTGGTGCTCGCCGCGCAGGTCGTCCTGGCCGTCGTGCTCACCCGCCGGATCCGCACGCGTGGCCTCGGTCGCACGCAGGTGCTCGTCACCGCGGTGGTCTCCGGCCTCGTCACCACCGTGCTCACGAACGTCGCGGCCGCCCTGTTCGCGATCCGGTTCCCGTCGGTGTCCGGCGCGGTCATCGAGCCGGTGCACGCCGTCGGTGTCGGCAGCATCCTCGGCGCGTTCGTCATCGGTGCCCTGGCGGCGCTCCTCGCCCGGCCCTCCGTCCTCGCTGGTGGCAACGTCTTCGCCGCCCGGCTGCTCGGCACACTGCGTGTCGCCGCGTCGCAGCTCACGGTCCTCGTCGTGCTGGTCGCCCTCGTCGTCCTCGTCGTCGCCCTCATCGCCCAGCCGTCCTCCGGCTCCGCGTTGCCGCTGCTGCTCGGCAACGTCGCGGTCGGGCTGACCGCGCTCGGGTTCTTCGGTGGTGTGGGGACCTCCGGCTTCGGGTCCGCCAGCGACACCGCCTCGGTGTTCGGCGGGGCCGGCGGCTGGACCTGGCTCGTCGTGCTGTTCGTCGTCGTCACCTCGGTCGTGGCCGGACTCGCACTCGCCGTCCGTCGCAACGACCGGATCCGCACCACGCTGGACTGGGTCGTCACGCCGCTGGTGTGGTTCGCACTCGGTCTGCTGTTCTTCGTCCTCGGCACCGGCGTCGCCTCGTACCAGGTGAGCAGCACGAGCTCCGTGGACGCGTCGGGATCGATCGGCGTCGCGCCGTGGACGCCGATCGTCTTCGCCCTGTGGGGCGGCGTGATCGAGGTCGTCGCCCGGTACCTCGCTCCGGTGCTCCTGCCCCGCCTCGGTGGTGCCGCGGTGCTCCGGACGTCGCGTCTGGTCGGGGCGGACCCCCGCCCCGTCGTGCCGCCGGCGATGAGCGAACGGACCAGGATCTTGCTGGACCGCGGGGACATCGGGGCCGGAGCGGGGGCGCCACCGC
>NZ_QKLC01000003.1:0-267044 GCF_003224385.1 Curtobacterium sp. MCPF17_003 | reverse complement strand
ACCGACGCCGTCAAGCGCGGCCTCCTCGTCGGCACCGCCACCATCACCGCCCAGATCAAGTAACACCCCGCACCACCACAGTCGGCCCGGACCACGCAGCAGCGCGGCCCGGGCCGACTTGCGTCGTGCGTCGTGCGTCGTGCGCCGAGCGGAACCGGGCGTACCTGGTGGAACCGGGCGTACCTGGTGGAACCGGGCGTACCTGGTGGAACCGGGCCTACCTGGTGGGTTGTTTCGACCAGGTACGCCCGTTCTTGCGAACCAACGCGCGCGCGATGGGAAAGAACGCGCGCGCGATGGGAAAGAACGGGCGCACGGACGGACGGGAGGCCCGGTGCCAGCTGGCACCGGGCCTCCCGTCCGTCGTGTCCGCGCGCCGGGCCGGCGGCCCCCTGCCGGGACTCGGCCCCGCGGACAGGTTGCGGGTACCGGGACCCGCAACCTGTCCGCGGGGCCGAGACTCGGGCTGCCGCGGCCATGCGCGCAACGAGCGACGCCCCGACCGGACCGGTCGGGGCGTCGCTCGTGGTGGTGCCGATCAGCGGATGATCGAGATGTTGTCCGCCTGCGGACCCTTCTTGCCCGGCCCGATCTCGTACTGCACGTGGTCGTCCTGGGCGAGCGGCCGGGAGCCGGTCGCCGCGACGATGCTGGAGAAGTGCGCGAACAGGTCCTGGGACCCGTCGTCGGGGTGGATGAAGCCGTACCCCTTGCTGTGGTCGAACCACTTGACGGTGCCCGTCGGCATGGCGGTCAGCACGGTGTCAGTGGATGCGCAGCTGCGCGACCATCGGGCACGCGAAGGGGTCGCGGGCGGCGAGGCCGACGCGATTGAGGTACCGGACGACGATGCCGTAGGACCGCAGCAGCGTGGTCTCGGTGTAGGGCACGTCGAGGGTGTCGCAGTGGTCACGGACGAGCAGGCGGGCCTGCTTCAGTGCCGGGCGCGGCATCGACGGGAACAGGTGGTGCTCGACCTGGTAGTTCAGGCCGCCCATCAGGAACGACACCCACCAGCCGCCACGGATGTTGCGCGAGGTGCGCACCTGGCGGGAGAAGAAGTCGACCTTCGCGTCGTGCGCGATGGTCGGCATGCCCTTGTGGTTCGGGGCGAACGAGGCGCCCATCATCACGCCGAACACGGCGAGCTGCACCCCGAGGAACGCACACGCCATCCCGAACGGCAGGAACCAGAACACGACGGTCAGGTAGATCGCGAAACGCGCCACGAGCAGGGCACCCTCGATGAGGCGGTGCTTCTTGTCGGCCTTGGTGCCGTTGCCGGTGACGATCGACATCACCGCGTAGCGGTGCAGGTTCAGGCCCTCGAGCGTCAGGAGGGGGAAGAACAGCCACCCCTGGAAGCGCATGAAGGTCTTCATCGCGCCGCCCTTGACGGCCGCGGCGTCCTCCGGCAGGAACCGGATGCCGTCGGGCGCGATGTCGGGGTCCTTGCCGACGGTGTTCGGGTTGCCGTGGTGGCGCGTGTGCTTGTTCATCCACCACGAGTAGCTGAGCCCCACGAGGAACGTGCCGAGCCAGCGGCCCGCGCGGTCGTTCCACTTCTGGGACTCGAACACCTGACGGTGCGCGGCCTCGTGTGACAGGAACGCGAACTGCGTGAACAGCACGCCCAGCGCGCCGGCCACGATCAGCTGGAACCACGAGTCACCGAGGAACGCGAACGCGACCCAGGTGAGGGCAAGACTGCCGACGAGTGCGCCGAACAGTGCCCAGTAGAAACCGGTACGACGGCGGAGCAGGCCGTTCTCCTTCACCTGCGCCAGCAGCGCGGAGTAGGTCGAGGTGCCCTTGCGGGCACCCGTAGCGGGACGAGTGCGGGTGTAACCCTGAGCGAGCGGAGTGGTGGTCATGTGGACCGCCTTCCGGTACGGATCGGTCCTTCAACCGGTTCGAGGGAGTTCACGCGAGTGCGCTTGTGGCGACCCTAGGGGCCGAACTTGCGTGTTCACCGTGGTGTCCGGAACACGTCGCGGACACACCGGTTCAGCCCGCGTGGCGCTCCGGACCGTCTGCGCACGACCCGGACGATGCACGCAACGTCTGCCCGGGGTACTCCCTGAACCGACGGAAGTACGTCCCCGAGAACCGCCCGAGGTGCCGGAAGCCCCAGGCCATCGCGGCCTCGCTCACGCTGGTCTCGTGCCGGCTGCTGGACTCGAGGACCGCGTGCACCCGGTCGAGCCGCATCCGCAGCAGGAACGTCATCGGCGAGACGCCGTGCTCCCGCATGAAGGACGTCTGCAGGGTCCGCGGGCTCACACCCACGGCGTCGCAGATGTCGGTGAGGCACAAGGGCCGGTCGCAATGGCCCTCGAGGTAGGCCTCGGCGAGTTCGACCGTCGACGGCATCACCGCACGGCGGAGCACCGCGGGCGTCAGCACCCCGAAGGCTCGGAGCACGGCCTCGACCAGCGCGACCTGCGCACCGGTCCGGGCACCCGAGGTGAACCCGTCGCGCGTCGCGGTGACGGCCACCTGCTCGACGCACCGGCGCAGGTGTTCGAGCGCCGCGATGGCGGGCTCGGCTCCCCGGGTCGGCAGTCCCGGCGCTGCTGCTCCCAGCGACGAGCCCACCTGGTCGAGGAGCGACCGGTCGATGCTCACGAGCTGCAGCGTGCCCTTCGGGGCACGCACCGAGAACTCCCCGGACGTCGGCATCAGGACGGGCGTGCCGGGCCTGGTCTCGAGGACGACCCCGCCGTCGACGGCGACGCGGACACCGCCGGTGCTCGACCACCCGACGACGATGCGGTCGTTGGGTTGGAAGACCCCGGAGAAACCGGAGGTCGCCGACACCGTGACGAGGCTCACACAGCCGTCCCGTCGGGTCCGGTAGCGGAACCGGAACGGCAGCCGGAAGGCGTCGTCCTCGAGGTCGAAGCGCACGTCCCGGCCGTGCCCGGCCTGGGCGAGCACGCGTGCCGCGAAGGCCCGGTCGGTACCGGAGCGTTCGGTGCGACGTCGGTGAGCGTCGATCCGCGCGGTGACGGTCCGGGCCGTGTCGGTCCCGTGGACCGCGGTCAGCACGGTGCCTCGTCGAGGTGCTGTCCGCAGTGGTGCTCGAACCAGGCGCGGGCGTCCTGCAGGGTGGCCCGTCGGTCGTGCTCGTGCAGCGCCGCCATGAGCGTGCAGTCGAAGCCGTCGACCGTGCGCTCGATGAACCCGAGGAGCATGTCCGGGTCACCCCAGGCGGCAGCTGCGTCGACGACGCGCCAGCACCCGGAGTCGACCGGCTGCACCCGGATGTCGGTCGGGTCCGTGGCGGCGAGCGCCCGGATCCGGTCGGTGTGGACGACCTGCTGCCAGACGACGGCATCGGTCATCCTGGTCGTGGTCGTGGAGCCCTGTCGGTGTCCCATCGCGCCTCCCTGTCGGTTCGATGTGGCGCACCGCCAGAACAGCGGCACACGAGACAGTTTCAGTATCGACAGGACACTTCCCGCAATGTCAGGGGTTGACTTCGGGCCGTACAGGGCTGATCATGCTCGGCCTCGCTCGGCCTCGATCGGGCCCTGGGAGCGCACCATCGACGGTTCCCGTACGGTCGGCTCATGACCGACGGGAGCAGTGCGACCCAGGACGTCCCGCCCCGGCTCTCCCGTGCGGTACGTGACGCCCTCCGGTTCGTCCACGAGCACGCGGCGACCCACATCACGGTCGCGGACGTCGCTGCGGCCGTGCAGTTGTCGCCGCGGAGCCTGCAGAAACGGTTCCAGGCCGAGATCGGGCAGACCCCGGGGACGTTCCTCCGGGCGGTCCGGCTCGAGGGGGTGCGGCGTGATCTGCAGGCGGCTTCCGGCGCACCGGACCGGCAGACCATCGCCGAGATCGCCGAGCGCTGGCAGTTCAGCAACGCGGGCCGGATGGCCGCGGCCTTCCGTGCGGCCTACGGGATCGCTCCCTCGTCGGCGTTGCGCTCCTTCGTTCCGGAGGAGGACGAGGACGGCGCACCGAGCCTGTCGGACCGGAACCAGCGGCGCTTCCGCCTGGTGCTCGATTGCGAGGTCGACGTCGACGACCCGAAGGCCGTGCTCACCGGGGCCCTGCAGCGAGCGGGGTCCGGCCCGTGGCGCGACTACCGGCCCGACGGCGGGAGCGAGGACCTGATGGCGTTCCTGCTCGGCAACGCGGTGCGGGCGGTCGTGCGCGAGACGTCCGGCGTGAGCCTGGTCGCCCTGGACGCGATGCTCCGGGTGCAGGACGAGCAGGGGTCGTACCCGCCGGTCGAACTGCCGGCCTGGCGCGCAGGACCGCCGTCCAGCGCGCCTGCGCCGTCCGGATCGTCCGGAACGGGACAGCGCGTAGGATCGGATCACGGCAGGGAAGGCGACCATGGATGACGCATTCGAGCGTGCACTCCGTGCGCTCCGGTCGGCGGACATCGCCGACGACGAACTCAGTCGGCCGATCGCGCTCGCGCTGCCGATGGGCGGCGTCGCGATCTCGACGTTCGGTGAACTCTGCCCCAGCGAGACCGTCTCGGCGACGGACCAGGTCGCCGTCCGCGTCGACGAGATCCAGTTCGACCTGTCCGAGGGCCCGTGCTGGGCCGCCCTGGCGAAGGACGCCCCGGTCCTGGAGACCGACGTCGTCCGTCATCCGAACGCCGCGTGGCCCGCCTTCAACGAGGCTGTCCGGAGCGAACCGGTCGGTGCGGTCTTCGCGTTCCCGGTCGCGTTCGGCCCGTTCCCGCTCGGCGCGGTCGACGTGTACGTGCCGCGGCCCGCCACGATCGAGGACGACACGGTGCGGCAGGCCATGACCCTCGCCTCGGCCGTCAGCCGCCGGGTCCTCCGCAGAGCCCTCCGCTCGATCGCGGACGAGGACGACGCCCTGCTCGACCGGAGTCCCTCGTCGCGTCGCGTGGTGCACCAGGCCACCGGGGTCGTGCTCGCGCAGCTCGACATCAGCCCCGAGGACGCCTACCTGCTGCTGCAGGGCCACGCGTTCGCCCGTCGGAGGACGATGCGGCGGGTGGCGGAGCAGATCCTGGACGGCACGGTCCGGTTCGAGAAACGAGGCGACCTGATC
Source organism: Curtobacterium sp. MCPF17_003 (assembly GCF_003224385.1). Taxonomy (NCBI): domain Bacteria; kingdom Bacillati; phylum Actinomycetota; class Actinomycetes; order Micrococcales; family Microbacteriaceae; genus Curtobacterium; species Curtobacterium sp. MCPF17_003. The sequence goes on along the minus strand of NZ_QKLC01000003.1, from coordinate 261,989 downwards.
GAGGAGGTCCAGTGACGACGGCAGGCAGAGAAGCACAGATCCTCGAGACGTTCACATCGCTCGCCGACACCCTGGTGGATGCGTACGACGTCCTGGAGCTCCTGCAGACCCTGGTCGAGACCTGCGCCGACGTGCTCGGCATCGACGCCGCGGGCATCCTGCTGGCGAACGACGACCAGGAGCTCGAGGTCGTGGCTTCGACGTCCGAGGCCACCCGGCTCGTCGAGGTCCTGCAGCTCGACGCCGAGGCCGGCCCCTGCATGACCTCGTTCGCGACCGGACGGGCCGTGACGTGTCCGGACATCGAGTCGGCACCGGCGGAGTGGGCGATGTTCCGCACGGGTGCGCTCGCGCTCGGGTTCCGGTCGGTGCACGCCGTCCCGCTGCGGCTGGGGAGCAACGTCATCGGCACGCTCAACCTGTTCGGTGTCGGCCCCGGTTCCCTCGGGGAGACGGACCTGCGCGTCGCCCGGGCCCTGGCCGACGTGGCGACGATCGGCATCCTGCACGAACGGTCCCTGCGCGAGCACGAGGTCGTCCGCGCACAGTTGCAGCGCACGATCGGCTCGCGTGAGGTGATCGAGCAGGCCAAGGGTGTCGTGTCGTACCTGCGGGGCGTCTCGATCGAGGACGCCTTCGCCGTGATCCGCGGGTACGCGCTCGAGCACCACGAAGCACTCTCCGAGGTCGCCCGCGCGATCGTGCAGCGCCGACTCGTCCCCTGACGAGCAGGCCGGAGCGCGCCTGAGCACGCCCCGTCGACACCGCTGGCCCGGTCGGTCCGCCGGACCCCGACCCTCCGCCCGCTACGGTGAGCGGATGGGCAAGGTCACGCTGCAGGACGTCGCCGCGCACGCCGGTGTCTCGATGAAGACCGTGTCCAACGTCGTCCGCGGCTACCAGCACGTCAGCGACCCCATGCGCAGCCGGGTACAGGCCGCCATCGACGAGCTCGGCTACCGGCCGAACGTGTCGGGCCGGTCACTCGCGACCGGGCGGTCGAACATGCTCGCCTTCGCGTTCCCCGACCTGCGTCGCCCCTACTTCGCGGAGCTCGCCCACGTCTTCTCGCGGGTCTGCGCCGACCGCGGCTACCAGCTCCTGCTCGAGGAGACCGCCGGCGACCCGGACGGCGAGCGCTCCGCCGTGCGGGGGCGTGAGGCCGGCGTGGTCGACGGGGTCGTGATCCACCCCCAGGTGCTCACGCCCGAGACGATCGACCGGATCCGCGGGGACACCGCCGTGGTGTTCCTCGGCGAGGACGTCCGGCCGCCGCACGCCGACCAGGTCGTCATCGACAACGCCGGCGCCGCCGCCGAGGCCGTCGCGCACCTCGTCGCGCTCGGTTGTCGCCGCATCGGGTTCTTCGGGCACGAGACCGGGCCGTCCTCGCGCACGTCCGGCCTGCGCCTGGACGGCTACCGCGCCGGACTCGTCGCCGCGGGCCTGCCGCTCGACGACGCGCTGCTGGTCCCCCGCGAGGTCGGCGACGCCGCCGGTGCCGAAGTCGCCTTCGGTGCGGCGCTCGACGCCGGCCTGCAGGTCGACGGGCTGCTCTGCCGCGACGACCTGGCGGCGCTCGGGGCGCTCCGGGCGATGCGCCTGCGCGGCCTGGACGCGCCCCGTGACGTCGCGGTCGTCGGCTGGGACGCGGTCGGCCTCGGGTCGAGCCTGGTGCCGAGTCTGACCTCCGTCGCACCCGACACGGTCGCCCTCGCCGGCACTGCCCTCGACCTGTTGGTCGAGCGGATGGACGGCTCCGAGGTGCCCGGTCGGCTCGTCACGGTCGGCCACCGCCTGCTCGTCGGCGAGAGCGCGCCGTACGCGGACGGCACGTCCGACCGGGCGGCGCACCAGGGCGCCTGACGACGGACAGGAGGCCCGGCGCGCGCCCGGCCACGAGCCTCCAGTCCGCAGTGTGGCCGGTCCCAGGGCACGTGGCGGGCCCGGCCACGGGCCTCCCCTCCGCCTCGTCCCACGTCGCCTGCCGTCAGCGGCCTGCGGGAGTCGACTCCCCCGGGTGCACGCTGCCGAGCAGCTCGACGACGACGTCCCGCAGGGCGTTCGGCAGGCCCACGGTGCCGAGCTCGACGATGCGCTCCGCACGCGGCAGGTCCTTCGCCACGACCTCCCACGCCTCGAGCTTCTCCGGGTTGCCGGCCTGCGCGCCCTCGAGGACCCGCCGGACGGCGTCCCGCGCGTCGACACCGACGACCGGTGCGCCGACCAGCGTGACTGAGCCACCCGACGCGGAGTCGACCGACAAGTCGACCGAGAACCGGTCGGCCGAACGCGCCGACGGCTCCTGGCCGTCGGCAGGTGCGGCGAGGAACGTGATCCGCCACTCGCGGTGGGCGGGGACGACGTCGAGGGCTCCGGTGGTGGCGTGCACCCGGAACTCGGCGTGCTCGGGGTCCCAGCTGAGACGTGTCCGGGCGGTGCGGCTGCCCTCGCCCTCGTGGTCCTCGACCATGGTGAAGGCACCCGGGGCACCCGGGGCGACGAGGACCTCGAACGCCGTCGGGTTGACGGTGGCGTCGAGCTGGTCGGCCGCGGCGAGCGGCAGGATCCCGCCGGCGCGCAGCAGGACCGGCACCGTGTCGAGCGTGCGGTGCAGGTCGACGAACCGGTCGCCCGCGTACACCGTGCCGGTGAAGACGTCGGTCCAGGTGCCCGGCGGCAACCAGGCCCGGGCGACCCCGTGCCGGCTGACCGGGTCGCGGGGTGCGACGATCGGGGCGACGAGCAGCTCCGAGCCGAACGCGTAGGTGTTCGGCACCCGGTACGCCTCGTCGCGGCGCGGCTCCAGGTGGTAGAGCGGCCGGACCAGCGCGGTTCCCTCGGCGGTGCCGTGGTTCATCGTGTGCAGGTACGGCACCAGGCGGTGGCGGAAGCGGAGCGCCTCGCCCATCGCTGCGCGCGCCTCGGCCGGGAACACCCACGGCTCCTTGCGGATGAACGGGTTGTTCGCCGAGTGCAGACGCATGATCGGCGAGAACACCCCGAACTGCACCCAGCGGGTGGCGAGCTCGTCGTCGCGGACGCCGCGGGTGTGGCCGCCGATGTCGTGGCTCCACCAGGGGTAGCCGATGTTCGCGGCGGTGGCGGTGAACTCGGGCTGGAACGCCAGGGACGCCCACGACACGACGGCATCGCCGGAGAACCCGACGGCGTAGCGGTGGCTGCCGGGGCCGGCGTAGCGCGAGAAGGTCATGCCGTCGACCGGGGCTGCAGCTTCGTCTGCGTCTGCGCCTGCGCCTGACGCGGTGTGTCGCGCCGAGTCGAGCAGGTGGAAGTGGTTGAGCAGCCACAGCGGGTCGACCCCGGGCAGCCCGGTCTCGCGGCCCTGCTGCCAGTCGATCCACCAGAAGTCGACGCCCTGCTCCTCGAGCGGGCGGTGCAGCTGTTCGAAGTACGCCTGCAGGAACCGGCGGTCCGTCGGGTCGAACGGGATCGGCTGCTCGGTCTCCGGGTCGACCCCCATCGCGCGCGCCACCGCGGGGTAGGCGTCCTCGAACGCCCGCACGCCATCGGCCGGGTGCAGGTTCAGCGTCGTGCGCATCCCCCGGCGGTGCAGTTCGGCGAGGAACGCCCGCGGGTCCGGGAACAGCGACGGCTCCCACGAGTACCCCGTCCAGCCGTTGCCGAAGCGCGGCGGGACCGAGTCCACCCGGTGCCAGTCCATGTCGATGACGGCGACCGAGAACGGCAGGTGTTCGTCGGCGAAGCGGTCCAGCAGCTCGAGGTACGAGGTGTCGCTGTACGGGTGGTACCGGCTCCACCAGTTGCCGAGTGCCCACCGCGGCATCCGCGACGGCGGCCCGGAGACCGCGTGGTAGGTGCGCAGCGCGGCGTCGTAGTCGCGGCCGTACGCGAAGACCGTGACGTCGCGGCGCCCGGGGACCCGCGTGCCGATCCAGCCGTCGTCGGCGAACAGGAACGACTCGCTGTCGTCGAGCGCGGTGATGCCGTCGCGGGCCAGGATCCCCGGTTCGAGCGGCATCCGGCCGTCGACGTCGTCGAGGGTGCGGCCGGTGCCGCCGAGGTCGCGCGGCTCCTGCCCCCAGCGCCAGCGGTTGGCGTCCGGGCCGGTGGTCTCGACGACCAGGCCGCTCGGGCTGAACGGGCGGCCGTCGTAGCGCAGTCGGGCGCGGTCGGTGGTGACGACGACGCCGGCGGCGGTGCCGGTGCCGTCGGCGGCGGCCGTCCGCTCCACGGTGAACGCCGGCACGGGCAGGCGGCGGCGCATCGCGAAGGTCGATGCCCGGTCCTCGAACCCGCCGTCGTCGCTCCACTCGATGCGGAACGCCCCGGCGTCGAGCACGGTGATGCGCCAGTGGTCGCCGGTGACGACGGCTGCGGGGTCGGCGACCGGGTCCGAACCGGGGAACGGACGGATGGTGGGAAGGACGGCGCTGGTGGTGCCGGTGGTGGTGGTGGTGCTGGTGCCGGTGGTGCTGCTCACGTGGTGCCTCTCAGCTCTTGACCGCGCCCTGCGTCACGCCGCTGATGACCCAGCGCTGCGCGAACAGGTAGACGATGATCGTGGGCGCCATCGCCATCAGGTACGAGGCGAAGGCGACGTTGTAGTTGGTGCCGAACTGACTCTGGAAGATGTTCTGCACCACGGGCAGGGTCTGCAACCCCGGATCCGCCGTGATGAGCGACGGCATCATGAAGTCGTTCCACGATGCCAGGAACGCGAAGATGCCGACCGTCGCGTTCATCGGGCCGAGGAGCGGCAGGATGATCCGCCAGAAGATCTGCCACGTGGATGCCCCGTCGATGCGGGCGCTCTCCTCCAGCTCCACCGGGATCGACCGCAGGTACGCCGAGTAGAGCAGCACGCTGAACGACAGTTGGAACATGGCGTGCAGGATCCCGACGCCGATCGGGTTGTCGAGGCCGATCTCGGCGGTCAGCTTGATCTGCGGCAGCGCCACTACCGGGAACGGCAGGAACATCGCCGCGAGCAGGTAGACGAACGAGTAGCGGAAGAACCGCTTGTGCCAGTTCCGGACGATCGCGTACGAGGCGAACGAGCTGAGCAGCAGCGTGGCGACGACGGTGAGCGCCGCGACGCCGAGGGACACCGAGAAGGACACCGGGAACCGGGTCAGCTGCCACGCCTCGGCGAAGGAGCCCGGGTTGAACGGGAACGGCAGCGAGAGCGCGTTGCCGTCGACGGACTGCTCGGTCGTCTTGAACGCCATCGAGAGCGTCACGTACAGCGGGATGAGCACGGTCAGCGACGCGAGGCCGAGGACCACGGTCAGGGTCCAGTTCGTACCGCCCAGTCGTCGGCGGTGGCCGCGGCCGGAACGACCGGCGCCGCCGGTGGTCACGGCGCGGGTGTCGGTCGGGGGTCGTGTGTCGATGGCGGTCATGCGAGTCGCAGGTTCCTTCCGCGGGTCGCCGCGAGCTGCAGCACGGAGATGAGGACGGTGATGATGAAGAACACGGTCGCGTTCGCCATCTGGTAGGCGTAGTCGCCGCCGGTGAAGCCGCCGAAGATGGTCATCGCGACGCTGCTCGTCGCGCTGCCGGGGCCGCCGTTGGTCAGACCGACGATCACGTCGTAGGCGCCGAGGTAGCCCTTCACGCCGAGCACGGTGTTGATGACGATGAAGCCGCCGAGCAGCGGGAGCGTGATCGAGCGGAGCTGCTTCCAGCCGGTCGCGCCGTCGAGCGCACTGGCCTCGTACAGCTCCTCGGGGATGGACGTCAGACCCGCCGTGTAGATGAGGAGCGCGCCGGGCACGGTCTGCCAGGCGGACACGATCACGATCGCGAGCCAGGCGAGGTTCGGGTCGCCGAGGATGCTCTGCTCGAGCGGGCCGAAACCGACGCTCGTGGCCAGGGCCGGCACGGTGTTCGAGAACAGGAAGTTGAACACGTAGGCGACGATGATCCCTGAGATCACCATCGGGATGACGAACACCGACCGCAACCCGGCGGCGAACCGGATCTTCTTCGCCAGGGCGATCGCCAGGGACAGCGCGACGACCTGCGTGACGACGACGGTGACGGCCGCGAAGCCGAGCGTGAAGCCGTACGACGCCAGGATCGCCGGGTCGGAGACGAGCGCCTTGTAGTTCTCGACGCCGATGAAGTCCCACTGCCCGAACCCGAGGTAGTCGGTGAAGCTGTAGAACACGCCGACGCAGGCGGGGGCGACGACGAACGCCGTGAACAGCACGAGGGCCGGCACGAGGAACAGGTAGTACATGCCCTCGGTGCGGCTGAGTGAACCGACACCGCGCGCGCCCACACGTCGGTGCGTGCGGGCGGCGTCGGTCGCCGGTCCGGAGGTCTCCGGGTCGGTGTCGCGGGAGAGCGGGGTCTGCATGGTCATGGTGGCTCCTGTGTCCTGGTCCGGCTCAGACCGTCGCGGAACGGCCGGCGAGCCGCCGCCAGTCCGAGTCGAGCCGCTGCAGCATCGAGGTGAAGTCCCCGCTCCGGATCGCCGACTGCAGGTAGTTGCCGAGCGGGATCGACGTGGGGATGAAGGTGCCGGCGCCCTGGTAGAACGCCGCGTCGTCGACGTACTGCTGCAGGCCGGCGAGGCGCTCGTCCTGCTGCGGCGGTGCGTCGATGCGAGGCGAGTACGCCAGGTTGTCGCGGTTGTAGGCGTCGATGACCTCGGGCTGCATGAGGAACTCGACGAGCTCCTTCGCCTGCTCCGGGTGCTCGGACGCCGTGGGGATCCAGAGCCCGAGGTCGATGTTGACCCGAGCCTTGCGGTCGGCCGGGTCGTTCGACACCGGCAGGGCGAAGGTGCCGACGGGCAACTTCTCGTCGATGAGCGCGATCTGCCCGAGCGCCCACGGGCCCTGCAGGTACATCGCGGCCTCGCCCTTGCCGAACGCCAGGTTGCCGTCGGCGTAGGCCCGGGTGGCGTGGTCGCGGTTGAAGAACGACGAGATGGTCTTCGCGCGCTCCATCGGCACCGCGAAGTCCTTCTCGAACGACACCTCGGAGTCCGGCCCGACGTCGGCGCCGAGGGCCTTCATCCTGCGGAAGAACGAGCCGGTGTCGACGAGGCTGCCCACCGAGTAGTCGAACAGGCCCTGCCAGAGCGTCCAGGTGTCCCGGTCGGTGGCGTAGATCGGCGTGATGCCGGCCTTCTGCAGCGTCCGGCAGACCTCGACGAACTCGTCCCACGTCGTCGGGACCGGCAGGTCGTGCTCGGCGAAGATCCGCTTGTTGTAGATCACCCCGGCCGCCGCGAGCGAGTACGGCAGCACGCTCGTGCGGTCCTCGAACTTCGCGTACTGGTTCGTCAGGGTGTCGATGTCCGGTCGGACCCGCGCTGCCGACGGCAGGTCGCTGAGGTCGCTGAGCACGCCGCGCGAGATGTACCGGGCGAGCTCGAGGTTGTCGTTGAAGCACCCGACGTCGGCCGGTTCGCCGCGCACGAACTGCGGGGCGATGGCCGCCGTGCTGTCGTGCACGACCGACAAGCCGGCGTGCTCCCCCTCGAACTTCCGCAGCAGCTTGTCGAAGTAGGCGATGACCTCCTGCTTCTGCTCGTAGAAGCGGAGCGTCGTGGCACCACCGGCGGCACGCCCCGGGGTCGCGCACCCGGCGAGCGCCATCGTGCCGAGTGCGATGCCACCGGCCGCGCCCGCGAGGAACCCCCGCCGGCTCACCGCGGCCTGGAGTGTTGCGGTCCTGCTTCCCACCATCGGGTCTCTCCCTCGTTGCGCATCGTCGCGCAGGCTCCTGTTTACAGCGCTGTAAAGCGCACGTCAACGTTGTAATCGCATGTGGCAGTGGTCGGTGCGCCCCATGGACGGGAGGCACAGTGCCATCCCGCCCCGCGCCTCCCGTCCGCCGAAGCGCGCGTCCACGGCCGCGAGTCGCCGCCTGGTCCACGAGCACGCGGCGCGCTGGGACGGAGACGGCGCGGAGCGCATCGTCGGCCACGACACGCCTGGGCGAACGTACAGGAACGCGAGCGGGCACCATGGACTGCATGGCAAGCACCACTCCTCCCCTGCCCGGACCCGTGACCACGACACCGCAGTTGCGGCGGTGGGTGTTCTGGCCCGCCGCCGTCATCGTGCTGGGGTTCGTGGCCTTCACCCTGATCTCACCCTCCACCGCCGAGGCGCTGTTCCTCGGTCTGCAGGACGGCATCGTCAAGAACTTCAGCTGGTACTACGTGCTGATCGCCGCGTTCTTCGTCGGCTTCTCGCTGTTCGTCGGCTTCAGCCGCTTCGGTGACATCAAGCTCGGCAAGGACCAGGACGAGCCCGAGTTCTCGACCGGTTCGTGGTTCGCACTGCTCTTCGCCGCCGGCATGGGCATCGGCCTCGTCTTCTACGGCGTCTCCGAGCCCCTCAGCCACTTCGCCTCCCCGCGCCCCGGCGTCACCGGCAACGAGAAGGAGCTCGCGCAGCAGGCCCTCACGCAGACGTTCCTGCACTGGGGCCTGCACGCGTGGGCGATCTACGTCGTCCTCGGCCTCGCCCTGGCGTACGCGATCCACCGCCGGGGTCGCCCGGTGTCGATCCGCTGGGCCCTCGAACCGCTGCTGGGCAACCGCGTGCGCGGCGGCTGGGGCAACCTGATCGACGTGGTCGCCCTGGTCGGCACGCTGTTCGGCGTCGCGACCTCGCTCGGCCTCGGGGTCATCCAGATCGGCGCCGGACTCGAGAGCGCGGGCATCGCCGACAGCAGCATCGTCAGCCAGATCGCCATCATCGCGGTGATCACCGCCGTCACGATCGTTTCGCTCGTCACCGGCGTGACCAAGGGCATGAAGATCCTGTCGAACTTCAACCTGCTGCTCGCCGCGGCACTGCTGCTGTTCGTGCTCATCGTCGGGCCGACGCAGTTCCTGCTCCGCGACTTCGTGCAGTCGATCGGCTCCTACCTGCAGAACATCGTCGGCCTGTCGTTCAACGTCACCGCGCAGCAGGGCGCCGAGGGCGAGGCCTGGCAGGGCGCCTGGACCACCTTCTACTGGGGCTGGTGGATGTCGTGGGCGCCCTTCGTCGGTGTCTTCATCGCCCGCATCTCCAAGGGCCGCACCGTCCGCCAGTTCGTGTTCGGCGTCCTCCTGGTGCCGACCGCGCTCACGTTGCTGTGGTTCGCCGTCCTGGGCGGCACCGCGATCCACCGCCAGACCGACGGCTCGGGCGGCCTGATCGGCTCGGACGGCTCGGTCGACATCGAGGGGTCGCTGTTCGCGGTCCTCGGCGACCTGCCCGCCGGCATGGTCCTGACCTACGGCGCGATCCTGCTCATCGGCGTGTTCTTCGTGACCTCGTCGGACTCCGGTTCGCTCGTGATGGCGATGATCGCGTCGGGCGGTGACATCGAGCCGAAGAACTGGCTGCGGGTCTTCTTCGCCGGTGTCGCTGCACTGCTCGCCGTCGCCCTGCTGCTCAGCGGTGGACTGAACGCCCTGAAGACCGCGGCGATCACGACCGCGTTGCCGTTCAGCGTCGTCCTGATCCTGACCTGCTGGTCGACGATCATCGCCTTCACGCGCGAGCGCCGCGCCTACGACAAGGCCGAGCGCGAGGTCCTGCTCGAGCACGTCGGCGCCTACTACGGCCTCGAGGTCGAGGCGCCGACCGAGCGTCCGGCACGGTCCGGCCTCGGCCGTCCGTGGGCCGCGGTGAAGAACCGGGTGCGCGGCGGCCGCGGAACCGCGTCCTCGGCGGTGGAGGCCGGTGCGCTCGAGGACTTCCCGGTGCGGCCGTCGTCGGTCTCGGCCGACCCGGCGGTCGACCCGAGCCTGGACGCGCGTCCGACGTCGGCCGACACGTCGGCGACGGAGCACCCCGAGCGCTGACGGGTGGTCGACGCGACCACCTGACGGACGGGAGGCACGGTGCCAGCTGGCGCTGTGCCTCCCGTCCGTCGTCCGTCAGGTGTCGGTCCGTGCGGACGCGACCTCGAGGGTCACGACGACCGCCGCCACGGCGAGCGCCGTGACCGGCAACGACACCGCCGGCACCGCGATCGACGCGAGGACCACGAGCACCAGGGCCACCACGACGGCGTTGGCCCGTGCCGACAGCGACGGCCGGATCGCGAGCGCCCAGATCGACAGCACGAACACCGCGACCGGTACCGCGACGGTCGCGGCGACCGAGGCGGAGGACAGCTCGACGTGTCCGGCGTCGGCGCTGACCGCGACCTCGATGCCGGCCGGCAGGGCACCGGCGGCGGCGAAGACGAAGTAGTGGCCGTAGCCGAACACGAGCGCGGTGGGCAGCGAGCGGATGTGCGCGTGCTGCTCGCGTGAGAAGTAGATCCACCACATGCCGACCGTGATCACCAGCCCGCAGCCCGCGAGCGCCAGCAGGGCTCCGAGGTGCTCGGTGTGCGAGAGGGCGTCGATCACCGCGCCGGCCGAGGCCACCAGCCCCTCGCCCAGGACGATGAGGGTGAACAGGGAGAACCGCTCGGCCAGGTGCCGGGTGTGCCACGGGGCCGTCCCCGTCGAGGTCTGCGCCCAGATCGGCACGGACAGCTCGGCGAGCACGAGGAACGGTGCCGCGTACCCCCAGACGTCGTCGGGCAGGGCCAGGGAGAGCACCCAGAGCAGCTGCACGACCGTGATGCCGACGGCGTGCAGGGTGGCGGTCCGGCGGTAGCGGGTGGAGGATGCGGCGGCGCGGATCCACTGCCCGACCAGGGCCAGCCGCATGACGACGTAGCCGATGATGCCGATCGTGAAGTCGTTCTCGACCATGGCCGCGTGCACCCCGGCGGCGAGGACGAGCACCCCGGCCATCTGCACGAAGGTCATCACCCGGTAGAGCCAGTCGTCGGTGTCGAACGACGTGGCGAACCACGTGAAGTTCATCCAGGCCCACCAGATCGAGAAGAACACCAGCCCGTAGGAGAGGACGGCGGAGGTGACGTGTCCCTCGACCTCGATCTCGTGCAGGTTCGTCGCGGCGAAGCCGACCGCGACGACGAACACCAGGTCGAACAGGAGCTCCAGGGGGCTCGCGGCCCGGTGTCGCTGGTCGGGGTCGCGCGGCACCATGCGGCGCAGTCCGATGGTCGTCATCTCCGGCTCCTCAGCGCTGTTCGGAGCGCTGTTCGCGCAGGTAGGTGAGCACCGCACGGACACGACGGTTGGCGTCGTCCGGTGTCAGGTCGAGCTTCGTGAACACGTTGCCGACGTGCTTGGCGACGGCGGCGTCCGACAGGTGGAGCGCCGCGGCGATGTCGGCGTTCGAGGCGCCCTCGGCCATGTGCGTCAGCACGGTCCGTTCACGGTCGGTCAGGCGGGACAGCGGGCTGGGTGCGGCGCGGCCCCCGGTGAGGTGCCGGACCACCTCGGGGTCGACCACGACGCCACCGTCCGCCACGGTCTCGAGCGACCGGAGGAACGTCGGCACCTTGCCGACGCGGTCCTTCAGCAGGTAGCCGACACCGCCGTCGCCGTCGTCGAGCAGGTCCTGCACGGAGGCGTCCGCCACGTACTGGGACAGCACCACCACGGGCAGCCCGACGTGCTCCCGGCGCAGGGCGATCGCGGCACGCAGCCCGTCGTCGGTGCCGTCGGGGGGCATCCGGACGTCGGTGAGCACGAGGTCGGGGGCCTCCCCCGCCGCGACGAGGGCGGTCACGCCGGACACCAGGCCGACGGCGTCCTCGGCCGTCCCGACGACGGCGTGCCCGAAGCGTTCGAGCAGGCTGACCAGGCCGGCACGCAGGAGGACGGAGTCCTCGGCCACGAAGATCTTCACGAGCGTCATTGGATCACGAGTCGGTGCGGTCACGCTCGCGCGGGGGCACGGCCGCATCGCGCAGGGGCACGGCCGCGCGCAGGGGCACGGCCGCGTCGCGTGGCGGCACCGCCTCGGCGTGCAGCGGCACCGTGAACCGGAGCGCCGTCGGGCCGCCCGCCGGGCTGTCGACCACGAGCGTCCCGCCGAGCACCGCCGCACGTTCACGCAGACCGTCGAGCCCACCGCCGGGCGTGGGCACCGCACCGCCCGTCCCGTCGTCCACCACCTCGAGCCGGAACCATCCGTCCGCTGCCCCGGCGGTCACCGACACGGCGTGGACGGCACCGTGCCGGACGGCGTTCGTGAGCGCCTCGCTCACGACGAAGTACGCCGCCGTCTCGGTCCGCGCCGGCAGCCGCTCCGGCAGGCGGACGTCGACGCGGACGGGCAGCGGCGAGCGCGCGGCCAGCTCGTCGACCGCGGCACCGAACCCGTGGTCGACGAGCACCCGGGGATGGATGCCGCGCACGCTGTCCCGCAGCGCCCGGGCGGCGTCGTCGACGTTGTCGGTGATCCGGTCGGCCGTGGTGCGCAGTGCGTCGAGGTCGGGTCGGTCCCGCTCCGCGGCCGCTGCGAGGGCCGCGTCGAGTTCGACGACGAGCAGGCCGACGTTCATCGCGAGCACCGTGAGCTGCTGCTGGGCGCCGTCGTGCAGGTCGCGTTCGATGCGCCGGCGTTCGGCGTCGAACCCGTCGAGCAACGCCTGCCGGGAGTACGTGAGCTCCTCGACGCGCTGCTCGAGCACCTCGGCCCGGCCGGAGAGCAGCGTGCGGGCGATCGACACCTCGGCGAGCGCCAGGGCGGCGAACCCGTAGAGCGCGACGACGAGCACCGCCATCGACCCGGCCAGCACGACCGGTGCGGCGAGGTGCAGCCCGGCTACCGCGTTCCCGATGACGTCGTCGGGCCGGGGTGCGCCGCCGATCGACGCGCGGACGGCGAGCACGAGGGCGACCAGCGTCAGCACCAGGAGCGCGAACCCGGCGGCGGCGAAGGCGGCGAACACGACCAGGTGCCCGAGTTCGCGCCAGACCACCTGGTCGCGCAGTCTTTCGCGGATCCCTCCCGGGCGGTTCCGGCGGACAGCACGGGGGTCGGCGATGCGCGGCTCGCCGATCACGACCGGGTGCCACCGCTCGAAGCGGGCGATCAACACGGCCCAGAAGGGGGCGACGAACCAGGTGGCCACCACCGGCGCCGCGAGGACGAGCCCGAGTGCGGCGGTCAGGGCGACGAACAGCACCGACCGCCACGGGGTCGACGAGAGGAGGAACCGCCACGGCGCGATGCGCCAGTGCGGCTGGTCGGGGCGGGTCGCGCTCGGCACGTGCCCACGGTAGGGGCCCGCGCGGCTCGGCACCACCGGCCCTGCCGAGACCCGTCGCGGATACGTCGAGTGACGGATGCCGCCGTCGGCGTCGACGAGCGACCGTTGCTCGGAACCCATCCGGATCGAGGAACAGGAAGCACATGACCACCACCCCCATCGAGACCCTCGGCATCATCGGCGCCGGCAACGTCGGCGCGCAGATCGCCCGCCGCGCGATCGCCGTCGGGCTCGACGTCGTCCTCGCGAACTCCCGCGGGCCCGAGACGCTCGAGTCGCTGATCGACGAACTCTCCCCCGGTGCCGGAGCAGCCACCGTCGCCGACGCCGCCCGGGCCGGCGACGTGGTCGTCGTCTCGATCCCGATCAACGGCTACCGGGACCTGCCGGCCGAGGCGTTCGCGGGCAAGGTCGTCGTCGACACCGGCAACTACTACCCGGAGTTCTTGGGACCCGTGGACGAGCTCGAGCAGGGCGCGGTGCCGACCACCTCCGAGCTGCTCCAGCGGTCGCTGCCGGACGCCCGGGTCGTCAAGGCGTTCAACAACCTCGGTGCCGCCGACGTCACCACGGACGGGTCCCCCGCGGGCACGCCGGGGCGCCGAGCCCTGACCGTCGCCGGGGACGACGCGGACGCGAAGGCCGTCGTCACCGAGCTGCTCGAGCGGTTCGGGTTCGACGTGGTCGACGTCGGGCCACTCAGCGAGGGCTGGCGGTACGAGCGCGACCAGCCGGCGTACGGGGTCCGGCACGACCGGGCCGGCATGACCGCCGCACTGGCGGCAGCGGCTCGCCGCTAGCCCGGGGGCGACACCTCGGGCGCCGCCCGCGCCTCGGGGTCGTCCCGCACCGCAGCCGCGACGAGCGTGTCGAGCAGCCCTGGCCAGCGCGCGTCGAGCGCGTCCCGGCGCAGCTGCACGGCGTGCTCGCGCCCCGTCACCCGCGTCCGCGTCAGCCCCGACTCGCGCAGCACCTTGAAGTGGTGCGAGAGCGTCGTCTTGTGGATGTCGAGCCGGTAGTCGGTGAGGTTGCACGGGTGGTGGTCGCCGTCCGACAGCCGCTCGATGATCACCAGTCGCGCGGGGTCACCGGCCGCCCGGAGCACCCGCACCAGTTCGAGGTCCTCGACGGCGGGCAGGGGGAAGGGGTCGTGCCCGACCGTCGACTCTTCGTTTGACATGCATCAAACCTATCAGGGATGATCCCAATGGTTTGATGCTTGTCAAACAATGCCGAGGCAACGGCCTCGACGCCGAAGGAGTGACCACCGTGCCCACCACCACCGACCGCCACGTCACCGACAACCGCGCCCCGATCCGCGCCGACCGACCCCCGGTCGGCCGGATCGCGATCGTCACCGCGGACCGCGTCGAGGACGTCGAGTTCTTCTACCCCTACTACCGCTTCGTCGAGGCCGGCTACGACGTCGACGTCCTGACGCCCGACGGCGGGACCCTCACCGGGTACGTCGGCCTGTCGCTGCGGACCGGGCTGCAGCGCGTCGCGGACGCCACCGCCGAGCACTACGACGCGGTCTTCATCCCCGGCGGCCTGGCCCCGGCCGAGGTCCGGACCGTCCCCGAGGCCCTGTCGTTCGTCCGGGACTTCGCCGCCACGGGCCGACTCATCGGCTCCGTGTGCCACGGACCCCAGGTCCTGGCCTCCGCCGGGCTGGTCGACGGACGCAGCCTGACGTCCTGGCACGAGGTCGCCGACGAGGTCCGTGCAGCGGGCGGCACCTGGATCGACGAGCCGGTCGTCGAGGACGGCCAGTTCGTCACCGCCCGGAAGCCCGGGGACATGCCGCAGCAGCTGGCCCGGATCCTCGAGCGGCTCGCCACGGCACGGACGGAGCGCGACGATGTCTGACCCCGTCCGCACCCCCTTCTCCGCATCCGCCACCGCGGCCGACGTCCTCGCCGGCGTGGACCTGCACGGCCGCAGGTACCTGGTGACCGGAGGCGCCTCCGGCATCGGCGCGGAGACCGTCCGCGCCCTCGCCGGCGCCGGAGCCGAGGTCGTCGTCGGGGTGCGCGACACGGCCCGCGCCGATGCGGCGTTCGCCGAACTGGAGGCTCGTGGCCGGGTCGTGCCGCGAGCGCTCGACCTCAGCGACCTTGGTTCCGTGCGCCGCTTCACCGACGCGTGGCAGGGCCCGGTCGACGGGGTGGTCGCCAACGCCGGCGTGATGGCCCTGCCCGAGAAGCAGCTCGCCGCATCGGGCTGGGAGATGCAGCTCGCGACGAACCACCTCGGCCACTTCGCCCTGCTGCTCGGCCTGCGGGAGCACCTGTTCGCGGCCGGGTCCGCGCGGGTGGTGACGGTGAGCTCGACCGCGCACCTGCGCTCCCCGTTCCACTTCGAAGACCCGCACTTCGCGGTGCGTCCGTACGACCGGTGGGCCGCCTACGCGCAGTCGAAGACGGCCGACGTGCTCCTCGCGGTGGGCGTCGCCGACCGCTGGGCGGAGCACGGCGTCACCGCGAACGCCGTGATGCCCGGCTGGATCACGACCCGACTGCAGCGCCACCTCGACGACGCGACGCTCCGGGCGATGGGCGCGCTCGACGACGACGGCAACCGGATCGAGCAGCCGTTCTTCAAGACGCCGGCGCAGGGCGCGGCGACTTCGGCACTGCTGGTCGCCTCCCCGCTGGTCGCCGGCGTGACCGGGCGGTACTTCGAGGACAACCAGGAGTCACCGGTGCTCGACGACGGCACCGGCCACGACCGCGGGGTGGCGCGGTACGCGCTGGACCACGGCGACGCGGAGCGGCTCTGGACGCTGGGTGCCGGATACGTCACCTGACGGATGCTGCCGGGACGGGCCTCCTGTCAGCGTGGAGCACGCCACGCACCATCCGTCACCAGCGACCAACGAGGAGCCCACCATGACCGGAAACCCGAAGCACATCGCCCTGGAGCCCGCCGCCCAGGAGTTCGTCGACGCTACGTCGAACCCGCCGTTCCTGAACGACCTGCCGCCCGCCGAGGGACGCAAGGCGGTCGACTCCGTGCAGGACTCCCCCATCTTCAAGCCCGAGGTCGACGAGGAGTGGCTGGAGATCGAGGGCGGTCCCACCGGCACCGTGAAGATCCGCCTGGTCAAGCCGGCCGGCACCACCGCGAACCTGCCCGTGATCCTGTACGTGCACGGTGCCGGCTGGGTCTTCGGCGACGCCCACACCCACGACCGCCTGGTGCGCGACCTCGCCATCGGGTCGAACGCCGCCGTCGTGTTCCCGGAGTACGACCGCTCGCCCGAGGTCGGCCACCCGGTCGCACTCGAGCAGTCGTACGCCGCGGCCCAGTGGGTCGTCAAGGAGGGTGGCGACAAGGGGCTCGACGCCTCGCGCTTCGCGGTCTCGGGTGACTCGGTCGGCGGCAACATGGCGATCGCCCTGGCACTCCTCGCCGCCGAGCGTGGGGACGTCGAGTTCGTGAAGCTCGTCGCCTTCTACCCGGTGACGAACGCCGCGTTCGACACCGGTTCGTACGAGGAGTTCGCCGAGGGATACTTCCTCACCCGCGCCGGCATGCAGTGGTACTGGGACCAGTACACGACCGACGAGGCCGTGCGTGCCCTGCCCACGGTGTCGCCGCTCCGTGCGCCGCTCGAGGTGCTCGCGACCCTGCCCGAGACCCTCGTCATCACCGGCGAGGCCGACGTGCTCCGCGACGAGGGCGAGGCCTTCGCGGCACGCCTGCGCGAAGCCGGCGTCAAGGCGACGAACGCCCGGTTCGGCGGCATCGTCCACGACTTCGTGATGGTGAACGCGCTGCACGACACCGAGGCCGCGAAGCACGCGCTGATGCTCGCCACCGCGTCGCTCCGCGCAGCCCTTGCCTGAGCAGGAGCGTGCCCGCGCGGGCACCCCGGAGACGCTCGAGACGCTCGTCGCGCGCGAGGAGATCCGCACCCTGCTGGCGATCTACGCCCGCGGGGCCGACCGTCGCGACGCGGTGCTCGAGGCGTCCGTGTTCACCGAGGACGGGGTCGTCGTGCTGTACGACGGCGACCCCTCCTCGCACGATCCGGTCGACACGATCCACGGCCGGGAGCACCTGGCCGAGACGTTCGCCGGACTGATCGCGCAGTACGAGGTGACGACGTACCTCAACGGCCAGTCCACGATCCGGTTCACGGGGCCCGACGCCGCCGAGGGCGAGACGTACTGCGTCGCGTTCCACGTGCTGCACGACGGGGACGAGCGGGTGCTGCTGACGATGTCCATCCGCTACCTCGACCGGTTCGTGCGGGCCGAGGGCGCGTGGGCGATCGCGCACCGGGACCTCGTCTTCGACTGGACCGACCGGTCCCCGTCGCACACTTGACGAAGACCGCCACCACCGCACCCCGACACCGACACCGACACCGACCACCGACCACCGAACACCGACCACCGACCACCGACCACCGACGGAGACACCATGTCGCAACCGCTCGAATCGCTCATGCACGCCAACCTGTTCGAGGTGTTCGGGGAACGCGACCCGGACCGCCGCCGCGCCGCCATCGAGCGGACGTACGCCCCGGACGTCGAGTTCCTGGACCCCGACGAGGTCGTCACCGGCCACGACGCCCTGCACACCAAGGCGCAGCGCCTGCTCGACGAGGCCCCCGGGTTCGTGTTCTCGCCGGCCGGACCGGTCTACGAGAACCACGGGATGGGGTACCTCGCCTGGCACTTCGGCCCGGAGGGGCAACCGCCCGTCGTGTCCGGGATGGACATCTGCTTCGTCGAGGGCGACGTGATCGCGAAGGTCTACACGCTGCTGACCAGCTGAACCCACCTGCGGACGCCCGACCCGGCGCAGCGTCACACACCCTGCGATGATGGTCGGGCGTCTGGACGGCGGGCGCGCGGCAGGAGGACACGGGCGATGTCGATGCAGCACGAGGTGCCCCCGGAGTCGCCGTACGCCTACATGAGCGCCGAGCAGGTGCGCACCTGGTACGCGTACATGAAGCTCCAGCTGCGCCTGCGGTACGAGATGAACCGGCAACTGCGGGCGGACAGCGACATCTCGCTCGCCGACTACGACGTCCTCGTTGCGCTCACGAGCGAGCCGGGCGGCGAGATGACGATGTCGGCCCTGGCGACCCGCATCGGGTGGGAGCGCAGCCGTGCCTCCCACCATGCCAAACGCATGGCCGAACGCGGGTTCCTCGAGCTCCGTCGGGCCGAACACGACCGGCGCACCACGGCCGTCGCTCTGACCGAGGCGGGCTGGCGGACGCTCCGCGAAGCGACACCGAGCCACACCGAACTCGTCAAGGACATGTTCTTCAGCGACCTGCGCGAGGACGAGCTGACGGGCTTCGCCGACGTGCTCGAGCGCGTCTACGAGTCGGTGCTCGAGCACGGCACCCTGCCCCGACCGGCCGACCACCCCTAGCCGCGCTTGCCCTCGCGTGCCAGTACGACGTAATTTGGGTGAAAGATCACCTAAATGAGCGAAGGGCAGCGTGTGGACGCCGAACGAGCTGTGTCACCGCCGGTCCACGACCGTGCACTGTTCGGCCGCGCAGACGAACTCGCAGCCCTCACGCGCATGCTCGACGATGCCGCGGCGGCGGCGGACGGAACAGCCGAGCGCGGCGCCGCGGTCCTCGTCGAGGGCGAGGCGGGCATCGGCAAGACGACCCTGCTCGCCGCCGTCGAACGGCACGCGCGTCGAGCGGGCTTCCGCGTGCTGACCTGCACCGGCATCCAGGGCGCGAACAGCGTGGGCTTCGACGGCCTGCACGAGCTGCTCCACCCGCTGCTGCCCTTCGCGTCGGCCCTGCCACCCCGGCAGCGGACCGCACTGCTCACGGCCCTCGCGGTCGAGGACGGCCCGAGTCCGGACCGTCTCCTGGTGAGCACCGCGACGCTCGGGCTGCTCGAGGAGGCCGCGTCGCACCGGCCGGTGTTCGTCCGCGCCGAGGACCTGCAGTGGCTCGACCGGTCCACCACCGAGGTGCTCGACTTCGTGGGGCGCAGGCTCTCGAACGCCCCGGTCGTCGTCATCGCGGCGGCCCGGACCGGACACGCCCCGAACGCCGTCCCCCCGTGCAGCTTCACGCGGTTCGAGCTCGGGCCGCTCCCCGACGACGCCGCCGAGGCCCTGCTCGACGCACACGCCGGCACCCTGTCCGCCTCGGTCCGCCGACGGGTGCTGGCCGAGGCCGGCGGCAACCCACTCGCCCTGCACGAACTCCCCGTCACCTGGGCCACGGGCGGCCCGGCCACCATCGCGTCCCGGCTCCCCACCACGCGGCGGCTCGAGCAGGCGTTCCTCGAGCAGGTCGCCGCCGTCCCGTCCGGCAGCCGCTCGTTCCTGCTGCTCGCCGCGGCGGCCGACGACGCAGGCCTGCAGGACGTCATGGCGGCGGCCCGGACGATGGACCTCGGGGTCGACGACCTCGAACCGCTCGAGGAACTCGGGCTCCTCCGCACCGACCTCGTCTCCCTGCGCTTCCGCCACCCGCTCCTGCGCTCGGCGGTGATCGGCAACGCCTCGGCCGCCGCACGGTCCGCGGCGCACCGAGCACTCGCGTCGGTGGTCGCCGACGGCATGCGCGCCGCCTGGCACCGGGCCTCGGCGACGTTCGAGCGGGACGAGTCCGTCGCCGCCGACCTCGAGGCCGCCGCCGACCGCGCGGCACAGCGGGGTGCCCGCCCCGAGGCGGTCCGTGCCTACGAGCGTGCGGCCACCCTGTCGCAGGGCGTCACCGGCCGGGCACGTCGGCTGGGCCGCGCCGCCGAGACCGCTCGGGCCGCCGGCATGACGGCCGAGGCGATCGAGCTCCTGGAGCAGGTCGACTCCCTCGCTGCCGACCCCGAGACCGTCACCGAGACCGCCGTCACGCAGACGGTGCTGAGCCTGACCACGGGTGCTGCCGGCCGACCGCGCATCGAACTCCGCCGGATCCGGCCCGTGCTCGCCGGCCCGGAGCACGCGGACCGGCTCGTTCGGGTGCTCTGGGCGGCCGCCCTCAACGCCCGCGGCCGCAACCTGCCGCGGTCGGAGTGGCAGGACATCGAGGCGGCACTGCTCTCGGTGCGGTCGGCGAGCCCGCTGAAGCCGGTGGCCCTCGCCGTGCTCGCGCCGCTCGGCTCCGCCCACCACCTGCGCACCGAACTCGCACACCTGGTGCCGCAGCTCACCGAGCAGCCGCTCGCGATGGCGTCCCTCGCGATCGCCGCCGAGTCCCAGCAGGACCTCGAGACCGCGCTGACGTGCTGGGAGCTGGCGTACGAGCGCGCCCACCAGCTCGGCGCCGTCGCCGACGAGACCCAGGCGCTCCGGGGCCGGGCGACGGTGCTCATGCTGCGCGGGCGGGTGCGGGACGGCCTGGCCGACGCCGAGTACGCCGTCCGCATCGCCCGCGACGTGCAGCTCCCGCTCATCGCCGGGATGGCCTACGCCACGCTCGCCCGGGGCCACGCCCTGCTCGGCGACGACGAGGCCGCGCTGGCCGCGCTGCGCGAGGGCTCGGAGTTCGCGCACGGCGGGCGGCTCGCCCTCGCCAGCGCCGACGCGCGGTGGGCAGCGGGACTCGTCGCCCTCGGTCAGCGGCGCCACCGGGACGCCCAGATCGAGTTCACGCACATGACCGTCCACGCGACCCGGTCGCTGTGGGCGATCGCCGACCGCACCGAGGCCGCGGTCCGGGGTGGTCGACCCGAGTCGGTCGTCGAGAACCTCGCCGAGGCCGAGGCGGTCGCCCGCACCACCGGGTCCGCGCACCTGACCGCACTCGTCGTCCGGAGCCGGGCGCTGCTCGCCGAGGGCACGGACGCGGCGGGAACGGGCACGGACGGCGCGGACCCGGAGCCCCTCTACGCCCGCGCGATCGAGGTCGGCCGCCTCGCCGACGCCCCCGTCGAACTGGCGAGGACCCAGCTGCTGTTCGGCGAGTGGCTCCGCCGCGAGCGCCGTGTGGTCGAGGCACGGCTGCACCTGCGCGAGGCGCTCCACGCGTTCGACGCCGCCGGCACCGCGGGCTTCGCCGCTCGCGCCGCGGCGGAACTCCGCGCAGCCGGCGAGGCCCCGGAGCGGGCCGGCAGCACGACGGCGCCGACGCGCGAACAGCTCACGCCCCAGGAGCTGCAGATCGCGCGGCTCGCCGCCGCCGGCATGACGAACCGCGAGATCGCAGACCGCATCTACCTGTCGCACCGCACCGTCAGCACACACCTGTACAAGGTGTTCCCGAAGCTCGGCGTGACGAGTCGAACCGAGCTGGCGGCCGCGCTGGCAGCGTCCGGTCCGACGGACTGACGCACCGGTCGACGGCCTGGAGGCACGGGTTACGTCACGCAACGGATGCACCGTCGGTGGACCAGCTGCGAGCCTCGTGGCGGCGACCCGGCAGCGGGTCGCGACCACGACGACCACCGGGAGGCGCCCATGCCGGAAGGCTCCGCCGACGACACGGCGAGCGGCACGGCCGACGACACCGGCGGTGACGCCGACCACGCGGCCGCGCGGCTGCCGGACGCGCCGAGCGCGTTCTTCACGGCGCTCGTCACCGAGCACTTCGTGCTCCAGACCGCGCGCGGCATCACCGTCTCGGAGTCGTCGACCCGGGCCGCGATCTACCTGACGACGCTGTCGAGTGCCCTGGTGGCGTTCGGGTTCCTGGCCGACACCGACTTCGCCACGGGCTACCTCGCCGTGGTGATCCCGGTCGTTGTGCTGCTCGGCGTCTTCACCTACGAGCGACTCGTCCAGACCTCGTTGGAGGACGTGGTCGCCCTCGCCGCGATGCAGCGGATCCGCCGCTGGTACGGCACGATTCTGCCGGGCGCCCCGCGGTACTTCCCGGTGCCCGAGGACCGGATCGCGCCGAACGAGCTGCTCAACATCGGGCTCCGGCTGTCCTGGCGTGGGGTGTTCTTCACGCTGTCGAGCGCGATCGCGGTCGTGAACTGCATCGTCGCCGGCGCCGGGGCGGCCCTGCTGACCGCGAGCACGTGGGTGCCGTCCGGGTCACTGGCCGCCGGGGTGGTCACGGCCGTCCTGCTCGCCGGTGTGCACGGGGCTACCAGGAGCGTCGGTACGCGCGGGTCCTCGGCATCCTGCGGTCGGCCGCCCCCGCGACGGACGTCTGACCCTGCCGTGGTGGAGCTGGCTCCACCACGACCCTCTTGCCCGCACCAGTGACCGGCCGCCGAGAACGAGATGGACTGACACCATGACCGCACCCCTCCTGCAGGCACACGACCTGACGAAGTCGTTCCCCGGGCCGGAACCGTCGAGGGTCCCGGTGCTCCGGGGCGTCTCGCTGTCCGTGCTGCCGGGCGAGTTCGTCGCCGTCGTCGGCCCCAGCGGCTCCGGCAAGTCGACGCTGCTGTACTGCCTGTCCGCCCTCGAGCCCTACGACAGCGGATCGGTGTCGATCGCCGGGCAACGCCTCGAGACCCTCCGGCCGAAGCAACTGCAGGCGCTCCGTCGTTCGACGGTCGGCTTCGTGTTCCAGTCGTTCAACCTCATCCCGTCGCTGACCGCGCGGCAGAACATCGCGCTGCCCGCCAGCCTCGCCCACCGGCCGGTCTCCGCGGCCCAGGTCGACGCCGCGCTCGCCTCGGTCGGACTCGCCGACCGCGGGGACCACCGACCGGGCGCGCTGTCCGGCGGGCAGCAGCAGCGGGTCGCGATCGCACGCGTCCTGGCGTCCGAACCGCACGTCGTGTTCGCCGACGAGCCGACCGGCGCCCTCGACACCACCGCCGGTGACGCGGTCCTCGACCTGCTGCGCCGGGTGGCCGACGGTGCCCGCTCGGTGGTGATGGTCACGCACGACCTCGAAGCGGCTGCGCGTGCCGACCGTGTGCTCGTCCTGCGCGACGGCACCGTGCACCGTGAGCTGGCGCACCCGGACGCCGCCCAGGTCCTCGAGGCCCTGACCGCCGCCGCGCAGGAGGCCTGACGTGCTCCGACTCGTCCTGAGCGACCTCCGGCAGAACGCCGGCATCTGGATCGGCGCCCTCGTCGTCAGCGCGGCCACCGCAGCGGCCGCCGCCATCGCCGCCGGGATGCTCGAGACCGGCTTCGCGATCATCGGGTCCGGCAGACCGACGGACCTGCTCCGAGCCGGGGGCCTCGCCACGCTCGCGTCGCTCGTCGTCGTGCTGACGATCGTCGCCGTCACCGTGGTCCTCGGCAGCGTCACCCGCCTGACGATCGACCTGCAGCGTCGCGGTTACGCGCTCTGGCAGCTGGTGGGGGGTGCCGTCCCGCACGGTGACGGTGGTCGTCCGGCTGCAGCTCGCGGTCGTGGGGCTGGTCGGCAGCACGATCGGCTGCCTCGTCGTGGCCCCGTTCGTGCCGGCGTTCCTGCACTTCGGGTTGTCGCAGTCCGACGGGCTCCGGGGTCTCGACGAACGGTTCGGTCCGACCAGCGCCGTCGCGGTCGTGCTCGCCGTGACGATCGTGGTCGTCCTGAGCAGCCTCCGACCGTCGCGCCGAGCCGGCCTCGTCCGCCCGATCGAGGTCCTGCGGGAGCCCGAGTCCGTCCGCACACGGACCACGTGGACCCGGTGGGCCGCGGGTGCCGTGGCGCTGCTGCTCGCCGCGCTGCTGACCAGCTCGATCGTCGACGCCGGCGTCCGGACCGGTGGGCAGGTGCTGCTCATCGGGCCGCTCCTGACGGCCGCCTGCACCGCGATCGGCCCCGTGGTGTTCCCGGCCGCCCTCCGGGCCTGGACGTCGGTGCTGCCCGCGCACCGATCGGCATCGTGGTTCCTCGCCCGCAACGCCGCCGCGTTCTCCGTCGACCGGAGCAGCGCCACGGTGAGCGCGCTCGTCATCACGATCGCCCTGCCCGGCAGCCTCTTCGCCGGCTTCGACACCCTGGGTGACGCCGTGCAACGGACCACGGGGTCGTCGGGTGGTGGACTCGACGTGCAGAGCGTCCTGCTCATGCTCGGCGGGCCGCTGCTCGTGTCGCTCTTCGGCGCGGCCGCCACTGTCCTGATGGCCGGACGCACCCGCGAGCAGGAGGCCGCGCTGGTCGAGGCCGCCGGCGGGTCCCGCGCCACCGTGCTCGCCCGTGCCGCCTGGGAGTCCGTCATCCTCGTCGGCACCGCGGTCCTCGTGGCCGCCGCGGTCCTCGTGCTCACCGCCTGCGGACAAGCCGTCGCGCTCGCGGTCACCGTCCCCGGCACGCAGCCCCAGCTGGGCCTGCAGGCCGCGCTCCCGGCCGCCCTCGTGAGCCTCGTGCTCATGGTGGCCGCCGGCACGATCCCCCTCGTCACCGGACGCCGACGCAGCATCCCGCTCGTCCTCGCCGCCGACTGACCCCGAACCAGGAAGACCCCCCTCTTGCGCATCCTCTTCTCCGGCGTGCCCGCACTCGGACACCTCCTGCCCCTCGTCCCGCTCGCCCGTGCCGCGCAGGCGGCCGGACACGACGTCGCCCTGCTCACCAGTGGTGGGATGCGCGAGCCCATGTCGACCGAACTGCCCACGGTGCCGGTCCTGGCGGCCGGACCCATGCCTCCCGACCTGTTCGCCGAGGTGGCCCGGCGCATCCCCGGCAGCGACCCCGCGAACCGCCCCGAACCGGCGGCCGTCGCCGAGTTCTTCGCCGGCACACGCGTCGACCTGACCGTCGACGACGCCCTGCGGGCAGCGCGCGGGTGGGAACCCGACGTGGTCGTCGCGGACGCCGTCGACCTGGTCGGACCGCTCGTCGCCGCGGAGCTCGGCGTGCCGTACGCGATCGTCGCCTTCGGCCCCGAGGTCCCCGAGGAGTTCCGCCGCCCGATGGCTGAACTCGTGCTCCCCCGCTACGAGCAGCGCGGGGTCGTGCCGACACCGCCGGTGGCCCTGCTCGACCCGACGCCGGTGTCGCTGCAGGCACCCGGGTGGACGCAGCCGCCCGTCACGATCCCGTTCCGCTCCGAGCCGCACAGCCGGCCCGACGTCGCCGCCGAACAGCCGCTCGCACCGTTCCCGGCGAGCGAGTGGCGACCGCGGGTGCTCGTCACCCTCGGCACGGTCTTCGGCGACGCGACGCTGCTGACGGCGATCCTCGACGGGTTCCACCCCGACGAGGTCGACGTGGTGGCGACCGTCGGCGTCATCGGCGAACGCCTCGACGACACCGAGCACGTGCACTTCCTGCCGTTCCGCCCGATGCGCGAGCTGCTCGAGGGCGTGGACCTGGTCGTCGCCGCGGCCGGTGCCGGCACGGTGCTCGCCGCGGCCAGCGTGGGCGTGCCGATGGTGCTGCTCCCGCAGGGCGCGGACCAGTTCATCAACGCGACCCGTGCCGCCGAGGCCGGTGTCGCGGTCGTGGTCGACGAGCCGTCGGCGGTCGGTCCGGCGGTGCACCGGATGCTCGCGGAACGCAGCCACTTCGCCGCGGCACGGCGACTCGGCGAGGAGACCGCACAGCGCCCGAGCGCGACGGACGCCGTCAGGGAGCTCGTCGACCGGGTCGAGCGCATCGCCTGACGACGGCGCTCGTCAGCGGTCGGCCGGCCCGGGTCCTGCTGGGTCCGGGCCGAACACCGTCTGCGTGAACCGCTGCGCGAGCGGGTCGTCCTGGTCCCCCAGCCGCATGCCGAGCAGCGTGTTGATCAGCATCCCCTTGGCAAGGAACGACTCCGCCGCGGACTCCGACAGCCCGGCCTCCTCGACCAGGAAGTGCAGGATCCGGGTGAAGCCGTCACGGGCGACCGGTCCGACGACGGGGTCGGCACCGAGCATGTACGACTGCATGACGATGAGGTGCACGCCGTCCTCGGTCGCGAGCGCACGGTAGGCAGAGCCGAGCCGCGACGCGACGGTGCCCGGCTGCCCGTCGTCGAGCGCCGCCCGGAACGCGTCGAGCACGGCTTCGAGGCACCCGTCGACGACGGCGAGGAACAGGTTCTCCTTCGAGCCGAACATGCGGACGACGTACGGCTGACTGATCCCCGCGGCCTTCGCGATGCGCTCCGTGGTCGCGCCGTGGTAGCCCTCGCGGGCGAAGACGGCGGCCGCCGCGGTGAGCGTGGCTTCGCGCCGCTGGCTGCCGGCCATGCGCTCGGCACTCTTGGGAACCGGACCCCTTGCTGTCGTCATGCGGTGAGGGTATCATCCGATGCCATGAGTAATGAATCGATTACTAACAACGCCTCGAAGTCCGACGGCTTCCCGCCGGTCCGCCGGATCCTGCCCGTCCTCATCACCCAGGTCCTCGTCGCGATGACCGTCGCCGGAGCGTTCGCCGGCCTGTACATCGGACTGCAGAAGGCCCCTTCCCCGCACCACCTGCCCGTCGCCGTCGTCGGCTCGCAGGTCGCCGATGCGGCAGCGGGCGCGCTCGGCGACCGCGCCGACGTCCGCACCGCCGGGTCCCCGTCCGACGCACGCGACCTCGTCCGGTCCCGTGACGCCGTCGCAGCCCTCGTCCCCGGCAACGGCTCCGACGACTGGACCCTGTACACGGCGGGCGCCGAGGGACGGAGCGCGACGACCGCCGCGACCACGATGCTCTCCGGGGTCGCGGCCGGCGCCGGCGCCTCGGTCACCCGCACACAGGACCTCGTCCCGCTCGCGACGAACGACGCCCAGGGCATCGCGGGGTTCTACCTGGTCTTCGGCACGACCCTGGCGGCGTTCATCCTGGCGCAGGTCATGAACTCCCTCGGCACCCTCGCCCGACTGCGCACCCGGATCGTCGTCACGGTGGTCGGGAGCCTGGCCGCGGCCGCGGTGGTCGCCGTCATCGCCGGACCGATCGACGGCGCCGTCCCCGCATCGACCGGCGCCGTGGTCGTGGTGCTCTCGCTCCTCGCCGTCGCCGTCTCGCTGTCCACGACGGCGATCACCTCGATCGTCGGACCGATGGGCGTGATCGTCTCGACGCTCCTCTTCACCACCCTCGGCAACGCGACGAGCGGTGCGACGATCAGCACGCACCTGCTGCCGCCCGTGCTCGCCACCGTCGGACAGGCCCTCCCGCCGGGTGCCGCGTTCGGCGCCGTCACCGGGTTCAGCTACTTCGACGGGGCGGGCGCGACCGGCGCGCTCCTCACGCTGGGTGCGTGGATCCTCGCCGCAGCCGCGGCCCTGTCGGTGGCACACCGGGTGCGGACCGGCGCCGCGCGGCGACGGGACGTCGCGGCGATCGCCGCACCGGTGACGCCGGCTGCCGTCGTGGCGTGAGCGATGCGGTCGCCGCGACCGGCTGACGGACTGGAGGCCCGGTGCCGGCTGGCACCGGGCCTCCAGTCCGCCGATCGGCTGGGTCGGGTCGTTGCAGGATCGAGACACCGGTCCGGGCCGGCGTGCGGCATCGTGGACCCACCGATGGCAGGCAGGACGGAGCGCACGGTGGAGCGAGTGGTGGGGTGGGCCACGGTCGCCGCGGTCGTCGTCGTGACCGTGTCGATGTTGCTGCTGGTCCAGACGACCACCTGTCGCGACGCCGCCCCCGGAGCGGGCACGAGCTCGTGCACGACCACGCCGATGATCGGCGTCGCCGGCACGTGGATCGCCGGCGTCACCGGCGCCGTCGTGCTCGCGGTCTGCGTGTGGCAGATCGTCGGGGCGGCCCGGTCTGGCCGAGTGCCGATCGACTGATGCCGCTCCGGGAATGTGCGGCGGAACGGGCGTGCGAGGATTCCCCAACCGCACGACCGAGGGGAATGACGACCATGACCACAGCCCGGACGCTCCACTGGATCAGTACCGCGATGCTCGCCGTGGGGTTCCTCGGCGTCGGCGCCCTGCTGTACGACGCGTTCTCCGGCCCCGAGGGCGGCGGCGCGAACATCGGGCTCGGCATCATCATGCCCGTGTGCTTGCTCGCCGGCGTCGTCGGGCTCGCCCTGGGGGCCGTCGCCGTGGTGGCGACTTGGTGGGGTGCCCGGGCCGAGCGCTCGCGTGCCTCGGTCCGGTGACGCAGATGTCCCCGTCTTCCACTCCGCGGCCGTGGACGATGATCGCCGTCGTGGTGCTGGTGGGATGGGCGTTGGTGACGGCGCTGCTGTTCCCGGTCACCGGGGCCGACGAGCACGAGGGGCCCGGCGACCAGGTCTGGCGGACCTCGTCGAGCGCGTTCGGCGTGCCGCTCTCGCCCGAGTGGGACGTCCTCGCTTGGCTCGCCGCGCTCGCGCTGGTGCCGGTCGTCGTCGTCGGGCTCACGTTCCTGCTCAGCCGCCGACGACCGCACACCGCGCCCGTCAGTCCGTCGCCGGGTGGCCCTGCCCACTGAGGTGCGCGCGGAGCACGTCACGGACGCTCGTCCACGACTGCAAGCCGTAGCGGTCGTTGTCGACGTGGTGCAGCTGCGCCTGCCCGCTGAACATGCTCACGAAGTACTGCATCCCCTGCCATGCCGGGAACGTCTCGTCGGGGTCCTTCGACAGGCGCCTGCCGACAGCGCTCATCGCGGACAGGGTCCCGGTGGTGCCGGCCCACTGCAGCCGGAAGCGCTCCCCCGTCAGCTCGCTCATGGCGCGTGCGACGTCGCGTGCGGTGACCTGGTCGCCCGCCATCTCGATCACGCGCGGAGCATCGTCGTCCAGGGCGGCGAGGGCCGTGACCCGGGCGACGTCGTCCTTCGTGGTGAAGTCGAGCACCTGGTCCGCCGACGACCAGAACAGCACGAGCCGGCGGCCGAACAGGATCATCGGGGCATCGCCGGTCAGCAGGTCGGTGAACATGCCGGTCAGGATCGACGTCGCCTGCACCGGGGCCGCGTCGAGGTCACCGGCGAACTCGCGCCGCAGCTCGAAGTTGCGGTTGGTGCCGGGTGTGATCCGCCGGTAGTCGGCCGAGTAGTCGGACGGGATGAACCGCCGGACGCCCGCCGCCACGGTCGCCGCGAGCAGCGCGCGCTGGGCGTCGACGATCACCGGACGTGTCCCGCTCACGGCGGAGACCACGACGTCGGAGCCGCTGACGGCCCGGGTGAGGGCGTCGTGGTCGCCGTACTCGGCGGCGACGACGTCGACACGGGCGTCGTCGCCGAAGCGCTCTCCGGCGGTCCTGCTGCCGGGCCGGGTGAGGACCCGGACCCGCACGTCGTGCTGGGTGAGCTCGCGGACGATGCGGTGCCCGAGGTCGCCGGTGGCGCCGGCGACGAGGATGGTGGTGGTCATGGGCGGAGCCTCACTCTGTGGGGGTCGACGAGGTCGTCGTGGTGTGCCGCCGGGATCGTTCCGGGACGGCGAGGGGGTGGTGGAACGTGGGATCGGCAGTGGACGGCCCGGGGGTGGTGGTGCCGGCCGTCAGCGCGACCCGGGCCAGCAGCCGGCGCATCGTCGTCCGCTCGTCGTCGTCGAGGTGCCGCATGAGCACGCCCTCCGCCTCACGCAGGGCCGAACGTGCCCGGGCGAGCAGGGCACGCCCGGCGTCGGTGGGGTGGACCTGCCGCACCCGCCGGTCCGTCGGGGCCGGGCGACGCTCGACGAACCCGCCCGCCTCGAGTGCGTCGACGATGTAGGTCATCTGCGTCTTGTCGATCCCGAGGCGCTGCGCGAGGCCGAGCTGCGACGACGCTTCCTCGGTGGTGATGGCGACGAGCACCTGGTACCCGCGGGGACCGCCGGGGACGTCGGCCACCGCCTCGCTGCCCAGCCGCGTGAAGCCCTGGAACGCCAGCGGCAGTGCCCACCCGAGTTCGGATTCGATGCCCTCGGCACCCCAGTCGATCTCGGGGAGCGCATCGGTCGGCGTCGGACTGTCCATACCGGCGACCGTACCGGAACAAGATCGTCTTGTGCAAAGATCATCTGCGATCAAGACGGACAGCCGCCAGGACGCCGAGCAGCCGAGGACCCCATGTCGGACACCGCAACCATCACCCCGCTCACCCTCGACGTCCCCCAGGTGGAGCTCGACGACCTGCGCCGCCGTCTGCGGGCCACCCGCTGGCCCGATGCCGAGACCGTCGAGGACACCTCGCAAGGACCCCGACTCGAGAAGGTCCGCGCCCTCGTCGAACACTGGACGACGGAGTACGACTGGCGCCGGACCGAGGCGCTGCTGAACGGCTGGGGCCAGCACACGACCCGGATCGACGGGCTCGAGGTCCACTTCCTGCACGTCCGGTCCGCCGTCCCCGGTGCCCGCCCGCTGCTGCTCACCCACGGCTGGCCCGGTTCCGTCCTGGAGTTCCGCCACGCGATCGGTCCGCTCACCGACCCGGTGGCGCACGGCGGCGACGCGGCGGACGCGTTCCACGTCGTGATCCCGAGCCTGCCCGGGTTCGGCTTCTCCGGGAAGCCGACGACGACCGGGTGGAACACCGCCCGGACCGCGAGGGCCTGGTCGGTGCTGATGTCCCGGCTCGGGTACGCGGACTGGTTCGCCCAGGGCGGTGACCTCGGTGCCACCGTCACCGCGGAGCTCGCAGCCCTGCAGGCCGCCGGGGACATCGGACTCGCCGGGATCCACCTCAACATGGCGCCGTTCATGCCGACGGACGACGAGGTGCGGAACGCCTCCCCCGACGAGCAGGTCATGCTGCAGGAGAGCGGCCACTACTGGCGGGACCTGTCGGCCTACTCGCAGCAGATGTCGACCCGCCCACAGACCATCGGGTA
The DNA here is from genome assembly GCF_003224385.1 of Curtobacterium sp. MCPF17_003. NCBI lineage: Bacteria > Bacillati > Actinomycetota > Actinomycetes > Micrococcales > Microbacteriaceae > Curtobacterium > Curtobacterium sp. MCPF17_003. The sequence goes on along the minus strand of NZ_QKLC01000003.1, from coordinate 231,360 downwards.
CTCGTTGGCGGACTCCCCCGTCGGGCTGGCGTCGTGGATCTACGCGATGTTCCAGGACGTCGGCGGCTCGCACGACGAACACGGCGATGCCGAGCGGCTCTTCCCGCTCGACGAGATCCTCGACGACGTCATGCTGTACTGGTTGCCGAACACCGCCGCCTCCTCGGCGCGGACCTACTGGGAGGCGACCCGGACCGGCTGGGCCACCCCGGGCACCGTCGAGGAGCCACTGACCCTGCCCGTCGGCCTGAGCATCATGCCGGGCGAGTACGTCCGCCGGTCGCGCCGCTGGGCAGCGCGCCGGTACACCGACCTGGTGTTCTTCAACGAGGTGGCGCGCGGCGGGCACTTCGCGATGCTCGAACAGCCGGAGCTGCTCGTCAACGACGTCCGTGCGACCTTCCGGAACCTGCGCTGATGCCTTGTGGACAGAGAGTAGATATCGCTACTCTCCGAAAGTGCGAATATCTGAACTTGCCCGAGCTGCGTCCACACCGGTCACCGCCGTCAAGTACTACCAACGCGAAGGCCTCCTGCCCCCCGGCGAGAAGTCGGCGCCGAACCAGACCGCCTACGACCACCGGCACGTCGAACGGGTCCGGCTCGTCCGGGCGCTCCTGGAGACCGGCGGGCTCTCGGTCGCCGTGACGAAGCAGGTCCTGGCCGTGCTCGACGCCGAGACCGCACCGCTGGCCGAGGTCTTCGCCGTCGCCCAGTACGCCATGACCACCCCGCGCTCCCCCGAGTCCGAGGCGACCCCGGAGGCCCGTGCCCGGATCGAGGAACGGGTGTCGGCCGCCCGCTGGTGCGCCACCTCGGACAACCCGGGACTCGAGACCGCGGCCCGGGCGCTCGACGGGCTGCGCACCATCGGGTTCGACGCTCCGGACGACTACCTCGACGCCTACGTGTCGGCAGCGGCGAGCGCGGCACGTGCCGACGTCGCCGCGCTGCAGGACCGCGACGGCCGGACCGCGATGGCAGAGCTGATGGTGATCGGGACAGTCCTCGGCGATCCGCTCTTCGCGGGACTCCGGCGCCTCGCGCAGCAGGACGCCACCCACGACCTGTTCCCCGTTGTCGACACGGACGAGGCCGGCGCGTGATCGCAACCCGCCGGATCGCCGCGGTTCGCCGAGCAGTGGCCTGGCACCCGGCACTCATGGCCGTGGCCGGCCTGATGCTCGCGTCCACCGCCGTCTGCCTCGTCGGACTCGTCGTGGATCCCCGGACCATCCTGGGAGCGCCGGCGTGGATGAAGCCCCTGAAGTTCTCGCTGTCGATCCTGCTCTACGCCGTGACCTGGGCGTGGCTCATAGCCCTCCTGCCGAGGTGGCAGACACTGGCTCGTCGGCTCGGCACCGTGGTCGCCGTCGCCCTGGTGGTCGAACAGGTGCTCATCGTGTGGGCCGCCGCGACCGGCACCACGAGTCACTTCAACGTCTCGAACAGCGTGCACGTCGTCGTGTGGGCCGTGATGGCGACGGCGATCACGACGCTGTACCTCTGCACCTTCGTCACGTCGATCGCGCTGTTCTTCCTGCGCCTCCCCACCCCCGCGCTGACGGTCGCCGTCCGTGCCGGTGCCGTCATCGCACTCGGCGGCATCGGGGTCGCCTTCCTCATGACCGGCCCGACCCCCACCCAGCTCACCGCTCCGGACGGGATCGTCGGCGCTCACACGGTCGGGATCGCGGACGGCGGACCCGGGGTGCCACTGCTCGGGTGGAGCACCGTCGGCGGCGACTACCGGGTCGCCCACTTCGTCGGTATGCACGCACTGCAGGTGCTCCCGCTCGTGGCGCTCCTCGTCGCAGCCGCGGGTCGGGACCTACCGTGGCTGGCACAGCGGACCGCGCAGGTGCGCATCGTCGCGGTCGTCGCCGTCGCGTGGGCAGCGGGCACCGTGCTCCTCACGGTGCAGGCCGCGGTCGGACAGTCGGTCGTCCACCCCGCCGGCGCGGTCGCCACGGCGGGGTGGGTTCTCGTGCTGCTGGCCGCGGCCGCGAGCGCGGCAGTGCTGCTCCGCGCTCGCCGCGCTCCGGTGGCGCGACTTCGCTGACGGTCGACCGCCGGACGGCGACTCCGGGCCCTGGACGCGACCACCCACGGACGGGAGGCACGGTGCCAGCTGGCGCCGTGCCTCCAGTCCGTCACGGCGAGCGTTCCGGACCCGCCCGTTACGCTGTCCCCGTGTCAGAGCCGCGCCGCAGTCCGGGGAACCAAGCTTCACTGCGTGAAGCCAACCGGGGTCGGGTCGTCAGCGCAGTGAAGCGACACGGCGGCCTGACGCAGGTCGAGCTCGCCGGGGTGACCGGGCTCTCCCCCGCGACCGTCTCGAACATCGTCAAGGAACTGGTCGCGACCGGTGCCCTGCACGCGACACCGAGCACCTCGAGCGGTCGGCGGGCGCTCCGCGTGACCCTGCCGCACGGCCTCGGGCTGGTCGCCGGGGTGCACGTCTCGCCGCGGCACCTGCGGCTGGCGTTGTCGGACCTGAACGGCGCCGTGCTGGCCGAGCGGCACATGCCCCTGGCCCGTGACCACCGTGCCGACGCCGAACTCGACAAGACCGCGCTGCTCGTGCTGGACATGGTGGAGTCCATCGAGTCGTCGATGGACGAGGTGCTCGCCGTCGGGCTCGCCGTGGCCGCCCCGATCGACGCCCGCACCGGGATGACGGCGCGCGGGGGGATCCTGCGGGGTTGGGACGGCATCGCGCTCGGCCAGTCGCTCGCCCGGCGGATGGACAAGCCCGTGCAGGTCGACAACTCGGCCAACCTCGCCGCCCTCGCCGAACACCGCAGCGGGGCGGCACGCGGCCGCGACACCGTGGTGACGCTCGACGTCGGCAACGGCATCGGCGCCGGACTCGTCCTCGGCGGGCACCTGTTCCGCGGGCACCACGGCATCGCCGGCGAGTTCGGGCACACGCCCGTCCTGCCGAACGGCCCCCTGTGCCGGTGCGGCAACCGGGGTTGCCTCGAGGCGATCGCCGGAGCAGCCGCGGTGCTCGAGGGCGTCCGCGACGAGGTCGGCACGCTGAAGCTGGCGGACCTGATCCTGCGGGCCATGGGCGGCGACCAGGTCTGCATGCGCGCCGTGGCCGACGCCGGGCGGGCGATCGGTTCGGCGGCGGTGGGGCTCTGCAACGTCCTCGACCCCGAGCGGGTCGTGGTGACGGGCGAGTTCGCGCGCGCCGGGGAGCTCCTGCTCGGCCCGATGCGGCACGCCCTCGAGTCGTCGTTGATCGTCGACGTCGACGGCACGCCGGACGTGGTGCAGGGGCAGCTCGGCGAGAAGGCCTCGGTGACCGGCGCGCTGGCCCTGGCGATCGAGGCCGTGGACGTCACCCGAACCCGGTAGATAACGGTTTCGTCACGGAGCGCGGTCCTTGCGTTCAACTCTTGCAGCCAAGAACGCTCGCTGTCACACTCAGGGCACCGCCGATGGGGGCGGTCCACTGTTGGAGGACGTTTCAATGAAGAAATCCACCACACGAGCGATGCTGGGCGTCAGCGCCCTGCTGCTCGCGATCACCACCCTGGCGGGCTGTTCCAACGGCGCGGACGCCGGGACCGGTTCCGGCGGAGGCGGCGGGGACGCGTCGAAGGCCAAGATCGGCCTGCTCCTGCCCGACTCCGTCACCGCCCGCTACGCCAGCGCCGACCGCCCGCTCTTCACCGCCGAGGTGAAGAAGCAGTGCAGCGGCTGCTCGGTCATCTACGCGAACGCCGACGGCGACGCGTCGAAGCAGCTGCAGCAGGCCCAGTCGATGCTCACGCAGGGCGTCAAGGTGCTGGTCCTCGACCCGTTCGACGGCGAGGCCGCAGCGTCCATCGTCCAGCAGGCGAAGGCCAAGAAGGTGCCGGTGATCTCCTACGACCGGCTCATCAACAGCCCCGACCTGAGCTACTACATCTCGTTCGACAACGAGAAGGTCGGTGAGCTGCAGGGCCAGGCCCTGGTCGACGCCCTCAAGGCGAAGAAGGTCCCGGAGGGCTCGGGAATCATCATGGTGAACGGCTCCCCCACCGACAACAACGCCTCGCAGTTCAAGAAGGGCGCGCACTCGGTCATCGACGACAGCGGCTACAAGGTGCTCGCCGAGTACGACACCCCCGGATGGGACCCCGCCAAGGCGCAGGACTGGGCAGCCGGCCAGATCAGCAAGCTCGGCAAGGACGAGATCACCGGCGTCTACGCGGCGAACGACGACACCGGCGGCGGCGTCATCGCGGCCCTGAAGTCGGCCGGCGTCACCGAGCTCCCGCCCGTCACCGGGCAGGACGCCTCGCTCGCGGGCATCCAGCGGATCCTCGCCGGTGAGCAGTACATGACCGTCTACAAGGCCTTCAAGCCCGAGGCGTCGAAGGCCGCCGACCTGGCGATCCAGTTCGCGAAGGGTGAGACCCCGAAGGGCGACACCACCGTCGACACCGCCGGGGGCGCCAGCGTCCAGTCGACGCTGCTCGACCCGGTCGCCGTCACCACGGACAACGTGCAGTCGACGGTCGTCAAGGACGGCCTGTACGAGGTGTCGAAGATCTGCACCGCGCAGTACAAGGCAGCCTGCGACAGCGCCGGCATCAAGTAGGCCCGACCCCCCTCTGCCCGCCCGGTCCGACTGCGGACCGGGCGGGCCTCACCGATCGAGGACGACACCCGTGAGCACGACACCCGTGAGCAACGCGTCACCAGCAGCACACCCCTCCGCCGACCCGGTGATGTCCCTGCGCGGGATCACCAAGCGGTTCGGCGCCGTCCAGGCCCTCAGCGACATCGACTTCGACGTCTACCCGGGCGAGGTGGTCGCCATCGTCGGTGACAACGGCGCTGGCAAGTCGACGTTCGTGAAGATCCTCGCCGGGGTCTACACGCCGGACGGCGGCACGATCACGTTCGGCGGCGACGAGGTCACCGTCCCGAACCCCGCGGCGGCCCAGACCCTCGGCATCGCGACGGTGTTCCAGGACCTCGCCCTGGCCGACAACCTCGACGTGGTCTCGAACCTGTTCCTCGGGCGCGAGATCGCCCACCCGTTCCTCGACGAGGAGGAGATGGAGCGCCGCTCGTGGGAGCTCCTGCAGCAGCTCGCGGCCCGGATCCCGTCGGTACGGATCCCGATCGCGTCGCTGTCCGGTGGGCAGCGACAGACCGTGGCGATCGCCCGCTCGCTGATCGGCGACCCGCAGGTGGTCGTCCTCGACGAGCCCACCGCCGCGCTCGGTGTCGCGCAGACCGCCGAGGTCCTGAACCTCGTCGAACGCCTGCGCGAGCGCGGACTCGGCGTCGTCCTCATCAGCCACAACCTCGCGGACGTGCAGGCCGTCGCCGACCGGGTCGCGGTCCTGCGACTCGGCCGCAACAACGGCACCTTCCGCATCGACGACGTCTCCTACGAGGAGATCATCGCGGCCATCACCGGCGCCACCGACAACGCCGTCACCCGTCGCGCCGCCGCCCGCACCGAGCAGGAGCCCCCCGCATGAGCAAGACCGACGAGACCCTCACCGCAGCGACCCCGACGCCCTCGGCCGCCGACCTGCAGGACGAGCGGCTCCTGCGTGACCAGGGGATCGGCGGCGCTGCGAAGGCGTTCGTCCGACGGGTCCGCGGCGGCGACATCGGCTCGCTGCCGGTGGTCGTCGGCCTCATCGTCATCTGGGCGGTGTTCCAGGCGCTCTCCCCCGACTTCCTGTCCCCGGGCAACCTGGTCAACCTCGCCCTGCAGTGCGCCGCGGTCGGCACCATCGCGATCGGCATCGTGCTCGTGCTGCTGCTCGGCGAGATCGACCTGTCCGTCGGCAGCGTCAGCGGGCTCTCCGCCGCGATCCTCGGCCAGGGCCTCACCACACTCGGCTGGCCGCTGTGGCTCGTGCTCACCGTCGCCCTGGCCGTCGGTGCCGCCGCCGGCCTGCTCTACGGCCTGCTGTTCACCCGCTTCGGAGTGCCGAGCTTCGTCATCACGCTCGCCGGTCTGCTCGGGTTCCTCGGGCTGCAGCTGCTCATCCTCGGGCCGAACGGCTCGATCAACCTGCCGTACGATTCGCCGATCGTGCAGTTCGCCTCGGCCTCGTACCTGCCGCCGTGGCTCGCGTACCTGCTCGCCGTCCTGGCCGCCGGCGGACTCTTCTTCACCGAGATCCGTCGCGCTGCCCGCCGCCGCCGTGCCGGGCTGTCGACCGGGGCGATGTCCCTGACCGTCGTGAAGGCCGTCGCCCTGTTCCTCGGTCTCGCGCTGATGGTCTGGTACCTGTCGCGCGACTTCGGCACCGGCACCTCGTTCGTGTTCTTCGTCGTGCTGGTCGTGCTGATGAACTTCGTGCTGAAGCGCACCCGCTGGGGCCGCTCGGTCTTCGCGGTCGGCGGCAACGTCGAGGCCGCACGACGCTCCGGCATCCGGGTGAACCGCATCTACATCTCGGTGTTCATGCTGACCTCGCTCTTCGCCACCGTCGGCGGCATCCTCGCCGCCGCCCGCCTGAACTCGGCGAGCCTGTCGTCCGGCGCCGGTGACACGAACCTCAACGCGATCGCCGCAGCCGTGATCGGCGGGACCAGCCTGTTCGGCGGCCGTGGCAGCGCCTGGTCGGCGCTGCTCGGCATCATCGTGATCCAGTCGATCTCGAACGGGCTCACCCTGTTGAGCCTCGACTCGTCGATCCGCTACATGATCACCGGCGCGGTGCTGCTGCTGGCCGTCATCATCGACTCGCTCTCGCGGCGCAGCCGCGCCAGTCACGGCGCGGCCTGAGCGGGGACCCGGACCCCGCCACACCGACGGACGGGGGGCCCGTTGCCAGCTGGCACCGGGCCTCCCGTCCGTCTCGGCGCGCGTCTCGGATCCGGAAGACGCCGTCGTGTTCCCCCGACGCCGCCCCGTGCGCGAGACGCCTGGCGACAACGGAGGCGTCTCGGCTACTGGGCGGTGTCTCGGCGCGCGCTACTTGCTCTTCGAACCCGAGGTGCCCGGCAGGCTGAGGATGTTGTCCGTGCCCTGCGGCACGACGATCAGCGAGCCGTTGTCGCCGGCGCTCTTGAGGGCCTCGATCTCGCGCTGCTTGAGGGCGGCGTCGGAGAGCGGGTGCTCGTTGAGGACCTCGTTGGCGTCGGCCTGACCCTGCGCCTCGGCGACCTGCTGCTGCGCCTGCACCTTCTTGGCGTCCAGGAGCGCGCGCTCCTTCGTGACCTGGATCTGCGCCTGCTGCGCGGTGGCGTAGGCGTCGATGACGGACTTCGGCGGCGTGATCTCCTGCAGGGCGAAGTTGTCGACGTGTACGCCCGAGCCCTTCCACCGCTTCTCGAGCGCCTGGATCATCGCCTTCTCGACGGTGCCGCGCTTGGTGATCAGCTCGATGGTGGTGAAGTCGTTCGGCACCTGGCGCACGACGCTGCGCACCGAGTTGCCGATGAACTGCGTCTTGAAGTTCTCCTCGGTCTTGTACGACCGGTAGATGTCGGTGACCGACTTCGCGTCGATGCTGTACTGCAGGTTGAGGCTCACGTTCGACGAGACGCCGTCCTGGTCCTGCACCGTGACGTACGGGCCGGAGCGGACGTTGCCGTTGTTGTCCGAGTCGGAGCCGTTCACCGCGTTGATGTAGGTGACGGTCTGGTTCCGGATGTTGAACGTGTGGAGCGTGGCCCACGGAGCCTTGAAGTGGAACCCGGAGTCCGTGCTCTGCCCGACGATGTTGCCGGAGATGTCCACCTGCACCTTCGACTCGCCCGTGTCCTGCGCGTACAGGGTGCTGCCGAGCGTGAGCCCGACGAACAAGACGCCGGCAGCGGCCGCGGTCCACGTCGCGATGAGGTTCGGGCGGCGGGTCGGGACGGCGGGGCGTGCCTCGCGACCGGGTGTGGCCGGTCGTGCGGGGGTGGAGTAGGTGCGTGTTCGGAAGAAGAGCGCGACGAGCGCTATGACGAGGAAGACGATGGCGGCGACGAACATGACGATCACTCCTGGATGCTTGTCCGTGCAGTCTGCCGTACCCGGAGGGGTGCAGGTGACGCGGGTGGGCGGGGGTCCGTGTCGTCTGGTGTCCCTGTCGCCTGCGCTAGGCCGGGCCGACGACCTCCTCGATGCGCTCGAGTCCGCTGCGGCAGCGCCCGAGGTACTCGTCGTACAGGTCCGGTCGCCGGTCACGCGCCCACCGCGTGACGTCGATCAGGTGCAGCGCGGTCATCGACGCGAGCCGGCGGTGGTCGTCGTCCGAGGCGAGTCCGGCAGCCGTCATGAAGTCGTCGTGGTCCGCGCGGGTGACGGACCCGTCGATGAACGTCCACACGAAGACCCGGCGGGCGTCCGTCCACGGTGCCGGACCGGTCTCCGCTGCGCCCCAGTCGATGAGCACCGGCGGCCGGTCCGGACCGCGGGAGACCAGGTTGCGAGGTGCGAGGTCGCCGTGGGCCAGCCCGAACTCGAACTGCACGTCCGACAGCGGGGCGAGACGATCACGCACCCGGTCCGGCGACGCGTAGGCACCGTCACGGAGCAGCGGATCGTCGTCGCCGAGCGCATCGAGGTCGTAGTCGAGGTGCGCGGTCCAGGCGAGCCGGAGGTCGTCGCCGAACCGCGAGAACAACGACCGAGGCGCATCGACGAGCGGGATCGTGGCGACGGCTCGGGCGGCGCTACCGAGCCACCGCCACGGGCGGTCGATCGGTCGTGGGTCGGGCGCGACGTACTCCGACACCGAGAAGGGGACACCGCCCTCCGTTCCGTGGGCGAGCGGTTCGGCGACCGGGATGCCGACCCGGCTCGCGCTCCGAGCGGCCCACGACTCGACGGGGTACTCGTCCTGCCGGAGCGGGTCGACGGGGAACCGCAGGACCACTGGTGCAGCACCCGCGCGGTCCACCCGGTAGGTGTGGTTCACCGCCCCGCCGTGCAGCCGTTCGACCCGGTCCACCGACCCGCCGACCGAGCGCAGGACGGCTCGGAACCACTCCTGCTCGACAATCTCGTCCGACATGGGACCAGCCTGGCCTCCCCCGGACCTTGACTGTCCATCTCGGCCTCACCGTACCCACGCTGACCGACGCTGGAGGCGGCATACCCGAGGTCAGGAGACCGGCGTCCCTGCCCGGTCCAGCTCGGCCAGGACCCGGCGGCTTCGACGTACGCCGATCACCGTCGCGACCGTGACGAACATCACGACGACGGCGATGAACACCAGGAACGCCCAACCCCAACCGAACGTCGTGGCCGAGGCACCTCCGAGTCCCAACAGGCTCAGCCCGGTGCCGATCAGGGTCGGGGCCGAGGTCCAGGTGGAGCGTCGCTGCCACGCGAGCATCGCCCGCACGAGCGGCACGGCCTCGGGCGTCACCGGTGCCCGTCCGCTGATCTGTCGGGTGACGGACTTGCGGTCCGCCGGCGTGAGCGCGCCGAGCGGCTGTTCCGGCGTCTCGACGAGATACGGCAGCAGCCTGCGGTGGCGTCGAGCACCGACCCATGCGGTCACGTTCACGACCGCTCCGGCCAGGGCGAACAGGAACCAGATCACCGAGTCGGTGCGGAGCACGGAGGGAAGGCTGATGAACGCCCACAGGATCGACATGCCGGCGAACCCCGCCTGCTGCGACATCACGACCACCGTCGGCCCGTGCTCGACCAGGTGCTCGGCACGACGCGTCGCCTCGGCGAGGTCGCTCGGGTTCACCACCCGGGGACCTCGACCCGCACCGAACTGATCCGACCGGCGCGCGTCGTCGCCGTCACGGCCGGGTCGTAGCTGTCGGCGGTCGCCAGGTAGAGGGTGCGACCGTCCTCGCCACCGAGCGCACAGTCGATCGCGCAGTCCCCGGGGGCGTCGATGCGGTCCGTCACCTCGCCGCCCTCGACGACCCGCAGGAACTCCCCCGTGTCGACCGAGCACACCCAGATCGCGCCGTCACGGTCGACGGTGCTGCCGTCCGGGGTCACGCCGCCGGGCAGGGCTGCCCACTCGCGACGCCCGGTCAGCGAACCGTCGTCCTCGATGTCGAACGCGGTGAGCCGGCCGCCCCACGTCTCGCTGACCACCAGGGTCCGGGTGCCGGGCAGGATGTTGGCGCTGTTCGGGAACACCAGGCCCTCGGCGGCCAGGCGGACGGAGCCGTCGGGGTCGATCACGTAGAGCGGGCCGGGCCGCAGTTCCTCGCCCGCGTACAGGTCGTACCCGAAGGCGCCGATGTACGTCCGGCCGGTCTGGGCGTCGACGACCAGGTCGTTCACGAGCGACGACTCGATCGTGGAGAGGTCGGCGAACACCGAGGTGCTGCCGTCCGGCTCGACGGCGACGACCGTGCGGGACTCCATCGAGCTGATGATCAGACGCCCGTCGGCGAGCCAGCCGAGCCCCGACGACTGCCCGTCGACGGTGGCCTCGAGCCGGGCGCCGTCGGTCGAGGACGGGTCGACCGAGAACACCTGGCCGGTGTGCATGTCGGAGTACCAGAGCCGACCGCCGTACCAGCGGTTGCCCTCCGGGAAACGGATGCCGGAGATGACGATGTCGGTCGCGGAGTCGAGGGTGATGTGCACGGATCCAGCCTGCCAGCGGGACCGGGGTGCTGCCCGGACGGATGCCGCGATCTCGGCCTAGGGTCGTCCCATGCCGGGTCGTCACCTCATCCACCACCTGGGCGTCTTCGCCAGCGACTTCGCCGCGAGCGCCGCGTTCTACACCGCCGCCCTCGCGCCCCTCGGCATCGGGGCGGGCTACCGCACGGACTCCGTCGCCGAGTTCTGGCAGCACGGGGACGACACCCCGAGCGTCTCGCTCGAGACCGCCCGGACCTCCGAGGCGACGACGCGCGGACTCCACCTGGCGTTCGAGGCCGGATCACGGAGCGAGGTCGACGCCTTCCACCGCGAGGCCGTCGCCGCCGGCGGGGTGTCACGGCACGAGCCGCGCTACTGGCCGGAGTACGGCGCGTACACGGCATTCGTGTCCGACCCGGACGGCAACAACGTCGAGGCGCTGATCAAGGAGACCCGGCCCTGACCGGCAAGACCGGGGTCTGGGCGACGCACCGGGCACGACGGACCCGGCACGGCGCGTCTGGCACGATCGACCCATGCCCCTCGACGGAACTCCCCTGCACCGGCTCGGCTTCCTGACGATCGGGTCGTTCGACCCCGCCCGACCGTCCGAGGGCCACGAGGACACCCTGCGCGTGATCGAGCGCGCCGAGGCCCTGGGCTTCGACAGCGCCTGGCTGCGCCACCGGCACCTGCAGCACGGCATCTCCTCGCCGGTCGCGGTGCTGGCCGCCGCCTCGCAACGCACCTCGCGCATCGACCTCGGCACCGCCGTCACCCCGATCGGCGCGGAGAACCCGTTCCGACTGGCGGAGGACCTCAGCACGGTCGACGTGCTCCTCGGTGGCCGCCTGAACCCCGGGTTCTCGGTCGGCACCCCGATGCACTTCGACCTGTACAGCGACGCGATCTACCCCGACACCCTGGAGCACGAGGACCTCGGCAACGGGCGGCTCCTGCGCTTCCGTGACCTGGTGCGCGGCGACCCGGTGACCGAGACCGTGGAACGTCGTGGCATCGAGGAGTTCGCGAGCACCGTCCAGCCGCACAGCGCCGGCCTGGCCGACCGGATCTGGTACGGCACCGGCAGCACGAGGTCGGCCGTGTGGGCGGGCGAGAACGGCTTCCACCTGCTCACCTCGAGCGTCACGCGCAGCGAGGTCGGCACGGACTTCGCCACGAACCAGCGCGCCCAGATCGACGCCTACCTCGACGTCCACCCCGACCCCGCTGCCGCCCGCGTCTCGCAGGGCCTGGTCGTCATCCCGACCGACACCGCGACGGCCGAGCAGGAGGCCCGCTACCGCGCCTACGTCGACAGGCGCTCGGGCCGCGTCGGCGTGCCGATGGGACCCGCCGGGATGCTCTTCGCCGCCGACCTGGTGGGCACGTCGGCCGAGATCGCGGACCGGCTGCGTGCCGACGTCGGCTACCAGGCGGTCACCGAGGTCGCCTTCGCGCTCCCGTTCTCGTTCGAGCCCGACGACTACGTCCAGATCACCACGGACATCGCCGAGCGGCTGGGTCCGGAACTCGGCTGGGCACCGAAGCGCGCGGCCTGAGAACGGCGCCAGAGCGACGGACGGGAGGCACGGGGCCAGCTGGCACCGTGCCTCCCGTCCACCGTTGACCCGCACCCAGGGCGCACGCCCAGGGCGCCGGATCAGTCCTGCTGGTCCGCCTCCACCGCGTCCCGCAGCCGGTCGAGCACGTCCGGCACCGCCGAGCGCACCCGGCTCCAGCTCGGGATGAACGGCTTGTCGTTCGGCCGCGCCGTGAACGCGCCGCCGGCGTCGAGGATCGCCTTGGTGAAGAGCTCCACCGCGGCTTCCTCGGCGTGCTGGTCGAACGCGAGCCCGCTCATCTCGGCTTCGTGCCGGTACACCTCGACGATGTCGAGCGCGTTCCGGTAGTACGTCGCCTTGAGCACCCGGAACGAGTCGGCCGTGAGCGGGACGCCCATCGTCGCGAGCTTCCGGAGCAGCGACTGCACGATGTCGTTGCCCATGCGTGCGAGGCCGCCGGTGCCGTCGGCCTCGGCGAGGGGCTGGTGCTTGTGGTCGTACGCGTCGGCGATCTCCACCTGGCACACCTGCCGGGTCGCGTAGTCGCGGTAGACCTCGGAGAGCATGCCGATCTCGAGTCCCCAGTCGCCGGGGATCTTCAGGCCGTTCAGCACGTGGGCACGCATCGCGAACTCGCCGGACAGCGGGTACCGGAAGCTGCTGAGGTACTCCAGGTACTCGGACTCCCCGTAGACCTGGCGGAGCGAGCGGAGCAGGGGCCCGACGAGCAGCCGTGCGGCGCGGCCGTTGATCCGACCGTCGGCGACGCGGGCGTAGTAGCCCTTCGAGAACTCGTAGTCGAACGCGGGGTTCGCGACCGGGTAGAACAGCCGCGCGAGCATGCCCCGCTCGTAGGTGGTGATGTCGCAGTCGTGCAGGGCGATGCAGTCCGCCCGCTCCGACGCCAGGGCGTACCCGGTGCAGTACCAGACGTTCCGGCCCTTGCCGGGCTCCCCCGGTGCCAGGCCAGCGCGCTCCAGTTCGGCGTCGAGCTCGCGCAGCCGCGGCCCGTCGTTCCACAGGATCCGGTGCCGCTGCGGCAGCCGCGAGAAGAACTCGCGGGCGTGCTCGAACTGCGAGCGGTCGGCCCGGTCGAGCCCGATCACGATCTCGCTGAGCCAGTCGGCCTCGGCCAGCTCGTCGACGATCCGCGACAGGGCCGGACGCTCGAGCTCGGAGTACAGCGCCGGCAGGATCAGGCTCATCGGGCGCTTCTCGGCGAAGCCGCGCAGGTCTTCTTCGAGGCTCGCGGTGCTGCGGCGACCGAGGTCGTGGAACGTCGTGATGACGCCGTTCTGGTGGAAGTCGCTCATCGGTGGCTCCTGACGGACGGGGTGGTGAATCGGGTGAGGCCCTCGGTCCACCCCTGCGGGCCGGGGGCGGTCGTGCGGTGGACGCGCTCGGGTCGGTCGTCGGCGAGTGGTCCGGGTGCCGGGCCGTGTCCGCGGACCACGACGGCGAAGTCGACCGCGTCGAGCATCGCCGTGTCGTTCGGGCCGTCACCGAGTCCGATCGTGCGCGGGACCGTCCCCGTCCGACGCTCGTGGTCGGCGGTCAACGTCCGGACCGCCGCGCCCTTGTCGCGGCCCGCCGCCAGCACGTGCCAGAACCGGCCGCCCCGCACCAGGTCGAGGCCGACCGCGGCGAGCGCCGCGCGGAACGCGTCCGCCCGGTCGTCGTCCTCGGCGTGCCAGAGCAGCACCTCGGACGCCTCGCGCTGCTGCGCTCGTCCGGCCGCTTCGAGGTCGAGCCCCGTCCACGCGGCGACGACCGCATCGGTCACGCCACCGAAGGTCTCGAACCGCAGATGCAGTGCCCGGCGGACGCGGGCGAGTCCTGCGTGCAGCCGCTCGAGCTCGCCGTCGCCCGGTCCGACCAGCACGTCGCCCGCCGGTCCGACGACGACCGCGCCGTTCTCCGCCACGAACGCGTGCCCGTCGAGCCCGGAGCGTGCCTGCAGCGCCGTGATCTCGGCACGCGTCTTGCTGCTGCAGAACACCACGGGGACGTCGTCCGCCCGCAGCTGTTCCAGCATCGGCAGGGCCGCGTCGAACGAGTAGTCGTGGTGGTCGAGGAACGTCCCGTCGAGGTCCGTGACGATCATCAGGTCGGGTGTTGGCATCGTGCTCCGCTGGCGGCTGGCTGGGCTGCGGGCGACGATGCCCCCGCACCACCCTGCCACGCGCATGCGTCGGTTGGGTGAACAAGCCGGCGTCGGTCGCCCGACGCGACCAGCGGACGGACGGGAGGCACAGTGCCAGCTGGCACCGTGCCTCCAGCCCGTCACGGAGTGGGGATCGCCGCGCCGTCACCAGGGCAGGGTGCCCTCGCGATCCGTGACGGTGCCGGTGGGCGTGTCCGCACCGAGGGTCGCGACCCGGACGGCCGCGTCGGCGCCCTCCTCGACGCTGTGCCCGAGGTTCCCGGTGAACTCCGTCGCGGTCTGGCCGGGGTCCACCGCGTTGAAGCGGACGTCCGGCGTCGTCTTCGCGTACTGCATGGTCAGCATCGTGACCGCCGTCTTCGACGACCCGTAGGCCGCGAGCGGGTACCGCGACTCCACGCGTTCGGGGTCGTGGATCATGGTGAACGATCCGAGGCCGCTCGTCACGTTGATCACGGAGGGCTGCGCGGACCGCCGGAGGACCGGCAGGAACGCGTTCGTCACCCGCACGACGCCGAAGACGTTCGTCTCGTAGACCGCGCGCAGCTGGTTGACGGTCATGTCCTCGGGTGCGGTGACGTCCCCGAGGATGCCGGCGTTGTTGATCAGGACGTCGAGGTGCCCCGCCTGGTCGAGGATCGTCGCCGCGGCCGCGACGACCGAGGCGTCGTCCGTGACGTCGAGCTGCACGAACGACGCCCCGAGTTCCTCGGCGGCTCGCCGACCGCGATCGGTGTCGCGGGCGCCGATCCACACGGTGTGCCCGGCGGCGATCAGCCGTCGCGCGGTCTCTCGGCCGATGCCCTTGTTGCCGCCGGTGATGAGGGTGTTCGTCATGGATCTCCTTCGAGCTCGTTGCTGGTGGTGAGGTGACCAGCGTGCGCCGCTGCGGGATCTCCAGCCACGGAAGGACAGTCCTACCCAGCGGCGGGTCCCCGCGCGGAGAATGGTGGGGTGTCCGCAGACCAGGTCGAAGCCCTCGGCGATCTCCTCCGATCGTGGCGGGGTCGGCTGACCCCGGAGGACGTCGGGATGGAGTCGTACGGTCGGCGCAGGACGGCGGGACTCCGCCGTGAGGAACTCGCGCAGCTCGCCGGTGTCAGCGCCGACTACGTGATGCGGCTCGAGCAGGGCCGCTCCCGCACCCCCTCGGCCCAGGTCGTCCAGGCGCTCGCCCGTGCGCTCCAGCTCGACCGAGCCGAGACGGACCTGTTCCACCGCGCCGCCGGACTCGCCTCACCCCGGGCCGGCGTGGTGTCCCGCCACATCCCACCCGGAGTCCAGCGGATGCTCGTCCGGATGGGTGACCTGCCGCTCGCCGTGTTCGCCGCCGACTGGACACTGCTGCACTCCACGCCGCTCTGGCAGGCGCTCTTCGACGCGCCGTCGGTGCGCGGGGACCCCGAACAGAACCTGATCGTGCAGACCTTCCTCGACGACCGGATCGCCGAGATCGCGACGGCGCACGGTGGGCCGGAACCGTTCGAACGCGCCCTCGTCGCCGACCTCCGACGCACCGCCGGCAGCCTCGGCGGCGACCCCGCGTTCCGCGCGTTCATCGCCCGGCTCCGGACCGAGAGCGAACGCTTCGCCGGGTACTGGGACGAAGGACGAGCCGCGGCACACCAGTCGCTCGTGAAGACGGTGCACAACCCGACCGTCGGCGACGTGGTCCTGGACTGCGACGTCGTCACCGTGCCCGACTCCGACATCAAGCTCGTCGTCTACTCCACGCCCGAGAGTGGCCCCGACGCCGACAAGCTCGACTTCCTGCGGGTGCGTGCCGTACGAGCGGCGGAGGTCGTCGAGCGATGACGATCCGCGCCACGGGGTCGACGGCGAAGCTCTAGCCGAGGGCGAGCACGAGCCCGGCGACGATGAGCACGACCGCCGTCGCACCGTGGACGGTGAGCGCCTGGCGGAGCGTCCCGCCGTTCGTGACGACGATGATCGCGTCACCGATCGGGGTGATGGCGGCGGCGAGCAGCACCCAGCCGAACGCGTGCGGACCGGCGACGAGCAGGACCACCAGCGGCACGATGCCGGAGGTGATGTCGCGGACCCCCTTGATGCTCGTGAATGCCCTGCGGCGGTCCTCTGCCACGCCGAACCCGGCTGTGGCGACCGTCGGTGCGAGGAGGAACCGGCCACCGATGAAGAGGATGAAGAGGCATCCGAGCACGGCGACTGCGAGTGCGGCGATGAACATGGGGGAACCTTCCGGTGATTGCCTAACGTCGTTCTGTAACGACGTTAATGCGGCCCTTTCCCCATGTCTAGTATTGTTAGGTAACCTTGTTCTGTTACCCTTTCACCATGTCTCCTCGACCCGCTCCCGACCTCGACGACCGGCGCGCGCAGATCACCCAGGCGGCTCGCGGGGTCGCGGCAGCCGAAGGGTGGGACGCCGTCACCATGCGACGACTCGCGTCCGAGATCGGGGTGACGCAGCCCGTCATCTACTCCGCGTTCACCGGCGGCCGACAGGCGCTGATCGACGCGGTCGCGCTCGAGGGGTTCAAGGCGATCGCGGTCGCGATGGAAGCCGTGCCAGCGGACCCGCGGGCCCGGATGCAGGCGTACCTCGGGTTCGCCGTCGACCAGCCGCGGGTGTACGACGCGATGTTCTCCATGCCGTCCGGGATCGAGTTCGGGGCGGGCACCGCCCCGGACGCGCTCCAGCGCGCCTTCGCCGCGATCCACGAGGCGTTCCCTGGGCCCGACGGCACCGAGGCCGAGGTGGCATGGGCGACGCTCCACGGATTGGCGACCCTCGAGATCGGCGGGCGGCTCCCCGCGTCTCGGTCGGCCGCTCGACTCGACTTCGCCCACCGCGCGCTCACCGGGCATTGAGCCGGACGTGAGCCGCAACGGACTGGAGGCACGGTGCCAGCTGGCACCGTGCCTCCAGTCCGTCGTCGTCACCCGTCGAGTGCCGCAGCCCGGCCACCGGGACGCGTCACCAGGGAACCGTGCCGCCGTCGAGATCGAGGAAGCGGAGTCCCGGCTCCTGGAGAATCCGCAGTGGACACTGTGACCGTGAACGAACGATTCCGCGGCCTCGCCCGCACCAGCACCGGCGTCCTCGTCCTGACAGCGGCGCTGACCATGACCGGCTGTAGCAACACCCCCGGAGGCAAGACCGTGGACCCGTCCGACGCCGAGAAGTCGATCGTCGATGTCGTCAAGGAGTCGACCGACGCGGTCGGCGGCGACTGGACCGTCTACCGCGGCCCCGCTGCCGAGGTCTGCACCCGGTCGGGCGGCCAGGAAGGCGCCCGCTTCGTGTACATCCTGGAGCGAAGCGGCACGGACGGCGGCGGCGATCCGGCAGCCGACATCCGCACCGTCGAGGAACTCTGGAAGGCCAAGGGGATCACGACGGAACGGTTCGAGAGCGGCGGCGCAGACCCGCTCACCGGCATCCGCGGCGTCGACGGCCCCGTCACCTCGATCGGCTTCAACGCCTACCCGCAGCGCTACAGCATCACCGGCGTCTCGAAGTGCTCCGACGGCGATGTGCAGGAGCTGCGCTCCGCGGAGTAAGCCCCCGTCACACGAGACGGCGTGGATCGGACGGAAGGTCGACGCGCGGGGGAAGATGACGAGGTGAACCGCACCGACCGGCTCTACGGCCTCGTGGAGGAGTTGCGCGCTGTCTCCCCGCAACCGCGGAGCGCGCGTCGTCTCGCGGAACGGTTCGAGGTGTCGGTGCGGACGATCGAACGGGACATCTCCGCGTTGCAGCAGTCGGGTGTGCCGATCTGGGCTGAGCCCGGCCGGACGGGTGGGTACGTCATCGACGCGTCCGCGACGCTCGGCCCGGCGGGCTTCACGCCGGATGAGGCCCTCGCGGTGCTGATCGGGCTCGGCTCACTGGGGCGCAGTCCGTTCCGGCACGCCGCGCACACCGCGGCCAGGAAGACGCTCGCGGTGATGCCCGCCGGCGACGCCGCACGAGCCAGCGCACTGGCATCCCGGGTGCACTTCCTGGAGGACGACGAGGACACGGTGGTCCCGGCCGAGTTCGCGGCGGCCCTGCGCGCGGATCGAGTCGTGCGGCTCCGGTACCGGGACGCCGACGGAGCGGAGTCCGTCCGAGACGTCGAACCGCTGGGGTCGATCGGGAAGGACGGTCAGTGGTACCTGATCGCCTGGTGCCGGATGCGCGACGGGGTGCGGGCGTTCCGGGGTGACCGGATGCTGTCCGTCGAGGTCACCGACGAGCGGCCCGCGCAGCGCGTCCTGCGATCCGAGGACCTCGCGATCCAGTACGGACGACTCCGGCCGGTCCTCGACGAGTAGCTGCGCCGTCGGTTTCCGGAAACACCGACAGGACGGTGTCGCGACGGCCGGAGAAGCTGGTCACTCCGAGTCAGCAGCACCACCGTGAGGAACCCCATGTCGTTCGCATCCGTCCGCATCATCACCGACGACCTCGAGGGCATGGTCGCCTTCTACGAACGGGTCACCGGCCAGCAGGCCGAGCGCCCCGCACCGGTCTTCGCGCAGTTCAGCGGCCCGGGTGGGACCCTCGCGATCGCCAGCACCGCGACGGTGGCCATGCTCGGCGACGCGCTGACGCCCGCGACGAACCGCTCCGTGCTCATCGAGTTCGAGGTCGCCGACGTCGACGGCGACTTCGCCGGACTGCAGCTCAGCAGCGACGACGTCGTCCTCGAACCGACCACGATGCCGTGGGGCAACCGCTCCGCACTGGTCCGCGACCCGGACGGCAACGTCGTCAACCTGTTCAGCAGGCCCGCCGCCAGCTAGTCGGGGCGCTCAGGCGGCGGCGGCGTTCGCCGACGAGCGGCACTCCTCCGGCGGCCGCCCCGCGACGGACTCCGCCGCGATGTCGCGGAGCCGCGCGAGGCGGTCGTGGGTGGCACCGAGGGTCTCGATCTGGCGTCGGATGCGATCGCTCTCCTCGTCGAAGTGGTCGAGCATCGTCCGCGTCGCGACCCCGGTGTCGAGGAAGGGCAGGAGTTCGACGATCCGACGACTCGGCATGCCCGCCGCGTAGAGCATCTGCATGAAGCGCACCCGCGCGACATCGGGCTCGCGGTACTCCCGGTGTCCGCCCGTGGTCCGCTCGGACTCGAGGAGGCCCTGTTCCTCGTAGTACCGCAGCGACCGGACGCTGACGCCGGCCCGTTCTGCGAGTTCACCGATCCGCATCGTTCTGCCCCTCGGACTTGATTCTGACGTTGACGTCAGGTTCTAGCGTAGCGGGCATGAACCTCTCTGGAGCCACCGCCCTCGTCACCGGCACGAACCGCGGTATCGGACGCCACCTCGCCGCGCAGCTGATCGCCCGTGGGGCGAAGGTCTACGCCACCGCCCGACGCCCTGACCTGATCGACCTCGAGGGCGTCGAGCGCCTCGCCCTCGACATCACCTCCCCCGCGTCCGTCACAGCGGCCGCCGCGGTCGCCACCGACGTCGATCTCCTGATCAACAACGCCGGGATCGCGACCACGGCGACCTTGCTGGGCGATCTGGACGCAGCGCACGCCGACATGGACACGAACGTCTGGGGCACCCTGTCCGTGATCCGCGCGTTCGCGCCGGTCCTGGCGGCGAACGGCGGTGGGAGCATCGTGAACATCGCCTCGGGCGCCTCGTGGCTCGCCATGCCCGGAGCCTCCGCCTACGCGGTGTCGAAGGCCGCCCTGTGGAACATGGGCAACGCGTTGCGCCACGAGCTGGCCGGACAAGGGACCGCGGTGATGTCCGTGCACCTCGGAGTGGCCGACACCGACATGACCGCGGGGGTCTCGATGGCCAAGACCGACCCGGCAGACGTGGCGCGCGCGACCCTGGACGGGGTCGAGCGCGACGACTACGAGGTCGTGGTGGACGAGCAGGCCGCGCTGATCAAGCAGATGCTCGCCGGCGACCCCAAGGAGCTGTACGCGGTGGTGGCGCAGATGCTCGCGTCGTAGGGGCGGGCCGAGAACTTTCAGCCGGCCGTCTTCGTTCTCCGTCACCCAGGCCGAGCACACGAGGCGGAACCCGGGAGCGAATGCTTGCAGCAACCCTCCACGAACGGCGCTCGCCAGCGGGGTGACGGCCGTGCTTGGAGGTGGACCCCACCAGCCGGTACCGGCGCACCGCGCCAGCGGGGTGACGGCCGGACTGGAGGCACGGTGCCAGCTGGCACCGGGCCTCCAGTCCGTCAGCGGCTCGAGTCCAGGGCCGCGCACGACGCGACCACGACACTGACCGGTGCGGCGGGAGCCGCGAAACGAGCCGCCGACGGCTGCCCCTTCCTCGGGGGCCATCCGCGTCGTATGGTTTACAGCGTTGTAAACGGGCCGCCGCAGGGACGGCCCGCAGGTCACGGCCGTTGCACGGCCCGATGGACGACGACGTCCACGAGGAGCACCCACTTGCGCCCCATCTCCTTCCGTTCCCGAGGGCTGCGCCGCGCGCTGTCGTCGGGCATCGTCGCTACGACCGCCCTCGGCATGCTCGGGATCGCCGCGATCCCGGCCGCCGCGGACCCCGCAGCGGCGCGCACCGTCGTCTCGGGCCAGGCCCGGTTCGAGGTGCTCTCCCCCACGCTGATCCGCACCGAGTACGCCGGCGACTCCCAGTTCACCGACGGCAGCACCTTCAACGTCATCGGGCGTGACGACTTCGCCCCGACGACGTTCACGAAGACCGAGCGGGACGGCTGGCTGACGCTCGACACGGGCGCGATGACCGTGCGCTACAAGGAGGGCTCGGGGGCGTTCACGCAGGACACCCTGCAGACCACCGTGACCACGGCGTCCGGCCAGCGGGTCACCGGCACCCCGTGGGTGTCGACGCCGACCCCGTCCTGCACGATCGGGTCGCTCTGCGAGGCCGAGACGCTCGGACTCACCGGTCTGTCCCTCGCCACGGACCACACGGGCTTCACCGGAGCCGGGTTCGCCGCGGGCTTCGAGTCCGTCGGCAACGCCATGACCTTCACGACCACGGCGGAACGTGCCGGATCGTACGACCTCGCCCTGCGCTACGCCAACTCGCAGGGCGGCGACGGCCAGGTCGCCACCCGCACCCTCAGCGTGACCGTCGACGGCGGAGCCGCCAAGACGATCCGGCTCGCACCCGGCGCGAACTGGGACGACTGGAAGACCACCGCCGCCACGACGCTCGACCTGACGGCGGGCGAGCACCGCGTGCGCATCGAACGCACCGCGGACGACTCCGGCCGGGTGAACGTCGACAGCCTGGCCCTGGTCAGCACCGGTGCTGCCTACCCGGCGCCGTCGACCACGGTCACCGGCGAGGACTGCGCGTTCGGCACCGTGTGCCAGGCCGAGGACTCGGCACGGACAGCCCCTGCGACGACCGCCACGAACCACAACGGCTTCGCCGGAACCGGCTTCGTCGCCGGGTTCGAGCGTGCCGGGGCGCAGCTGACGACCCACGTCACCGGCGTGCCGGCCGCGGGCGACTACGCCCTGCAGGTCCGCTACGCCAACGGCTCCGCCGGGACGCCGACGCTCACCGCGGCCCCGGCCGGTCAACAGGCGACCACTGCACCGCTCCCGAAGACGAGCGGCTGGGACTACTGGAACACCGCCACCGTGCCGGTGCACCTGGCCGCCGGCAGGAACGACGTCGTGATCGGGTGCCCGACCGTGGCGAACAACTGCAACGTGAACTTCGACACCGTCGCCGTGGTCGACACCGCGTCGCCGGTCCTCGCCGCGCACGCCCCGCTCGGTGGGTACCGACGCGACCTCGACACCGCCAACGGATCCGTGAAGACGAACCCGGGTCTGCTCTACCAGGACGGCTGGTCACTCCTCGACGACAGCGCCTCGGCGTTGTACGACCAGGCGAACGACACCGTCACGCCGGCGGGTGACCACGGCGGCGAGCGCTACCAGGACGGCTACGTCTTCGGGTACGGCTCCGACTACCGCCATGCCCTGCAGGAGCTCGCCGTCCTGACCGGTCCGACGAAGCTGCTCCCCCGCTGGGCGTACGGCGTCTGGTACTCCGAGTACTACGACCGTTCGCAGGCCGACTACCTGGCGATCGCGAAGCAGTTCGAGGACGAGGACGTGCCCGTCGACGTCATGGCGATCGACACCGACTACAAGATCGGCAGCACCACCAACCAGGGCGACAGCAAGTGGAACGGCTGGTCGGTCGACCCGTCCCGGATCCCGGACATGACCGGCCTGCTCGCCGACTGGCACGCCGAGGGCATCCACAACACCCTCAACATCCACCCGTCGATCTCGAGCCAGGACCCGCAGTTCGCGAAGGCCCAGGCCACTGCGAAGGGCAAGCTCACCAAGGGCGACGGCGACCGGTACCTGTTCGACTGGTCCGACCCCGACCAGCTGAAGGCCTACTTCGACCTGCACACCTCGCTGCAGCCGAAGGGCGTCGACATGTGGTGGCTCGACTGGTGCTGCAGCGAGAACTCGAAGTACTCCGCGAACGGCGTCACCCCCGACGCGTTCATCAACCAGCAGTACGCGAAGTACACGGACCAGGCGCTCGGCGGCCGGGGGCTCGCGTTCTCGCGGGCGTACGGCTCGCTGACCGCCGGTGGCTACGGCAACCCGCAGGCGGTCCCGACCGGACCGTGGGCGGACAAGCGCACGACCGTGCACTTCACCGGCGACACCACGTCGTCGTGGGACATGCTGCTCGCCGAGGTCGGGTACACCCCGGGTGAGTCCGCTGCGACCGGCTTGGCCTCGGTCAGCCACGACATCGGTGGCCACAACGGCGGGCAGTACGGCATCGAGGGCGCCGAGGAAGGCACGACCCAGCTGCCCGAGGACCTCTACGCCCGCTGGGTGCAGCTCGGGACCTTCCAGCCGATCGACCGCCTGCACAGCAACCACAGCGACCGGCTGCCGTGGCAGTACCCGGCCGCCGCCGAGGCCTCGGCCAAGCAGTTCCTGAACCTCCGCGAGGCCCTGGTCCCCCTGACCTACACGCTCGCGGCCCAGGCCACCGAGACCGGCACGCCGATCCTGCAGCCGCTCTACCTGCAGTACCCCGAGGCGCAGGAGTCCTACGCCCAGGCCGGCTCGGAGTACCTGTACGGCCCGGACGTGCTCGTCGCCCCGGTCACCACCGCGAACGACGACTCCGGCAAGGCGACTCGGTCCGTCTGGTTCCCGGCCGGCAGCTCGTGGACCGACTGGTTCACCGGCAAGACGTACGCGGGCGGCACCACCGCCGACGTGACGACCGACCTGAACAGCATGCCGGTGTTCGTGAAGAGCGGCGGCATCGTCCCCACCCGCTCGGAGCAGGTCGGGAACGACGCCGCACCGCTCGATGCCGTCACCCTGACGGTGGCGACCGGAGCGAACGGCTCGTTCGACCTGCACGAAGACGCCGGCGAGGACGGCGCTGCGGACAACGCCGCCGACACCGCGAAGTCGAGCGCGATGACCACGGCCGCCGCGTCCGCGAAGGCCGCGGCGGGCAGCGCTTCCACCGCCGTCCGCTACACGCAGCAGGCGACCGGCGGTTCGCTCGCCATCGCCCCCACCGACGGCTCCTTCGCCGGCCAGGTGCAGGACCGCTCGTGGACGGCGACGTTCACGAACGCCGACCGCCCCCGCACCGTCACCATCGACGGCCGAGTGATCACGAACACCGCGTGGACCTACGACGCCGCCACCCGCACCATCACCGTGCCGGTCGACGAGCGGTCCGTGACGAAGCGCACGGTCGTGGCCTTCAGCAGCAAGGCGGCGGCGACCCCGGCCCTGCGGGTCGAGTCGCCTCGGGTCGATGCGGGCGACACGCAGACCGTGACCGGCAGCGGGTTCCCGGCCGACACCGATGTGGCGCTGGCGACCGCGCCACGCATCGGCGGGGCCACCGCGCACACCGACGCGAGCGGTGCGTTCTCAGCCGACCTGCGGGTGCCGGGCACGGCGTCCGGTCGGGTGACCGTCACCGCGTCGGTCGACGGTGTGGCCCTGGCTCGGGCCGCCTTCACCGTCGTGGCTGCGGCTGCTCCGGCGCCGACAGCGTCGCCGAGCGCAGGCACGCCGGGCAGCGGCGCTCCGACGCCGGGTGACAGCGGATCCGGTACACCGGGCGCGGCAGCGCCGGGCAACGGTGGCGCGGATGCGGGCAGCGACCCGGGCGGCGCACTGGCCTGGACGGGCGCGAACCTGCTCCCCCTCGGGCTGCTGGCGGCGGCACTGCTCGCGGCCGGTGGACTGGTGTGGACGCTGCGGAGCCGGCGACGGCGCGCGCGTGCCTGAGCCCGCCTGATCTGTCGCCCTGGGCGGAACTGATCGACGGACGGGAGGCCCGGTGCCAGCTGGCACCGGGCCTCCAGTCCGTCCGCGGTCGCGCTGCAGATCCCCGATCAGGCGTCCGCAGGACGGTTGCGACCGAAAACAAGGTTGCTCGACAAAACGTTCTACGTCTGACATGTTAACGGCTCGTGAGCATGTACACCCGCTGCGGCGTGAGGAGAAGACGTGACGAAGCAACAGATCACGGCAATCGCGGGCCTGCTCCTGCTGGCCACGCTGTTGGCGGTCTTGATCGGGGTGTTCGACGCTCGCCGACGTGTGATCGCCGCGGAAGGCAATGACCTCCGCACGGGCCAGAGCGCGTGGGTGACCGCGACCCTCGACGATCTCGAGCGTGCGCGGAGCGCCTTCGAACCGGGAACCAAGGTGTTCGTGGAACTCGATGATCGTGTCCGCGCCGTTGCGATCCTGTCGGGACGGTGGACAGATGTCCCCCTGCACGAAGGGCATGCCCTGACCAGTGGTCCCGGCGAAGCCCTCGCCGGCGCGGACGTCAGCGTCCACGGTGACGACATCGCGGTCGGTGGCACGACCTACAACGTGGTGGGACGTCTCGGCGTCCGCGCCGACAGTCTGCTGTCCGATGAGGTGGTCATCGCCGATCCGTCGCGGTTCTCCGCGTCACCACAGCGGCTACTCCTGGACGGCCCGAGCAGCGCCCACCACTACAGCGCACAGTTCCCCGACAGGAGCGTCGAGATCATCGACGACGGCACGAACCGCAGGACGAACGTCGACGCTGTGTCGCCAGTTCTGGTCGCGCTGGGCGCACTCGTCGTCGTGCTCGTCGCCGTCGTCGCTGGCTTGCAAGCTGGACGATGGGAACTCCGCGCCGCCGCCGTCCGATTCACCACGGGGATCCGACCACTGAACACCCTTCGCAGCGCGGCCGCCAGAGTGGCTGCGATCGGCACCGCCGCCTCTACGGCTGCCCTCGCGGGCGCGGCGCTCGTCAGGCAGACCACCAGCCTCGACCTCGACGTCACCACCGCAGTCGTCGCGGTCGGAACGGTCATGCTCGCCGTCGCCGTCGCTTCGTTCTGGCAGGGAACCCGACGATGGAACTGCTGAACGACCTCCGGTCCAACTGGACGATCATCGTCGCCAAGATCGTCCTGCTCGTGCTGCTCGCACTCTGCTGGCACAACGTGGCATCGTTCACCCAGTCCACATCGCAGGCCGTGGCCCAGGGCCTGTCCGCCGATGCCGACGTCGACCTCTACACGGTGATCGACGATCTCGACCCGGACGCTTTCGAAGCGATCCGGCGAGACCAGCACGCGCTCGACGCAGTCGCATCATTCGCCGACCGCATCGACGACGAGCCCGGGTTCGACTTCATCTCCTCGTACGACCAGCCCGTCACCGTCCAGGACTTCCGCGGCGACGACCGCTTCGACGTCGGGTACGGCACCGAGTACACGCTCAACGGGAAGTACCAGGACGAGTCTGGACGGAGCGTTCAGGACATCAAGTCCATCCAGCTCAACGAGACCGCGTACGAGTTCGCGGGGCTCTCCGTGCAGGACGGCAAGCCGATCGAGTGGAGCGCTGTCGACTGGGGATCCGGCCGGATCCCGGTGCTGCTCGGCAACGAGTACCGCGGCGTGTACGAGCTCGGCGAGCGACTCACCGGAGCGGTCATCCTGCAGGAGCAGGAGCTCGAAGTCGTCGGATTCCTCGAACCGAACAGCGCCATGTACTTCCGCGGTGAAGCCAACCACTACCTCGACGACACCGTCATCGTGCCCTACCCGCCGACACTCGCCGGACTCGACCGAGCAGCACTGGACCGGCTGGATCCCGAGCTGTTCGGGCGCCTGGTGTTCCAGATGCTCAACGCCGATCTCGCCGTCGATCACCGCCTCGATTTGGGAGGCGTCGTCGCGCGTCTCGACGCGATCGGAAACGACACCGGCTTCCGGTCGTACACGTTGCTCGGAGTTCCGGCCTACCTCGTGCAGCTCTCCCTCGTCCGCCAGCTCATCCAGGACAACCTGGTGCTCGTCACCGCGCTGCTCGCCGTCCTCACCACGGGCGTGGGCATCATCACGGCGTTCCTCCACCGGCTCCTGCATCACCGTCGAGCGCCAGTGGCACGGGTGCACCATCTCCTCGGGAGGAGCCCGGATGCCACGAACCGACTGTTCCGCGCAAGCCGCCTGACCGAGTACACCGCCGCGCTCGGGCTGTTCCTCGCGACCAGCGCGCTGCTCCCCAACGACAGTGCGATGGCACGACTCGGAGCCGGCACCGCCCTGCTCCTCTGGTGTGTGGCGGACGGCGTACTCGGTCGACGAGCCGTCCGCATCGAACTGACCGCCCAACGCCGAAGAGGTACCCCACGATGATCGTGCTGCGCGACGTTTCGAAGACCATCACCGAGCCCGACGGATCGACCCGAGCACTGTTCGACCGACTCGACTTCGACCTTCATGAAGACGATCACTCGGTCGCGATCACCGGGCGGAGCGGATCCGGCAAGAGCACGCTCCTCCGGATCCTCGCCGGCCTCGACACGGACTTCGGCGGGACCTACGAGCACGACGGGCGCGTGCTCGAGCGCACCGCACGGAGGATGGCGGCGCACCGACTGCGACACATCGGCATCGTCACCCAGGACCACAGCCTCCTCAGCGACCGCAGCGTGCTCGACAACGTCCGGCTCGGCGTTCCTGCTCGCGCTGATTCTGCCGCCCGAGCACATGACGCCCTCGAGGCGGTCGGCATCAGTCACCTCGCTGGCAAGCGCCCACGACGACTGTCAGGAGGAGAAGCGCAGCGCGTCGCGATCGCTCGAGCCATCGCGAAGCGCCCTGCCGTCGTCCTCGCCGATGAGCCCACCGGCGCACTGGACGAGACGACCGAAGACGACGTGCTCGCCCTCTTCGACCGGCTGCAGCAAGCAGGAAGCAAGTTCGTGATCGTCACCCACAGTGAGCGCGTTGCACAGCGATGTGGACGGCAACTCCAGCTCCACCACGAGCAACTCATCGCGCGCGGCACGTGAGGGACTGGAGGTGGGCCCCACCAGCCGGTACCGGCGCACCGCGCCAGCGGGGTGACGGCCGAGCCTGGAGGGACGGTGCCAGCTGGCACCGAGCCTCCGGTCCGTCAGTGGTTGCGCTCCAGATCCCCGATCACGCGCGCGCAGTACGGTCGCGGCTGAAGAACTCGGCGAACATCTCCCGTTTCGCCGCGTGTGAATCGGGCTCGAGCTCGAGTCCCTCCATGTTGAGGTCGGTCCCGAACAGTCGCAGGATTCCCGGGCCACTCGGCTCCGCGGTCTCGAGGGACACCGAGAACAGTGTCGAGCGTGCCGTTTTCGATCGCCTCGAGCATCTGCTCGTAGACGACGTCACGGAGAAGACGGCGGGGACCCTGGCTGGTCGGAGATTTCGGTACAAGCATGCCGGGACACATCCCGCATATCAGTTGCGAGGAAGAGCGGTTACGAACTATGTCAACGCCAGAGGAACGAGAACTCCCTGAACTGCTCGCACGAGTGTCGTTCGAGGTGATGGGGCGACTCGCGAAGCTGTCGGCCGAGGAGGACATGTCGCTGACGCTGTTGCCGATGCTTGCGATCCTCCGGGACCGGCGACTGCGTATGGCTGAGCTGGCGGCGGCGCTCGGAACAGATCGCTCCAGCACGTCGGGCCTGATCGCACGCGCCGAACGACGCGGCCTCGTCGAACGCGAGCCCGCTGCCAACGACAAGCGCGGTTTCACAGTCGCCCTCTCGCAGCGAGGGCACACCTTCGCCGCGGAAGTCGAGGAACGGACTTTCGCAGCGCTTGCACCGCTACTCAATAATGTCCCTGCTGCAGACCGTGACCGGCTCAGTGTCCTTCTGGGGTCCGTCGTCGAAGCGTGACGAGGGGTTCGGCCTGCCGACGCTGCGTATCAGGAGCACGGTTATGTGCCGCAGCAGACCCAGCGTTGATCCCCTCGCAGCCGTGTGTCGCAGGAGCTCGGCAGCGTTTGCGTCGTGCCGGCCGTTTACGAGACAGGGCCGACTGCGAAGTGGATAGCGTCGTCCGGTAAAAGATCGGTGAACGGTCGGCTGCACCGTACTTGCACACGAGCTGCCCATCAAGTGGATCGCGCCCTAGGTACGGGGTCGGGCGCCGGGAGGGGAGGCTGCATTAGTCGACCGGACCGGCGGTGTACATCGGTTCGGAACCAGTCACCACCGATGCCCGCACCCCACCGCCGACCAAGCGGACCGTCAACGTCCCGCTGAGCGCCGTCGCCGACAGCGACACCTGCCCGTGCAGCGCCGCCCGCCGCGGGTAGCAAGCACTCGTCCCCTCGAGCTGATCAGCCGACGCGACAAGGCAGATCGTCGACCCGTCCCGCCCAACCCCGGCCCAAACGTTCCACGGCGTCGCCGCATCGTCGCCCGACAGCGAACGATTCGTGAACACCAGCCGGGCGCTCGAGGACTCCATCGACGTCACGATCCCCGCCGGCGGCAGGTCAGCAGCGGTCTGCGGCTGCTCGAGCCGCCGGTCGACCGCCACCGCCCCGGTCGCCGGCGTCACAGTCGACGCCGGCTCGACGGCGCGGCCACCCACGGACACACCGACCGCAGTACCCGCGACGAAGGCGATCACGACGGCTGCTGCGCCAAGGGCCCACATAACCCGGTGGTTGGTACCGCGGAAGCGGCCGCCTCGCCGCCAGACACCCGCCCCACGCTCCTCGGCGGCAGTAGCAATACCCACGCCCCCGACCTCAGACTCCTTGCTGTCAGACACCTCGTGTCCGAGCGCGGTGCGGTCGGCGGCGTCGGGCTCAGCGTTGCTCAGGGCGGCAAGGGCGCTCCGCGCGCGGGCCGCATCCGCAGGTGTCAATGCGGACCCCCACGCGACGCGTTCTAACCGTGCACGTTCAGCGTCGACGCCCTCAATCTGGTTCATCGCGCCCCTCGTCATCGATCCCACCGCGCAGTCTGACACTGGTACACGCGCTCAAGGGTTGCAGGCCCAATAGCCGATCAAGACCCTGTCGCCGACGAATGCGCTCACGACCGGACCGATGGCATGCTCCATCACCACACGTAGCCGCGGCATCCGATAGCCGATCGTCTACCGGTCGCCGTCGGTCTCGGTGGATCGGGTGAGGAGTTCCGTGAGACGTTCGCGGAGCGCTTCTCGGGTGGCGGCGTCGAACGCGAAGCCGGCGGTGGCTTCGTGCATCCACAACCCGTCGGCCGCGAGCCGCACGATGAGGTGGTCGATCGGCATCGCGGCCGCGGTGGCTGCATCGCCGACGGTCCAGCGGTTGAGGACGGTCCGCCAGGATTCCGCGTGCGTCGGGGTGAACGTTGCCTCGAGCAGGAGCATGAGTTCCGCTGTCGAGGCGGACCGCATGGACACTGCCACGTACGCGGCGAGGCGTTGCTCCCGTGTCGAGGTGTCGAACGGCACCTCGAGGGCATCCAGGAGTTGCTGTTCCCAGCGAGCGGCTTCGTGCTCGTGGAGCGCTTCGAGGAGGGCTTCCCGGGTCGGGAAGTGGTACAGCAGGCCGCCCTTGGTGAGGCCTGACTCGACAGCAACCGAGTCGAACGTGACCGCGGTGATCCCCGACGACTCGACGATCCGTGCCGCGGATTCGAGAACGAGGGTGCGTTTGCTCTCGCGCATGAAGAGGCCCTTCCAGGTCAGTGGTCTGCGTCCGGGATGGTCGCGTTCGATCCCGGTCCGTGTCTGCGGAGAAGGATCCCGGTGACGATGGCCCCAACACCGAGTACTGATGCGACGATCACCATCACCACGAAGTAGCCCGTGTCGTACGCGCTGCCGGCGGCAATGAGGATGCTGCGGCCATCGTCCGAAGCTCGTGCGGCTTCCGCCGCGGCGGACAGACTCTCACGCGCTTGATCAGCGTTCACGATGCCGCTCGGGAGCCGCACGAGTGCGGAGTAGATCGCAGTCACGATGCTGCCCAGGATCGCGACAGCGCTAAGGTTCCCCACTTCGTACGACACTTCCTCGATTGAAGAAGCCATGCCGGCACGTCGGGCTGGCACGTTGCCGACGATCGCCGTGGACGCGACCGACATCGTCGCGCCGGAGCCGGCGCCGAGGACGATCAGCCCCAGGAACAGCCAGCCGTTCAGAGAGTGGAAGGACACCGCGATGATCACCACACCGACGGCGCTCAGCGCCAGTCCGCCCGCGATGAGGGGAAGTAGACCGACCCGGTGAAGCACGAAACCGCCAGCGAGCGAGGTGGTGAGGGTCCCCACGGCGATCAGCGCCACGAGCAGACCCGCGTGGAACGGGGTCATACCCTCGAGGAGCTGGAACCGCTGCGTCGTCACGAGTTGAACGCCCGCGAACGCGAACATGCCCAGGCCAGCCCCGAGAAGCCCAGAAGAGAACGCGGGGTTCCGGAAGATGGTGAAGTCGAGCAACGGATACGGCAACCGGGCCTGACGGCGAGTGAACAGCACGGCACCGATGACCGCGGCGGCCAGCGCCCCACCGATCACGAGCGCCGACGGGGGACGATGTGCGATCTCCTTGATCGCAACGACTGCCCCGACGAGCGTGATCATCGCGTACACCGACGAAAGCAAATCCCACTTCTTTGTCGGATCAGGGTCGTTCGGTGGGGCGACGAACAGGGCGGCGACGAGGGCAATGACGGCGACAGGTACGTTGATCAGGAACACTGACCCCCACCAGAACTGTTCGAGCAGCAGACCGCTGACGATCGGCCCCAGCGCACCGCCGAGCACCGCGACGCTACCCCACACCGCGATCGCCACGTTGCGCTCACGGTCGTTCGTGAACGCCACCCGGATCAACGCCAACGTCGCCGGCATCATCGATGCCGCACCAACCGCCAGGATCGCTCGTGCTGCGATCAGGACCTCCGGGTTCGGGGAGAACGCAGCAACCAGTGACGCCATCCCGAAGATGCTCATTCCGGTCAGGAACATCCGCCGGTGCCCGACGCGGTCGCCGAGTGTTCCGGCTCCCAGCAGCAGACCCGCCATGACCAGCGGGTACGCGTTGATGATCCACAGACCCTCGTTCGCGGTGGCGCCGATCTCCTCGGTCAGGGTCGGTAGGGCCGTGTAGAGGATCGAGTTGTCCAGGGAGATCAGAAGCAACGACGCTGTGACCACGGCGAGCAGGGTCCATCTGCGACGGGAGGAGAGATGCATCCTTCAAACTATACCGGATGAAAGGTTTAGTTTGCTATCGCCGTCGAGTGGCTCGTCGACCACCGAACTCTGCCCTCTCCGGTGACCGCCTCGGTAGGGGATCGGCTACCGGTCGTAAGTCACTCCAGGAGCGATTGCACCGCGTTCCAGAGGTCCATCTGCTTCCCGCCGGCGAAGAGCGCTCCAGCCTTCTTGAATCGGTAGGTCGTAGCGCCCGACATGCCCGCCCCGAGCAGACGCACATGACCCACCGGGCGGCGATCCTCTGCGCTGGACACATCCCAGTCCGACGGTGAGCCAACAGGAGGGCCCTGACACACGACGAGGTACCTGTGGCCAGCGTCCGTCTCAACCTCGAACTGTTGCACATGGTCCAGGTCCGCATCGCGGCCCTGCTGCTCGCCATGGACGGTCACCAGCCGGATGTTCGCCTGCATACCGGAAGCATCCCACCAATCCCCATGCGCGCCCGGTCAACGATCGCGGTGCGAGACGAGGCGGACTCGGGAAGTCGGCGGATCCTCGCGCCATGAACGCTCTACTCATCGGGTACGCCCGCGTCTCAACCTACGAACAGGACCTCACCGCCCAGCGCGTCGCGCTGGAACGGCTTGGAGTCCTCCCGCCCAACATCCACACCGATCATGGCCTGACTGGCACGAATAGATCACGACCAGGGCTGCGCGAAGCGCTTGCCTCCTGTCGTGACGGGGACACACTCGTCATCGCCAAGCTCGACCGGCTCGCACGAAGCCTCCGCGATGCGAAGGACATCGTCGACGAACTCACCGCCAAGAACGTCAAGCTCAACATCGGCGGCTCCGTCCACGACCCGAACGACCCCATCGGCCGACTGCTGTTCAACGTCCTCGCGATGGTGGCCGAGTTCGAGTCCGACCTCATCCGCGCCCGAACGCGCGAAGGAATGCAGATCGCGAAAGCGAAAGGCCACCTCCGCGGCCGGCAACCCAAACTCAGCCCCGCGCAACAACGCCACCTCCTCGAGGTCCACGAAGCTGGCACGCACTCGGTCGCCGAACTCGCCGAGCTGTTCGGCATCGGACGCGCAACCGTCTACCGCTGCGTCAACCGACAAGCGCACCCCAACCGCTAAATCCTCAGCTCCGCTCTCAGACGTAGGCGTCCGAGAGCGGAGCCCCACCCGGGACCAGAACCATCGAGGGTCCCCGCCTGGCGGCTTCGAGCAAGCACGTCCGTTGAACGACTCGTCAGCGAGACAGATTGCTACGCCAGCGGTGGCCGGAGTGCGGCTGCTTGGGCCGCGGCGAGACCTTGCTCGGCTGAGGCGAGAAGAGCGGTGTCGTGTCCGCGTCGGAGCTCGACCGCTTGACGGAAGTCCTCGATTGCTCGGTCCGCGCGGCCGGCGGCGAGCAACGCCTTCGCTCGGTGTTGCCGCATGACGGCCTCCCGGGCTGTTCCAGCGCACTCCGCAACGAGTCGGTCATACTCCCGGACCGCGCTGAGGTGATCACCCAGATCACGTTTGCAGTCTGCGATCAGTGCTCGCACGCGCATGCTCTCTGGGAGTCGTTCGAGGCGCTCGAGGGCGTTCTGCGCGTGACCGGTCCACAACAGTTCAATGACTGCAACCAGCGGGTCACCTGCCATGCCGTCACGGAACTTCGCGAGATCGGTGATCGCTGGCCGAAGGTCAGCGCCCCGGATGACCCAGCCAGGTCCGCCCTCGACGTCACTCGTCATTGCAACACCGTAGAACGGATTGCCCGTGATCCCTCATCCGCTCGCCAAGACGACCCCGGCCCGCCGGTAGCCGATCGGTTTCCGGGACGCTGCTCATCGCTACCGTGGCTGCATGGCCCAGCTGTTCCTGATCCGCACCACCACCGAAGATGACTGGGAGCGGGTTCGTGAGCTTCGCATCGAGAATGCGACCGACAATCCGATCTCCTACGGGGCCAGCCTGGAGTACACGCTCCACATGACGGAGAGCGACTGGCGGCTGCGCGCGAAGCGCGGGGACGGCCCCGACTCGACAAGCGTGGCCGCGATCGAGCGCACGTCAGGACGCTGGGTGGGAATGATGAGCGCCCAGCACGGTGATGTCGACGGGATGGCCCCGGTACTCACCGGGGTGTACGTCAGCCCCGACTTCCGAGGCCGTCGTCATGGCATCGCAGACGCGCTCCTGAAAAACGTCGTTGACTGGGCTGCCAGACGCGGCCCAACTCTGCGGCTGTACGTCTACGAGCACGCGGTACCAGCGATGCGCTTCTACTCGCGGCAAGGCTTCCATCCCACCGGCCGATACCGTCCCCTACAGCTCCTCGGCGACCGCCGTCCCGGCAATCAGACGATGCGGCTGCTTGAGATGAGTCGCGCACTGCAGCCCTGACGACGATCGGCGCCCTCAAAGTCGTTCCGAAAGCCGATCGGCTACCGAGACACGTGGGCATCGTCGAGGTGCTCGGCAGCATCGCCAGTCGGCGGCCGCGGGTCGTCTCAGCGAAGGACAGCACCTACGACACGTGGTCGGTGGTTCTCCGGAACCCTGCAGTCCTGCAGGCGGCGCCGTTCACCATCACCGGCGCCGATCACCTCCCTGCCGTCGTGCGAGCCGCAGCCGCCCCGTGGACGCCTCGGGAACAGTCGGACGTCACGGCCGCTCCGGCCCTGCAGCCGTCGTTACCGGCGGACCTGAGGGTGAAGCGCGGCTCGGCGCGGCGTGGGCGGGTCTGGCTGCTTCGTTTGGTTGATGACCTGTGCCGCGACTGTTGTTTTGCGATTGGGCGTTATGCGACTGTGACTTTGCTATGTAGAACGATGGGTCTGTGTTTCGGGTACCTGGACAACGATGTGCAGGTTCCGAATCAAGGGGGATTCATGCGTAAGCATTCGTACGTTCGTGTTGCGGCTCTGGGTGGGGCGATGACGCTCGCGGCTCTTACCATTGGAGCTGCCGCGCCGGCGCAGGCAGACACGACCGCTGCCACTGGGACCCGAGTAATCGACCAGACATCAACCGCGATGCCCGTCGACCACGCAGCTATGTCGGCGCTGAAAGCACGCCTGGACGTGTCGCCGTCATCGACGAGCCCCCGCGTCGCCAGTGCCGCACCGAACAGCATCAAGTCATCCGAAGAGGTTCCGCTCCCCGCAGGTGTCTCCCTCGAGCCGGGACAGACCGTGCAGGTCAACTACGCGGATGGCACCGCGATCCACACGGCAATCAGCGCGGCGTGCACGAGCTCCTCCACCGCGGAGAAGCCCTACAAGGAGTCTGGGTACGCGTGGAGCTACCACTCGCACCACTTGAGTGCCGGGTGCTCCGGGTCCACCTCCGTCAATGGCCTTCTCGAGACACCGGGTCTTCTCGGGTGGAACGCTCAGGACTTCGAGACGGTGACAGTCACGCCGAACTCAACTCTGTACTGGGCAACCGACAAGAAGTGCAAGGGAACGTCAAGCACCAGGTGGCACGGGCTGAACTCGATCGGTTCGTCGGTGACCGCGCAATCCGCCGAAGTGAAGCTGGCCTGCAGCGTCTAAGCTGCAGCCAATCTAGGGAGGCATCATGGCAATCTCCGATCTTCATCCGCCGACCACGGAAGTGCGCCGGCCGGCACGGCACCGGATCGCGTCCGTTGCGCTCGGAGTGGTGTTCGGGCTGGTCGCGTACTACGCCATCGCGGCAGTGTCGACCGCTCCTTCGTCCGGAGGGTTCTTCATCAGCCCTCTGATGCTGGTCCTGATCGGCGTGGTCGCCGCTGCCGCGGTGCTGGTAGCTGATCAGTGGCCGACTCTCGGACTCACCGCGGGGATCGTCATTCTCGCCATCGTTGCGTACGCGGTGTTCCAGCACGTCACGTGGACGTCGAACGATGCAGGTTCCCTGAACCCAGGGGCGCTCCTCGGCGTCGGCGCGGCGACTGGATACCCGATGATGCTCGGAGCGGCGATGATCGCCGCGTCTGCACGGAAACTGGTGAAGAAGCCCGTGGACTAGCCGACGGGGTGTCGTGGGTGGTTCCGCTTCCCTCGAACTCGCCAAATGGCGATGGCCCTCGACTGCTCCGGCGGTCGGGGGCTTTCGTCATCTCCGCTGCAGATCCCACGCAGCGCCGGTGTGACGACGGTCCGAGAGCTCAACGGCGTCCTACCAATTCATCGTGCGCAGCTCGGCATCGTGGTGACAACGGGGACGTTCACCCGGGGAGCGGTCACGACCGCCCGCCAGCTCGGCATCATCGACCCCACCCCGAACCGCACCGACACCGGGCAGGCCAAGCTGCTGGACATGGCGCTCGGCCGCTGCTCCCGGACGCGGTCCCGGTGATAGACCCGTTCCACGTCGTCAAGCTCGCCGGCGACGCGTTGGACCAGTACCAGCGCCGAGTGAAGCAGCACCTCCCCGGCCGCCGTCTACTGCTCGGTAGCCGGTCCTCCCACGCACCTCGGTGTCCAACTCGGACTCAGGCTCGAACCGGACGATCCGCGAGAAGACTCATGTCGCACATAGGTGGTCCGCTGAACGTCGCAATGAGGCAGCCCTGTGCGGACGACCCAACGACAGGCACAGGAACGAAGAAGCCCACCGAGATCCTCGGTGGGCTTCTGTCGTCGTGTCAGACACGTTTCGGTCGGGCTGACAGGATTTGAACCTGCGACCCCTTGACCCCCAGTCAAGTGCGCTACCAAGCTGCGCCACAGCCCGCGAGTTCCGGAGAACTCAGGATCCCGGAGGATCCTCGCCCACGTCCGACCGGAGCGCGAGCGACCGGTCCAGCATAGCGGACGTCAGACCCCCTCCGTGCCACGGCGAGTCGGAGCAACGCGACCCGAACGACACGCTCAGCCCGGCCGCACCACCTCGCGCCGCGCCGCCAACCACGGCAACCCGAGCCCGACGAGCAGCCCGCCGGACCCGTCCGCCGCCAGGTCCCCGATCGTGTCGTCGTACCCGACGAAGATCTTCGAGTCGACGAAGTTGTGCCCGAGCCACTCCCCCATCTCCCAGACCGCCCCGACCGCGAGTCCCGCACACAGCGCGAGCACCGCGACGACCACCCGGCGCTCGGCGTGCGGGGCCGGCACCGCCCGCAGGTCGGCACCGATGACGTAGAGCACCGCCGCGAGCAGCCCGGTCAGCACGACGTGCATGAACTTGTCCCACAGGAAGACGGTCGTGTACCACTCGAGCACGCTCGACCACCCGGCGACGAGTACGAGCACGCACACCGCCACGTCGAACGCCGGCCGCAGCCCGAGCATCCGCGGCACCACGACCCCGAGCAGCGCCAGTGCCATGACCGGGAACGCCGTCCCGCCCCACCCGACACTCGCCACGACGACGCTCACGAGCGTCAGCGCCCGCACCACGTCGGCCACCAGGAACCGCGGCCGCAGGAACGTCGGTCCGAGTATGGCGATCACGACGCCCACCGCAGGACCGCGTGCACGGCAGCGTGGTCGGACGGCCACACGCCGCCCGGCCGCCGCACGTCGACCGCGACGCGGTCCACCTCCGCCTCGGACGTCACGAGCACCCCGTCGATCCGCCGGCCACCGACGCGCGGGCTCCCGTAGTGCGGGTACGTCCCGTAGGGCTCACCCACCTGCCTGGAGGCCCGCCCCCAGCTGTCCTCGACCCCCGCCTCCGCCAGGGCTCGCCATGGCGCGGAACCGGCGGGGCTGTTCCAGTCGGCCATGACCACGGCGGGCAGGCCGCGCTGCCGGACGATCCGGCCGAGCAGTTCGGCGGACCGCAGCCGGGCCCACGGCGAGGCGACGTCGAGGTGGGTGGCGACGGCCAGGAACCGGACGCCGGTCGCGCGGTCGTCGACGACGGCTCCGACGGCGTGCCGGGGGAAGGACGTGGCCCACGACCGCGAGCCGGGGCGGTGGGGTGTGCGGGAGAGTGCCCAGGTACGGCGCTCGACGACGTCGAGGCGGGAGCGGTCGAGGAACAGGCCGACCTGTTCGCCACCGCCGCGCGTTCCCCGCCCGGCCAGGACGGGCTCCCAACCCGACCCGAGGCCGGACGTCAGGTCGTCTGCCTGCGTGGGCAGGGCCTCCTGGACGGCGAGGACGGTGGGCGCTTCGGACGTGACGAGCGCGAGGACGGCGTCGCGGCGGCGCTCCCAGGCGTCCGGGTGGGTCGGCTGTCGCGGCACGCGGCGACGCACGTTGAGCGTCATGCAGTGCACCTCGGGCGACCGGACCGGTCCGATGAGCGGGCGGTCGTCGGGGTGGTGGGGCATGCCTCCCTTCTACGAGACGACACCCGTCGGATTCCCAGGGACCTCTCCGTCTGACTCGTATGGTGGCTCGATGCGTTCTCGTTCCACCCCTCGTTTCCTGCTCGCGATCGCGGTGTCCGGGCTGCTGCTCGGAGCCGCCGGGTGCACGTCGAGCGGACCGGACACGAGCCGCCCGACCCTGGCGAAGGCCTCGGCCGACACCGTCACCGTCGCCGACGCCTCGGACGCCGCAGCCCGGTCCGTCCGCGTCAGCGAGGCCCTGTTCGCGAGTGCTCCCGGAGCGGTCGTCGCCCGGGCCGACGACACCGACGGGATCCGTGATGCGGCGAAGGCTGCGGCGAGCGCCCACGTCCCGGTGCTGCTGACGGCGAAGGACGACAAGAACACGAGCACCGCCGTCGCCCGCGAGCTCGACCGGCTCGGCGCCGACTGGTACCAGGCCGAGGGCGACGGGTCGCTCGACACGGACGTCGAACAGCGGCAGGCGCCGGACGGCGGTGACGCGCCGGAGTCGACCCGGGCCTCCCGGCAGGCGACCGTGGTGGTGGCGGACGCGAGTGCGGACGCCGCTGCCGTGGCGACCGCGAAGGCCGCCGGTGCCCGCGTCGTGACCATGCCGAAGGGGGTGACCGACCCGGCTGCCGCACCCGACGTGGTGACGGCGCTGCACGAACGACGGGACCACCCGACCGTCCTGGTCGGCGCGGCGTTCGACGCCCTGCCGGACCCGGAGTGGACGGTGCGGGCCGCCGAGGGTGGGTTCCAGCTGCGGAACGGCGGCCAGCGGCCGTTCGACGGGCACCGGTACGTCGCGCTGTACGGGGCTCCGGGGGCGCCGGCGCTGGGCGTGCTCGGCGAGCAGGGGCCGAAGGAGACCGTGCAGCGCGCCGAGCAGGTCGCGAAGCCGTACCGGGCGGAGTCCGACGAGCTCGTGACGCCCGCGATGGAGGTCATCGCGACCGTCGCCGCCGGGGACGCCGGAGCCGACGGCGACTACTCGACGGAGCTGCCGGTGTCGACGCTCGAGCCCTACGTCGACGCCGCGCACGACGCGGACATGCCGGTCATCATCGACCTGCAGCCCGGGCGGTCGGACTTCCTGTCGCAGGCCAAGAAGTACGAGTCGCTGCTGAAGAAGCCCGGCGTCTGGCTGGCGCTCGACCCGGAGTGGCGGCTGACGAAGGACCAGGTGCCCCTGCAGCAGATCGGCAGCGTGTCGGCGTCCGAGGTGAACGAGGTGTCCTCGTGGCTGGCTGCGCTGGTGCAGAAGGAGGGGTTGCCGCCGAAGGCCCTGGTGCTGCACCAGTTCCGGCTGTCGATGATCCAGGACCGCTCCGCACTGCAGACCCACCCGGAGCTCGACATGCTCGTGCACGTCGACGGGCAGGGGTCGCAGCCGGACAAGCAGGCGACCTGGAAGGCACTGCACCAGGGCGCGCCGGAGGGGCTGCACTGGGGCTGGAAGAACTTCTACGACGAGGACACGCCCATGCTGACGCCCGCGCAGACGATGCAGGACGTGCAGCCGACGCCGTCGTTGGTCACGTACCAGTAAGCGCGCCCCGTCGCGTTGTCCACAGACTGGAGGCGCGGGTCGGGTTTCGTCGGTTGCTCCTGACAGCATGGGGGCATGGACACCCCCACCGCCGCTCCGTCTGCCGCCCCGCCTTCTGCGGACATCGCCGCCGAGGCGCAGCAGGCGCTCGCTGCGCTCACGGGGCGCCCCGACGCGGTGTTCCACCCCGGCCAGCTCGAGGCGATCTCGGCGCTGGTCGAGCACCGGCAGCGCGCCCTCGTGGTGCAGCGCACCGGGTGGGGCAAGTCCGCGGTGTACTTCCTCGCGACGCTGCTGCTGCGCCGACGCGGGGGCGGCCCGACGGTCCTGGTGTCGCCGCTGCTCGCCCTGATGCGCGACCAGGTCGCCGCCGCCGCGCGGGCCGGTGTCCGTGCGGTGTCGATCAACTCCGCGAACGCCCACGAGTGGGGCGAGACCCAGGCCGCCCTCGCCCGTGACGAGGTCGACGTGCTCCTCGTCTCCCCCGAGCGACTGAACAACCCGAAGTTCCGCGACGAGCAGATGCCGACCCTGATCGCCCGGATGGGCATGCTCGTGGTCGACGAAGCGCACTGCATCTCGGACTGGGGCCACGACTTCCGGCCGGACTACCGCCGACTGGCCGAACTCATCCGGTCGCTCCCCCATGGCGTCCCCGTCCTGGCCACCACCGCGACGGCGAACGAGCGCGTGGTCGAGGACGTCGCCGAACAGCTCACCGCCGGCCCGGCCGACCCGGTGTTCACCATCCGCGGGTCCCTGGCTCGCAAGTCCCTGCGCCTCGGCGTGCTCACGCTGCCCGATGCCCGGCAGCGGCTCGGCTGGCTCCTCGCGCACCTCGGCGACCTGCCCGGCAGCGGCATCATCTACACGCTCACCGTCTCGGCGGCCGAGGACATCGCCCGGCTGCTGCGCGACAACGGGTACGCCGTCCGTGCCTACACGGGGCGCACCGACACCGACGAGCGCGAACAGCTCGAACAGCAGCTCAAGGGCAACGAGCTGAAGGCCCTGGTCGCCACGAGCGCGCTCGGCATGGGGTTCGACAAGCCCGACCTCGGGTTCGTCGTGCACGTCGGGGCTCCCTCGTCGCCCGTCGCCTACTACCAGCAGATCGGTCGTGCGGGTCGTGCGACCGACAACGCCGACGTCCTGCTCCTGCCCGGGCGTGAGGACCGCGAGATCTGGCAGTACTTCGCCAGCGCCTCGATGCCGACCGAGGCCCGCGCCGCCGCCGTGCTCGGCGCCCTGTCCACCGACACCGCGATGTCGACCGTGGCGCTCGAGGGCCTGGTCGACATCAAGCGTTCCACCCTCGAACTCCTGCTCAAGGTGCTCGACGTCGACGGCGCCGTCCGACGCGTCACCGGTGGCTGGGTGTCGACCGGGCAGCCGTGGGAGTACGACGCACCCCGGTACGAGCGGGTCGCAGCGGCGCGCGCTGCCGAAGCAGCGTCGATGCTCGACTACGAGTCCACCTCGGCCTGCCGCATGCAGCTGCTGCAGCAGGACCTCGACGACCCCTCGGCCGAGCCCTGCGGCCGGTGCGACAACTGCGCCGGGGCGTGGTTCCCGACCGCCGTGTCCGACACCGACTCCTCCGGAGCCGCGGCCGCGCTCGACAAGGTCGGCGTCGAGATCGCCCCGCGTGCCCAGTGGCCCTCGGGGATGTCGTCGCTCGGGGTCTCGGTGCGGGGCAAGATCGGCGCGGACGAGCTCGTGCAGCCCGGCCGTGCGGTGGCGCGTCTGACCGATCTCGGCTGGGGAGGTCCCTTGCGTGCGCTGTTCTCACCGTCCACCCCCGATGCCCCGATCTCGCGCGAGCTCGTCGACGGCTGTGTCCGGGCGCTCAAGGACTGGCCGTGGGAGACCCGGCCGACCGGCGTCGTGGCGATGTCCTCGCGGTCGCGGCCCGAGCTCGTGGGGTCCCTCGCCCAGGCGCTGTCCACCATCGGGCGGCTGCAGTTCCTCGGCACGCTCGGCCGCGCCGGCGGGACCCCCCGTGGCGACGGTGCGACGAACAGCGCCTACCGACTGTCCGGCGTGTGGGACACCTTCGTGGTCGATCCATCGCTCGCCGCCGCCCTGCAGGCGCACGAGGGCCCGGTGCTGCTCGTCGACGACCTGGTCGACAGCCGGTGGACGATGACCGTCGCCGGCCGGGAGCTCCGGCGCGCCGGGGCCGCCGCCGTGCTCCCGTTCGCGCTGGCGACGGTCGCGTAGCCCGGTCGCGCCGGTCTCGCACCACCGTTGCGACACTCCACGCGTCGATCGACGCGTGTTCTGTCGCAGATCCGGTCCGCCGCCTGCCGGAGGCCTACAGCCGCGCGGGCTTGGGGAACGTCGCCCGCATGTGGTCGGACGTCAGCACGTCGCCGATGCCGACCATGAGCACCGAGAACAGGATCTGCTCGATGACCATCCAGAACGGGTAGAGCCCCGGGATCGCCGCGACGATCAGGGTCACGATCGGGAAGATCCGGCTGAACAACCGCAGCCTCTGGTACGCCCAGTAGTACCCGAGCTGCGCCCGCCAGGCGAACACGTAGAGCGTCAGGGTGATGAGCAGCACCACGGTGGACCGGAACCACACCGCCCACGACAGGGTGTCCCCCGCGCGGGTCAGCAGCACGGCGACCACGATGGCGGTGAGCCCGACGACGGTCTCCGCGACGAGCAGCCACCGGATCCAGCGGAACGAGCGGACGGTGTCCGGGTGTTCGAGCATGTCCTCGCGTATCACGTACCCCGACTGTCGACCTCCGGCCAACCGATCGAGGCGCAGACGGCACCACACGCTGTCGGCGAGCACGCCGAGTCCGTCGTTCTGCTGCGTCACCACTCCATCGTGCCCCATCCCGAGGCCCCCGGCGGACGCAGCCCGGGGCACCGACGGCTCAGTCGGACGGGACGAGTGCCGCGCCGCCCAGCACGGTGCCTGTCCCGGCGTCGAGCAGGACCAGGGACCGGACCTCGTCGGGCAGTGACCACGGGTCGCTCAGCACGACGGTCAGCCCCTGTTCGACCCCGGCGGCCTGGAACAGGTCGTAGGACTCCCCGGCGGGTGTCCACACCGGCTTCGAACCACCGCGTACCGTCCCCGCGGACAGCACGACGTCGACCGGGCCGTCCCCGCCGGTCTCCAGGTGGTCGATCTCCACCGCGAGGGTCTCGTCACTCCTGTTCGCGGCGATCCGGACGTGCCCGGAGGCCGCAGCCCCGATGCCGACGATGTCACCGGACACCGGCGGGACGCGGCGCCACCACGGGTCGATGGGCGAGCCGTCGACCGGACGGACGGGTTCGGGCTCGATGGGTTCCTCGAGGCTGTTGGACGGCTGCAGTCGGACGTCGGGCGACCGCGCCGGCTCGGGGGCCACGGCGTCGGCACGCGTGACCGTGTCGGCGTCGTCGGACGTGTGCGAGACCGCCCACAGGGAGACGGAGCCCACGACGACCACACCGACGAGGACGCCCACCAGGGCGAGCCGACGTCGGTCCGCTGCCCACGGCCCGGTACGCACGCACCCATGATGCCGCACGGGCGCGCCGGACCGGCTCCGGGCCTCCAGGCCGGACGCGCACGCAGAACGCGCCCCGACGGATCGAGGCGCGTTCTGCGTGACGGGTGGGAGGGCTCAGCGCTTCCGGCGCTCGCGCACCCGCATGTTGACGTTGATCGGCGTGCCGGAGAAGCCCCAGACCTCGCGGAGCCGACGCGTGATGAAGCGTCGGTACTGCGGGTCGAGGAACGCCGACGTGAAGAGCACGAAGGTCGGCGGCTGGCTCGACGCCTGGGTCCCGAACAGGATGCGGGGCTGCTTGCCGCCGCGCACGGGGTGGGGGTGCTCCTGCACGAGCTCGGCGATGAAGGCGTTGACCTTGCCGGTCGGGATGCGGGTGTCCCACGACTCGAGGGCGGTCTCGAGCGCCGGCACGAGCTTCTCGAGGTGGCGGCCCGTGCGGGCGGAGATGTTCACGCGCGGGGCCCAGGCGACGTGCGCCAGGTCCTGCTCGATCTCGCGCTCCAGGTAACGGCGTCGCTCGTCGTCGAGCAGGTCCCACTTGTTGTAGGCCAGCACGAGGGCACGGCCGGACTCGAGGACGAGGTCGATGATGCGGAGGTCCTGCACGGACACCGGCTCGGTGACGTCGAGGACGACGACGGCGACCTCGGCCTTCTCGAGCGCGGCGGTGGTGCGGAGCGAGGCGTAGAAGTCCGCGCCCTGCTGCAGGTGCACGCGTTTGCGGATGCCGGCGGTGTCGACGAAGCGCCACACCTTGCCGCCGAGCTCGATCTGCTCGTCCACCGGGTCGCGGGTGGTGCCGGCGAGGTCGTTCACGACGACCCGCTCTTCACCGGCGGCCTTGTTGAGCAGCGAGCTCTTGCCGACGTTCGGGCGCCCGAGGATGGCCACGCGGCGGGGGCCGCCGACCTCCTGCTTGGCGACGGCCGACGTGTCGGGCAGCGTCTTGATGATCAGGTCGAGCAGGTCCGCGACGCCGCGGCCGTGCAGCGCGGAGACCGGGTGCGGCTCACCGAGACCGAGGTTCCAGAGCTCGGAGGCGTCGAGGTCGCGGCGCTCGTCGTCGGACTTGTTCGCGACGACGATGACGGGGCGGTCGGTGCCGCGGAGCATCTTCACGACGTGCTCGTCGGTGGCGGTGATGCCGACCGTGACGTCCACGACGAAGAGCACGGCGTCGGCCAGGTCGATCGCGACCTCGGCCTGCGCGGCGACGGAGGCGTTGATGCCCTCGGCGCCGGGCTCCCAACCGCCGGTGTCGACGAGGGTGAAGCGCTTGTCGTTCCACTCCGCCTTGTAGCTGACGCGGTCGCGCGTGACGCCGGGGACGTCCTGCACCACGGCTTCACGGCGACCGAGGATGCGGTTGACGAGCGCCGACTTGCCGACGTTCGGGCGACCGACGATCGCGAGCACCGGGTAGGCCGGCAGGTAGTACAGGCCGTCTTCGCCGACTTGGCCCGCTTCGAGCAGGGCGAGGTCTTCGTCCTCGAGGTCGTACTCCTCGAGGCCGGCGCGGAGCGCGGTGGCGCGCTGCTCGGCCTCTGCCTCGT
Source organism: Curtobacterium sp. MCPF17_003 (assembly GCF_003224385.1). Taxonomy (NCBI): domain Bacteria; kingdom Bacillati; phylum Actinomycetota; class Actinomycetes; order Micrococcales; family Microbacteriaceae; genus Curtobacterium; species Curtobacterium sp. MCPF17_003. The sequence continues at coordinate 186,736 of NZ_QKLC01000003.1, read as the reverse complement.
CGAGTCCGGCGAGCCGCTCGCCGAGGGCGTCGTCGTACTCGGGGAAGTCGTCGTTGTCCGGGTTGTCCAGCTGAGCCATCTTGTGTTCCTCGCGAGCGGCCGGGGCCGCGGTGTCGGTGGCCGTTGCCGGCCGGGGCCGGGGGTCCGGCCGTGGTGGACCGTCCCGCCGAGGCGGTCCGGTCTGCGTCAGTGCGTGATCGGCCCGCCGAGGCGGTCCGGTCTGCGTCAGTGCGTGGCCGCGCGGGCCAGGTCGACGACCGCCTGCACGGTCTGGTCGAAGTCGAGGTCGGTGGAGTCGAGCGTCGTGACGCCGTCGGCGGCGTTCATGAAGTCGACGACCTTCGCGTCCGCCGCGTCGCGACGAGCGAGTGCTGCGGAGGTCTCGGCGGCCGACTGGGTCGTGACCTCTGCCGAGCGTCGCGCCATTCTAACGGACTCGTCGGCCGTCAGCAGGATCCGGACCTCGGCGTCCGGCGCGACGACCGTGGTGATGTCCCGGCCCTCGGTGATGATGCCCGGGGCGTCGGTCTTCCGCATCACGTTCCGGAACAGCTGGACCAGGCGCTTCCGGACGTCCGGGAGCTTCGCGATGTGGGCGACCGCGCCGGTGACGTCGGGGGTGCGGATGGCGTCGGTGACGTCGGTCTCCCCCACCTTGACGTAGTAGTCGTCGGGGTCGGTGCCGATGGCGTAGTCGAAGGTGTCCCAGCTCGCCAGGATCGCCGCGGCGTCGTCGAGGTCGACCCGCTGCTGCAGGGCGTGCCACGCGAGTGCACGGTAGGCGGCGCCGGTGTCCTGGTAGCCGTAGCCCAGGGCGCGGGCTGCCGCACGGGAGACGCTCGACTTGCCGCTGCCTGCGGGGCCGTCGACCGCGATGACGATCTTCGCCACGTAGGCGCCGTCGGCCAGGCCGGACGGAATCGGGGCGCTGGTCGAGCCGGGCTCGCCGCCGGGCTGGCCCATGCCGCCAGCCGGACCGCCGAGGGGGCCGCCCTCAGCACCGCCGCGTGCCCCGTCACCGGGCGTCGGCGTCGGCGTCGGCAAGCCGGAGTCGGGCCCGTCGGTCCCGCCAGCCGGAGCGCGCCCGCCGGCCACACCCGAGTCGTTCGTCGCTGCGTTCGTGTCGTCGTTCAGGCCCATGCTGCTGCGATCCTCCATCCGCGCCCCTCGAGTTCCTCGACGAGTCGCTGTTCCTGCTCGGGCAGCACCGACACCTCGACGATGCCGATCTGTGCGCCCGGTGAGTGCTCGAGGCGCATGTCCTCGAGGTTGATGCCGATCTCCCCGATGAACGTCAGGAGTGCGGCGATCTGCCCGGGGGTGTCGTCGACGAGGACGACCACCTGGGCGAAGCGCTTGGTGGTGCCGTGCTTGCCCGGCAGCCGTTCGACCCCACGGTTGCCGTCGGCGATGGTCTCGGCGATGGTGCGCGGCGAACCGGCACCGTCCGGGTCGCCGAGGGCGTCGATCACGCGGGACAGGTCGTCGCGCAGGTCGGTGAGCACCGGCCGGATGTGCCCGGCGTTCGCCCCGATGATCTGCACCCACAGCCCGGGGTCGCTCGCGGCGATCCGGGTGACGTCGCGCACGCCGCCGCCGGCCAGGCCGAGCGACCCGTCCGGGGCGTCCCGCAGGCGCGAGGCCATCAGCGTCGACACGAGTTGCGGTGCGTGCGAGACGTACGCCACGGCGAGGTCGTGCGACTCCGGGTCCATCGGCACGACGGTGGCACCGAGGTCGAGCGCGAGGTCCTCGACCGCCGCGGCACGCTGGTACGTGATGCCGTCGTGCCCGGCGATCACCCACGGGCGCCCGAAGAACAGGTCGGCGCGGGCGGCGGTCGGCCCGCTGCGCTCACGCCCCGCCATCGGGTGCGAACCGATGTACCGGGAGACGTCGGCGCCGGCAGCCACCAGGGCAGCGAGCGGCCCGGACTTCACGCTGGCGACGTCGGTCACCACGGCGTCCGGGTAGGCGGCGAGTTCTCGCTCCACCACGGTCGCGACGACGTCAGGCGGCACCGCGACGACGACGAGCTCCGGCTGGTCGCCGGCAGCCGATCGACGCCCGGCGCCGTAGTCCACGGCGAGCGCCAGTGCGGCGGGTGAGACGTCGTCGAGGACGACGTCCACGCCCTTCTCACGCAGGGCCAAACCGATCGAGGCACCGAGCAACCCGGCACCGACGACCCGGACCGGGCCACGCAGACGGCGGTCGATGTCGGTCGGGTTCACGTCGGTCACCGGGCAAGCCTACCGATCGGGTCTCGGGCATCGGTCGATGCCCGAGACCCGGCTCGGTCAATCGGCCGACTCGTCCTCGTACTCGTCGTCGTCCTGGTCCAGCGCGACGTCGCGGTCGTCACGAGCGGACGGCTTCGCGTCACGGACGGTGCTGAGCAGCTTGCCGACCTCGACCGTGCCGAGCTCGCGCATCTTGCCCGGCGGCAGGCTGCCCAGGTGCAGCGGTCCGAACGACCGGCGGACGAGTTCGAGGACCGGGTGGTCGACGGCCTCGAGCATGCGGCGGACGATGCGGTTGCGGCCGGAGTGCAGCGTGATCTCGACGAGCGATTCACCCCGCGAGGACTCGAGCAACCGCACCTTGTCGGCCTTGATCGGACCGTCCTCGAGCTCGACGCCCTCGGTCAGGCGCTGCACCACGGCAGGGTTCACGTTGCCGTGGACCTTCGCGATGTACGTCTTCTGCACGCCGAACGACGGGTGCGCCAGCACGTGTGCCAGGTCGCCGTCGTTCGTCAGGACGAGCAGCCCGGAGGTCTCGGTGTCGAGACGGCCGACGTTGAACAGGCGCTCCTCGTAGCGGTCCACGAACTCGGTCAGGTCGCGTCGACCGCGCTCGTCCTGCAGGCTCGAGACGACACCGGTCGGCTTGTTCAGGACGATGTACCGCCGCGACGAGTCGATCTGCACCGGCACGCCGTCGACGCTGATCGCGTCCTTCTCGGGGTCGACGCGACGCCCGAGGGCGTCCACGACCTCGCCGTTGACCGTCACGCGGCCCTCGACGATCAGGTTCTCCGCGACGCGGCGGGATGCCACGCCGGCAGCGGCGATCACCTTCTGCAGGCGCTCACCCTCTGCCTGGAGGCCCGGCTCGGCCCCGGCAGGCGCCGTTCCGTCCGCCGCGTCCCAGTCCTCGATGATCGGCCGTTCGGGCGTGCCCTCGGCCGGGTTGCCCCGGTCGTCGCGCTGCCCGCTCGGCTTCGGCGTGGTGCGGTCGCTGTTGCGGACGCTCGTGGTGCCGCCGACGTAGCGGCGTCCGTTGTGCCAGACGCGGCTCTGCTGGCCGTCGGGGGTGCGGCGGTCGTCGCGGGGAGCGGAACTGCCACGGTCGTCGCGACCCCGGTACCCACCACGATCATCACGCGGAGCCGAAGCCCCACGGTCGTCACGACCCCGGTACCCACCACGATCATCACGCGGAGCCGAAGCCCCACGGTCGTCACGACCCCGGTACCCACCACGATCATCACGCGGAGCCGAAGCCCCACGGTCGTCACGACCCCGGTACCCACCACGATCATCACGCGGAGCCGAAGCCCCACGGTCGTCACGACCCCGGTACCCACCACGATCATCACGCGGAGCCGAAGCCCCACGGTCGTCACGACCCCGGTACCCACCACGATCATCACGCGGAGCCGAGTTGCCGCGGTAGCCGCCACGGTCGCCGCCACGGTCATCACGCGGAGCCGAAGCCCCGCGGTAGCCGCCACCGGAGCGGTCGTCACGACCCCGGTACCCACCACGGTCATCACGCGGAGCCGAAGCCCCACGGTCGTCACGACCCCGGTAGTCACGGGGAGCCGAGTTGCTGCGGTAGCCACCGCGGTCATCACGCGGAGCCGAAGCACCACGGTCGTCACGACCCCGGTACCCACCACGGTCATCACGCGGAGCCGACCCTCGGTAGCCACCCCGGTCGTCACGCGGAGCGGAAGCACCACGGTCGTCGCGACCCCGGTACCCGCCACGGTCGTCACGCGGCGCCGAAGCCCCGCGGTACCCACCGCGATCGCCACCACCGGAACGGTCGTCACGACCCCGGTAGCCACCTCGGTCGTCACGCGGAGCCGGGGCACCACGGTACCCACCGCGGTCGTCACGCGGCGCGGAGCCACCACGGTCGTCACGGCCGCGGTAGCCACCGCGGTCATCGCGCGGCGCCGAACCTCGGTAGCCACCACGCTCATCACGCGGAGCGGAGCCTCGGTAGCCACCGCGGTCTCCACCACGCTCGTCCCGCTGCGCCGAAGCCCCGCGGTACCCACCACGGTCGCCGCCACGATCGTCGCGCGACGGGTACCCGCCGCGCCGGTCGTCGTCACGCGGCGGGCGTGCGCCCCCGCGGTCGTCGCGACCGTACCCGCCGGAGCGGCCACCGGCACCAGAGCCGGCCCCGCCGCGTCCGCCGGCCGGTCGGCCGGAGCGATCCGGGCCTCCTGAGCGTCCGCTGCGGTCGTCTCGGTCTCGGGGCGCGCCGCGCCCCCGGTCGTCAAACCCTGCCATCGGGGATCCCTTCGTTCTGCTCGAAGCCGTCCGCACCGTCGTCCAGGAGGGGCGAGATGAGCGGCAGCTCGTCGAGCGAGTTGATGCCGAGCTGCTGCAGGAGCAGGTCGGACGTGACGTAGTTGATGGCGCCGGTCTCGGCGTCGGTGAACGACTCCTCGATGAGGCCGCGTGCCACCAGGGTCCGGACGACGCCGTCGACGTTGACGGCGCGGATCGCAGCGATCTGCGAGCGGGTGATCGGCTGCTTGTAGGCGACGACAGCCAGGGTCTCGAGCGCGGCCTGGGACAGCCGCGAGGGGCGCTCGGCCTCGACGAACTGCTCGACCACGGGGTCCAGGTCGGCGCGGACGTAGAAGCGCCAGCCGCCACCGACCTCGCGCAGTTCGAAACCGCGGCGGATCGTGCCGTCGACGCCGTCGAAGTCCGCGACGAGACGTTCGATCGCCTGGCGGACGGCGGGGACGGGCGAACCGACCGCAGCGCCGAGCGCGACGAGCGACTGGGGCTGGTCGGCGATCATCAGGATCGCCTCGAGCTGACGGTCGATGGGGATGGTGGGGTGGGCCGGCGACGCGGCGCGTTCGTGGATCTCGTGCTCGATCGCGCGGGCGTCGGCCATCTCGTCGGCGCCGCCGGGTTCGGCGCTGGACGTGTCGTGCACGTCATCCGTCATAGTCGGCTCCCAGGTTCGCGAGGCTCTCGTCGGACCAGTCCTCGGCGGTCCACCGCAGTGTCAGCTCCCCGAGCGGCTCGAGCTGCTCGAACGAGATCGACGCGTTCCGGTACAGCTCGAGGATCGCGAGGAAGCGAGCCACCACGATACCCGTCTGGTCGACGCCCGCGACCAGTTCGCGGAACGAGACGCCCTCACCATCGCGGGTGCGGAGGATCGAGACGACGATCGCGGCTTGTTCGCGGATGCTGATGAGCGGGGCGTGCAGATGGTCGAGGCCGACGGTCGGGATCTCCCGCGGGGCGAAGGCCAACGCGGCCAGTGCGGCGAAGTCCTGCACCGACAGCGTCCAGACGAGTTCGGGTGTGCGGGCGCGGAACCGCTCCTCGAGCCGGACGCTGCGGACGTGCCGGCGCGACTCGACGCCCCAGCGCTCCCCGAACCAGTCGGCGGCCTGCTTGAAGGCCCGGTACTGCAGCAGCCGGGCGAACAGCAGGTCACGGGCCTCGAGCAGGGCGACGTCCTCGGCGTCCACGAGCTCACCCTGGGGCAGCAGCCCGACGATCTTCAGGTCGAGCAGGGTCGCCGCGACGACCAGGAACTCGCTGGCCTCGTCGAGCTCGTCGGCGGACTCGGCCTGCCGGACGTACTGGATGAACTCCCCCGTCACGGCACCGAGCGACACCTCGGTGATGTCGAGCTCGTGCTTCGTGATGAGCGACAGCAGGAGGTCGAACGGTCCGTCGAAGTTGGCGAGCCGGACCCGGAACCCCGCGTCAGGCGACGGCGCCACGCTGGACGAGCTCTCGTGCGAGCTGCCGGTAGGCGTGGGCGGCAGGGTGGTCCGGCGCGGTCTGCGTGATCGGGCGTGCGGACACCGTGGCGTCCGGGAACTTCACGGTGCGGCCGATGACGGTGTCGAGCACGCGGTCGTCGAAGGTGTCGACGACCCGCTCCATGACCTCGCGCGAGTGCAGCGTGCGCGAGTCGTACATGGTCGCCAGGATGCCGTCGAGCTTGAGCGCCGGGTTGAGGCGGTCACGCACCTTGTCGATCGTCTCGATGAGCAGGGCGACACCGCGGAGCGCGAAGAACTCGCACTCGAGCGGGATGAGCACGCCGTGCGCCGCGGTCAGGGCGTTCACGGTGAGCAGGCCGAGCGACGGCTGGCAGTCGACCAGGATCACGTCGTAGTCGTTCGCGACCTTGCGCAGCACGCTCGCCAGGATCTGCTCGCGGGCGACCTCGTTGACCAGGTGCACCTCGGCCGCGGACAGGTCGATGTTCGCCGGGATGACGTCGAGGCCGGGGGTGTTCGTCGGCTGGATGACCTGGTTCGGGTCCTTCACGGCACCCATCAGCAGGTCGTAGACGGTGTGGATGTCGTGCGTCCGGACCCCGAGACCCGCGGACAGCGCGCCCTGCGGGTCGAAGTCGACGGCCAGGACCTTGCGGCCGTACTCCGCGAGCGCGGCGCCCAGGTTGATGGCCGTCGTGGTCTTGCCGACGCCGCCCTTCTGGTTGCAGAGCGCGATGATGCGGGCGGGTCCGGTGCTGTCGAGCTCCTCGGGTACGGGGAAGTCCCGGACGGGACGCCCCGTCGGACCGTGGGTGGTCGCGCCGGTGGGGTTGGTCGTCGGGTTCGGGCTCACCCCGTCATCGTACCGGCGACCTCGGGCTGGGCCGGGCCGCACCGCCGCGGGACCCCTGCGCTGCTGGCTGGCAGCCTGGCCGCGGCCGCTGCTGGCCGGCAGCCTGGCCGCGGCCGCTGCTCGCTGGCAGCCTGGCCGCGGCCGCTGCTGCTCGTCAGGCAGCGCGCAGGGCGACGCGCATGCTGTCGACCCGCTCCGCGATCACGGGGTCGGTCGACCACCGCTGCTGCAGCCGACCGACGAGCTCGCCGACCCGCTCGCGGTCGAGCCCCGGGTGCAGCGCCAGGCCCACCGTCAGCTCCGGCCCGGCGAACCGTCCGAAAGGGTCGCCCGGCGCGAGTTCGACACGGGCGACGTCGGGCTCCCCCTCGACCGAGGCGGCGAAGGCCCGGGCCACCTCGGGGTCCTCGAAGCACGGGGTCCACGGCAGGTCCTGCCCGAGCGCCCACACGGCCGGACGACGCAGCACGAACTCGGTCGGCGACTTCGGGTCGAGCACGACGAGCTGGGTGTCCTCGCTCGCCGCGGCCATCGCCACACGGCGGGATTCCACCGGCACCGGGCGCGCCTCCGGATCCCACGCGTGCACGGCGTCCACCGAGGTGAACGCCGGCATCGCGCTGCGACCGTCCGGACCGGCGACCGTCACGATCGAGAGTTCCTGGGTCTTGTCGACGAGTTTGCCCTCATCGGTCTCCCCCACGTCGCCGGCCTCGGCGATGAGCGGGATGAGCAGGCGCGCGGAGCGGAGTGCCTCGACGATCGCGGCCTGGGAGGCTCCGTCGGCGAGCGCACCGATGGCCGCGACCACCGCGGGGTCGGCGAGCCCGTCGTCATCGGCGAACGCGGTGTCGTGGTGGTCGAACGTGCGACCTTCCCACGAGAAGCCCGCCGAGTCCGCCGCCCCACCCGGGGTGTGCGCGTCGTCGGCGTCGGGCCCGGTGCCGCGGCCGTTCGAGATGCCCCCCACGGCGTTACTCGGAGGCGACGTCGAGTGCGGCCGGCAGCGTGAACGCCCCGGAGTACAGCGCCTTGCCGATGATCGCGCCCTCGAGCCCGTACGGCACGAGTTCGCGGAGCGCACGGAGGTCGTCGAGCGTCGAGATCCCGCCCGAAGCCACCACGGGCTGGTCGGTCCGGTCGCACACCTGGCGGAGCAGTTCGACGTTCGGCCCCTGCAGCGTGCCGTCCTTGGTGACGTCGGTCACCACGTAGCGGGCACAACCGGCGGCTTCCAGCCGGTCGAGCACCTCCCACAGGTCACCGGCGTCCTCGGTCCAGCCGCGGCTCGAGAGCGTGGTGCCGCGGACGTCCAGCCCGACGGCGATCTGCTCGCCGTACTCACCGATCACACGGGCGGCCCAGTCGGGGTTCTCGAGCGCCGCGGTCCCGAGGTTCACGCGTGCCGCACCGGTCGCCAGTGCCGCTTCGAGCGAGGCGTCGTCACGGATGCCGCCGGACAGCTCGACGGAGACGCCCTCGACCTCGCGGACGGCGTGCGCGATCACCCGGCGGTTGTCGCCACGCCCGAAGGCCGCGTCGAGGTCGACGAGGTGGATCCACTCGGCGCCCTGGTCACGCCAGGTCCGGGCAGCGGCGACGGGGTCGCCGTAGCCGGTCTCGCTCCCCGCCTCGCCCTGGGTGAGTCGCACGGCCTGTCCGTCGACGACGTCGACAGCCGGAAGCAAGACGAGGGGCGGGGTGTCGGTGAGGTCGGTCATGGTCCTGTCGGTTTCGTTGCGGTGGAGAAGGGGCTGCGGACGGCCGGGAGGCCCGGTGCGCGTCCGGCACGGCCGTCGCGCCCGGCGCCGGCCGGGTTCAGAGCGAACGCACCCAGTTGGAGAGCAGGCGGATGCCCGGCTCGCCGGACTTCTCGGGGTGGAACTGCGTGGCGGCGAGCGGCCCGTTCTCGACCGCGGCGATGAACTTCTGGCCGTGCTCGGCCCAGGTCAGACGGGGCGCGCGGAACGGCCCGTACGCCTCGAGCGGGAAGTCGGTCACGCCGTAGGAGTGCACGAAGTAGAAGCGCTCGTCGTGCAGCCCGTCGAACAGCACGGAGTCCTCGGGGGCCTGCACGGTGTTCCAGCCCATGTGCGGCAGCACCTCGGCCTGGATCTCCTGCACCGTGCCGGGCCACTGGCCGAGCCCTTCGACGTCGGCACCACGCTCGATGCCCCGCGAGAACAGGACCTGCATGCCGACGCAGATGCCGAGCACGGGTCGCCCGCCGGCCAGACGGTGGTCGACGATCTCCCCGCCCTGCACGCCCTCGAGCTGGTCGATCACGGCGGCGAACGCCCCGACGCCGGGGACGAGCAGGCCGTCGGCCTTGAGCGCCGCCTGCTTGTCCGAGGTCAGCGTGACATCAGCCCCGGCGCGCTCGAGCGCCTTGGCGGCGGAGTGGACGTTGCCCGACCCGTAGTCGAGGACGACGACGTTCGGCTTGGCGGCGGTCACAGTGCGCCCTTCGTGGAGGGGATGCCGTCGACGCGCGGGTCCAGTTCGACCGCCTTGCGCACGGCTCGGGCGAACGCCTTGAACTCGGCTTCGGCGATGTGGTGGGGGTCGCGGCCCTCGAGCACGCGGACGTGGACGGTGATGCCGGCGTTGAACGTGATCGCCTCGAACACGTGGCGGACCATCGAGCCGGTGAAGTGACCACCGATGCGGTGGAACTCGAAGCCCGCGGGCTCGCCGGAGTGCACGAGGAACGGACGCCCGGAGACGTCGACGACGGCCTGGGCGAGCGCTTCGTCCAGCGGGACCAGGGCGTCGCCGTACCGGCCGATGCCGGAGCGGTCGCCGAGGGCCTGCTTGATCGCCTGTCCGAGCACGATGCCGGTGTCCTCGACCGTGTGGTGCACGTCGATCTCGGTGTCACCCGTCGAGCGCACCCGCAGGTCGATCAGGGAGTGCTTGCTGAACGCGGTCAGCATGTGGTCGAAGAACGGGACGGAGGTCGAGATCGACGAGGTCCCGGTGCCGTCCAGGTCGAGCTCGAGTTCGACACTCGATTCGCTCGTCGAACGGCTGATCGAGGCGGTGCGGGCGGTCATGCCTCAACCCTAACCGGCGGCTGCTCGGCGGCGACCTGCCGCATGGCGTCGAGGAACGCGGTCGTCTCGGCTTCGGTCCCCGCACTCACCCGCAGGTGGTTCGGGATGCCGAGGTCGCGCACGATGACGTCGTGCTCGAGCAGTGCCTCGAACGCGGCGTGCGGGTCGGCGACACCACCGAACAGCACGAAGTTCGACCAGGTCTCGTAGGTGCGGTACCCCATGGCCCGGAGCGCGGTGACCATGCGGTCGCGCTGCCCCTTGATGTCGTCGACCATCGCCAGCATCTCGGGGGCGTGCCGGAGTGCCGCGATCGCCGCCGCCTGGGTCAGCGCGGACAGGTGGTACGGCAGCCGGACCAGCCGGACGGCGTCGACGACGGCGGGGTGCGCGGCCATGTACCCGACCCGGGCACCGGCGAACGCGAACGCCTTGCTCATCGTGCGGGAGACCACGAGGCGCTCACGACCGGGCAGCAGCGTGAGGGCGCTCGGAGCGTCGGACGGCATGAACTCGGCGTACGCCTCGTCCACCATCACGATGCCGTCGGTCGCGTCGTAGGCGGCCGCGATCGTCTCGATCTCGAGCGGGGTGCCAGTCGGGTTGTTCGGCCCGCACAGGAACACGATGTCCGGCTGGTGCTCACGGATCGCCGCCACGACGGTCTCGGGTGAGATGCGGAACTCGTCGTCCCGCTGGGCCGGGATCCACCTGGTGCCGGTGCCCGACGCGAGGATCGAGTGCATCGAGTAGGTGGGCGGGAACCCGAGCACCGAGCGACCCGGCCCGCCGAACGCCTGGAGGAGCTGCTGCAACACCTCGTTCGACCCGTTCGCCGCCCAGAGCTGCTCGGCGGTCAGGTCGTGCCCGAGGTAGTCGGCGAGGGACTGTCGGAGCTCGGTGAACTCGCGGTCCGGGTACCGGTTCACCGTGAGCAGCGCTTGCCGGATCGACTCGACGATGTCGGCAGCCACGTCGTCCGGAACGGGATGCGTGTTCTCGTTGACGTTGAGCTGCACGCGGACGTGCTTCTGCGGGGCGCCGTAAGGGCTCTGCCCGCGCAGGTCGTCTCGGATCGGGAGGTCTTCGAGCGTGAATGCCACCGATCCATCGTAGGCCGCTGTCACCGTGCGACGACCAGCCGTCTGGACGGCGCTGCCCGAGTGGCTACTCGCCGTCGGTGTACTTCGTGGGGATGGCGATCTCTTCGCCGGCCTGCAACGCGGAGCCGTCGAGCGCGTTGAGGCTCACGACGTCCTGCACGAAGTCGCGCGGGTCCGAGTCGGGGGCCGTCTGCTCGGCCAGCTGCCAGAGGGTCTCGCCCGGCTGGATCGTCACGGTCTCGAACTGGGTGCGGGCGCCGCCGGCGGTGGCGTCACCGGCGGAGGCCTGTCCACCGTTCAGCACACCGAGGGCGACGACGATGAGGAGCGGGAGCGCGGCGAGCGTCGTGAAGACGATGCGGCCGCGACGCGTCAGACGCAGGCGGGTACGCACGGCGGGCGCCGCGGTGCGCTGGATGTCAGCGATGGCGATGGTGCTCATGTCGTTCTTGCCTTCCCGTTCGGTGGAACCGAAGTCGTGTACCGAACATAGTTTCGAATCAGATGACGCACAAGTCCTGGGAGGGGATTTCTGCGGGGCTTTCTTGCGACACGCTCGAACAGGTGTTTGTCCGGCCCTGGCTGGTCGGATACTGTTTCGATCGACTGGGACAAGCCTGACGGGGACCACCGACATTCCCGCCGTGGCCGGACCGGCACCGACGAAAGCGAGACGACGTGGTGGACGAACTGCGGGGCCAGAAGCCGCTGACGCCGAAGCAGCAGGCGATCTTCGACGCGATCCGTGCGTCGATCGCCTCACGGGGCTACCCGCCGAGCATGCGCGAGATCGGCGACGCCGCCGGGCTCTCCTCGCTCTCCAGCGTCTCCCACCAGCTCGGCCAGCTCGAGCTCGGGGGCTGGATCCGCCGCGACCCGAACCGGCCGCGTGCGCTCGAGGTCCTGGTCGACGAGCCGTCGTCCGACGTCGGCGGCCCGGACATCGACGCCACCACGCTCGTGCCGCTCGTCGGCCGGATCGCCGCAGGTGTCCCGATCACCGCCGAGCAGCACGTCGACGAGATCATCCCGCTCCCCCGACAGCTCGTCGGCACCGGCGAGCTCTTCATGCTCAAGGTCGTGGGTGAGTCGATGATCGACGCCGCGATCTGCGACGGCGACTGGGTCGTCGTCCGGTCGCAGCAGACCGCCGAGAACGGTGACATCGTCGCGGCCATGCTCGACGAAGAGGCGACGGTCAAGGTCTTCCGCCAGCGCGACGGTCACACGTGGCTGCTGCCGCGCAACTCCGCCTTCGAGCCGATCCTCGGCGACGCGGCCTCGGTCCTCGGCAAGGTCGTCGCGGTCCTCCGCTCTCTCTGACCGCCTCCCGCGCTGTACCGGCGCGAGACGCCGTCGTCACCGTACGACGCCCCCTGCACGACGAAACGCCGCCGGATACGGCGGCGTTTCGTGTGTTCCGGGGCGTCTCGGTGACGCGACGGCGTCCGGCGGACCCGTGATGGGCCTCCAGGCCGCGCGGCAGCGCTCGCCAGCGCCAGCGCCCACCGGGGCCGGCCGTCAGACGGTCGGGACCGGCGTGACCACGTAGGGCTCGAGCTCGGCGACCTGCCGCTGGAAGACGCGCACCCGCAGGCGCGTGCCGTCCTCGACGTAGTCGACCGACTCGACCGAGCCGGTGTCGTGCAGCGACGACACCAGGTCGCCGCGGTCGTACGGCACCACGATCGTCAGGTCGACGTCGGGCTCGGGCAGGCGGTCCTCGATGACGCTGAGGAGCTCCGGGATGCCCTCGCCGGTGCGCGCCGACACGAACACCGCATCCGGGACGAGTCCGATGAGCACGAGGCGCTGCGCGTCGTCGATCAGGTCGGCCTTGTTGAAGACGACGATCTCCGGGATGTCGCCGGCACCGACGTCGCCGATGACCTCGCGCACGGTGGACAGCTGCGCCCCGGGGTCGGGGTGCGAGCCGTCGACCACGTGCACGATGACGTCAGCGTCGCCGACCTCTTCGAGGGTGGAGCGGAAGGCCTCCACCAGCTGGTGCGGCAGGTTGCGCACGAAGCCGACGGTGTCGGCGAACGTGTACTCACGGCCCTTGGTGCTCTCGGTCCGGCGGACCGTGGCGTCCAGCGTCGCGAACAGCTGGTTCTGCACCAGCACGCCCGCGCTCGTGAGCCGGTTGAGCAGCGACGACTTGCCGGCGTTGGTGTAGCCCGCGATCGCGACGCTGGGCACCTCGTTGCGGTTGCGCTCGGCACGCTTGGCCTCGCGCGCGGGGCGGAACCCGGCGATCTGGCGGCGGAGCTTGGCCATCCGGGTGTGGATGCGACGCCGGTCGAGTTCGATCTTGGTCTCACCGGGGCCACGCGAACCCATGCCCGCGCCGCCGGAGACCTGACCACCGGCCTGCCGGGACATCGAGTCACCCCAACCACGCAGTCGCGGCAGCAGGTACTCGAGCTGGGCGAGTTCGACCTGCGCCTTGCCCTCGCGGCTCTTGGCGTGCTGGCTGAAGATGTCGAGGATCACGGCCGTGCGGTCGATCACCTTGACCTTCACGACGTCCTCGAGCGCACGGCGCTGCGAGGGAGCGAGCTCGGTGTCCGCGATCACGGTGTCGGCGCCGGTGGCCTTCACGATCATCGCGAGCTCTTCGGCCTTGCCCTTGCCGAGGTAGGTCGAGGCGTCCGGGTGGGGCCGGCGCTGCAGGAGCCCGTCGAGCACGACCGCGCCGGCCGTCTCGGCAAGGGCGGACAGCTCGCGCAGGGAGTTCTCGGCGTCCTGCGCGTCGCCCTGGGGGTACACGCCGATGAGGACGACCTGCTCGAGCCGCAGCTGGCGGTACTCGACCTCGGTGACGTCCTCGAGTTCGGTGGAGAGGCCGGCGACACGGCGCAGCGCCGCTCGGTCCTCACGGTCGTACTGGTCGCCGTCGCCGGTCCAGCTGCGGTCGTCGACCGACTGCGTCTGGATGGCCTGGGCGGGTGCGAAGATGGACGATGCTGCGCGGTGGTCTGCGTTGCGCAGCACCCTCTCGACGACACCGTCTGCGCTGTCGTCGTTGGTCTGGTTGTTCTGCTGATGGGTATCCGTCATCCTGTGCACAGGCTACCTCCGGAGGCCCTCCGACACACTCGGTTGCCGGTACGGTTCATCCATGGCGAACGACCACTACTTCTCGGCCACCCCCGAGAGCGAACTCCGGCCGCGCCAGGTGCACGTCACGCTCGCCGGTCAGCCCCTCACCCTGTCGACCGCTGCGGGGGTCTTCAGCCCCGACGGCGTCGACCGCGGCACGAAGGTCCTGCTCGGTTCGGTGCCGGCACCCGCCGCCGACGGAGCGCTGCTCGACATCGGCTGCGGCTGGGGCCCGATCGCGATCACCATGGCACTGCAGTCCCCCGACGCACACGTGTGGGGCGTCGACGTCAACGAGCGGGTGCTCGGCCTCGCGCGCGCCAACGCGGCTGCTGCGGGGGCGTCGAACGTCACGATCGCGCTGCCCGACGACGTGCCGGCCGACCTGCGCTTCCGCACGATCTGGTCGAACCCGCCGATCCGTGTCGGCAAGGACGAACTGCACCAGATCCTGCTGACGTGGCTGCCCCGGCTCGAGGTCGGGGGCGACGCCTGGCTCGTCGTGTCGAAGGACCTCGGGGGCGACTCGCTGCAGAAGTGGCTCGTCGGGGCACTCGGCGAGGGGTTCTCGGTCACCCGGGAGTCGACGGCCAAGGGCTTCCGCGTCATCCGGGTGCACCGCAGCGCGGAGGCACGCAGTTCGTGAGCAGGAATGGTCGGGTCGCCCCTGGGCACCCGACCATTCCTGCTCACGAAGCGCCCGCGCGCCGCGCGACCGCCGCGCCGCGCGACCGCCGCGCCGCGCGCCGCGTCCGCCTCAGACCGTCAGGTCGCCTGAGAACACGAGCTCGGCGGGCCCGGACAACGACACGTGTTCGCCATCCTCGGTCGCCGTCATCCGCACCGTCAGCAGCCCGCCCGGCACCCGCACCCGCCAGGTGTCCGGCGCCCCGGCACCGACCCAGTAGCGGGTGGCGAGGGCAGCCGCGACGGCCCCGGTGCCGCACGAGAGCGTCTCTCCGCTCCCCCGCTCGTGCACCCGCATCGTGATCTCGCCGACGCCGTCCTTGATGAGGGGGTCGCCGGGCAGCACGAACTCGACGTTCGCACCGTGCTCCGGCGCCGGGTCGAGCACCGGCAGGAAGGTCAGGTCGAGGTCGGCCAGTTCGTCCTCGGTCTCGACGGCGACGACCACGTGCGGGTTGCCCACGTCGATGCCGATGCCGGGCCGCGCCCCGTCGAGGTTCTTGGCCCGCACGAGCACGTCGTCAGAGCCCCCGCCCTCGATGCCCAGGCCCCAGCGGCCGAGGTCGGCGGCGAACCCGTTCGTGGTGCGCTGGATGTCGACCAGCCCCTTGCGGCTGCCGACGGTGAGCGTCTCGCCGGGAGCGAGCTCGACCAGGCCGGACTCGGTCAGGAACCGGGCGAACACGCGGATGCCGTTGCCGCACATCTCCGCGATCGTGCCGTCGGCGTTGTGGTAGTCCATGAACCACGTCGCCTCGGGCTCGACGGCCACGAGCGCACGCCCCTCGGGGATCGCCTCGGACCGCACCGCGCGGATCACACCGTCGCCGCCCACGCCGAAGCGTCGGTCCGCGATCGCGCGGATCCGCTCGGGGGTCAGGTCGACGGTGGCGTCGGGGTCGGCGAACAGGACGAAGTCGTTGCCGGTCCCCTGGCCCTTGGTGAAGTGCAGCTCGGTCACGGCACGATCCTACGGGCCAGTTCCGACAGGTCGCCGCGGTCCGCCCCTGTGACGTCGAGCGTCTCGGCATCGGCGTACCGGCGGAACCAGGACACCTGCCGCCGGGCGTACTTCCGGGTCGCGATGCCGGTCGCCTCGACCGCGTGCTCGCGCGTGGCTGTGCCGGCGAGCACCTCGAGCGCCTGCGAGTAGCCGATGGCGCCGCGCGCGGTCCTGCCCTGCTCGAGTCCCTGCTCGCGGAGCGCCGCGACCTCGTCGACGAGTCCGGCCTCGAACATCCGCGCGGCCCGCTCGTGCAACGCCGACACGAGCTGCTCGCGGTCACGCCGCAGGTGCAGGATCCGGGACGGTCGCCAGGCGCGGGGCGAGGCCGGGAGGCTCGGGGTCACGACCTCGGATCGGCTCGCGATCTCGAGTGCACGGATCAACCGCCGTGGGTTGCGTGCGTCGATCGTCGCGGCGGCCGCCGGGTCGAGGGCGCGGAGTCGCTCGAGCAGGATGCCCGGGCCGAGCTCCTCGTGCTCGCGCTCGAGCTGCGCGCGGAGCGCGGGGTCGGTGCCCGGGAACGCCAGGTCGAACAGCACCGCGGAGACGTAGAGGCCACTGCCGCCGACGAGGACGGCCACGCCACCGTCGGCCTGGATCCGGTCGACGTCGGCTCGGGCGGCGACCTGGTACGCCGCGACGCTCGCCTCGTCGGTGACGTCGAGCACGTCGAGCTCGTGGTGCGGGATGCCGTGCCGTTCGGCCGGGGGGAGCTTCGCGGTACCGATGTCCATGCCCCGGTACAGCTGCATGGCGTCCGCGTTGATGATCTCCGCGGGGCGACCGGCAGCACGCAGTCGCTCTGCGATCGCGATGCCGAGGTCGGACTTCCCGGTGCCCGTCGCCCCGACGACCGCGATCAGGTCGGCAGTGGCAGCGGCACCGGCACCGGCGCCGGACAGCGTTCCGGAGGCGACGGGCGGAACACCCGACGGTCCGGCGGTCGGCAGGTCAGCGCCCGACACGGAGCGTGGGCAGCCCGAGCGAGACCGGACGGGGCCCGTCTCCCGCGGCGGCAGCGGGTGTGGGCACGCCGCAGCTCTCGGCCTGCGCGCGGTCCCAGGCGTCACCGGCCCGGGTGCGTCGGATGCGCAGCGGAGCGTCGTCGTCGGCGAGCAGGAAGTGCGGCGCGGCACGGGTGACGTCGACGGTGACCACGTCGCCGGGGCGCGGGACCTCGGAGCCGGCGGGCACGGCGAAGTGCACGAGCCGGGAGTCCTCCGCGCGACCGGAGAGCCGGCGGGTGGCGTCGTCCTTGCGTCCTTCGCCCGAGGCGACGAGCACCTCGACGCTCCGGCCGACCTGCAGCGCGTTCTCTTCCGCGGTGATGCGTTCCTGCAGGGCGACGAGTCGCTCGTAGCGCTCCTGCACGATGTGCTTCGGCAGCTGGTCGTCCATCGTCGCCGCCGGGGTGCCCGGACGGATCGAGTACTGGAACGTGAACGCCGAGGCGAACCGCGCCTGCTCGACGACGCGCAGGGTGTCCTCGAAGTCGGCGTCGGTCTCGCCGGGGAACCCGACGATGATGTCGGTGGAGATCGCCGCGTGCGGGATCTTCGCGCGGACGCGGTCGAGGATGCCGAGGAACCGCTCGCTGCGGTAGCTCCGGCGCATGGCCTTGAGCACGCGATCGGAACCCGACTGCAGCGGCATGTGCAGCTGGGGCATCACGTTCGGGGTCTCCGCCATCGCGTCGATGACGTCGTCGGTGAAGGCCGCCGGGTGCGGGCTCGTGAAGCGGACGCGCTCGAGCCCCTCGATGGCGCCGGTGGCCCGCAGCAGCTTGCCGAACGCCTGTCGGTCGCCGAACTCGACCCCGTAGGAGTTCACGTTCTGCCCGAGCAGCGTGACCTCGATCGCGCCGTCGTCGACGAGCGCCTGGATCTCGGCCAGGACGTCACCGGGACGGCGGTCCTTCTCCTTGCCGCGGAGCGAGGGGACGATGCAGAACGTGCAGGTGTTGTTGCAGCCGACCGAGATCGAGACCCACCCGCTGTGCGTCGAGTCGCGCTTGGTGGGCAGCGTCGACGGGAAGACGTCGAGTGCCTCGAGGATCTCGATCTGCGCCTCGTCGTTGTGCCGCGCCCGCTCGAGCAGGGTCGGCAGCGAGCCCATGTTGTGCGTACCGAAGACGACGTCGACCCACGGCGCCTTCTCGAGGATGACGTTCTTGTCCTTCTGCGCCAGGCACCCGCCGACGGCGATCTGCATGCCGGGGTGCTCGCGCTTGATCCCCGCGAGCTGCCCGAGGTTGCCGTACAGCCGGTTGTCCGCGTTCTCGCGCACCGCACAGGTGTTGATGACGACGACGTCGGCCTGCGCACCGTCCGCCGCGGTGTAGCCCGCGGCCTGCAGGGACCCGCTCAACCGCTCGGAGTCGTGCACGTTCATCTGGCACCCGTAGGTGCGGACTTCGTAGGTGCGGGGGCGCGCTTCGACGGTGGCCATGGTCGTTCCAGTGTAGGTCGGGGCGACTACTCGAACCGTACGGTCCCGCGGCCGGGTTGCGGCCGTTTCCCACCGCCGTCGAGGGCACGTGCAACAGCGATCCGGACGACCCCGGAGCTGTAGCCCTTGCGCATCAGGAAGCCGGACAGACGGCGTTCCGCAGTGGCCCGGTCGAGCCCGCGCATCTGCGGCGCCCGCTTGTCGGCGAGTTCCTGCGCGCGGAGGAACTCGTCGTCCTCGTCATCGGCGGCTTCGTCGAGCGCGGTGTCGATCGCCACCTGGTCGATCCCCCGGCGACGGAGCTCCGTCACGACACCCTGTCGACCGAGGCCCTTGCGGGCGTGCAGTCGATCCACCAGGTCGGTGGCGAGGGCGACGTCGTCGAGGAGCCCGACACGGGTCAAGCGTTCGATCTCGTGCTCGACCACGTCGGGGTCGAGGTCCTGCTGCAGCAGCAGGGTCCGCATCTCGGACTCGCTCACGCCCTTGCGCCCGAGAGCGCGCAGGCTGATCCGTTCGGCATCCGCCCGCTGTTCGTCGAGCGGACGCGGTGCGTCGGCCGGGTCGATCTCCTCGCCGCCGGCGATGGAAAACACCGACGCGGTGCTGGCATCAGCCGTCTCGGAGTCGTAGCCGTCCTGCTCCGCACGGCTCGAGCGCCCGCTGCCGTCGCCGATCACGGGCGACACCCACGCTGCCGGCCGGCGGGCACCGTGCAGCGGCACCGGCGAATCGGCGTCGAACGATGCGGGGAACTCGTCCACCCGGCTTTCGTCCGACTCGGGCAGCGCCCAACCATCGGTGTCGCGCGGTTCGTCCGGTGACACCGGAGGCTCGGGGATCGCGGGCGTCACCGGGGTGACGGGGGCGCGACGACGCGACCTCGCACCGAACAGGTCGGTGACCGGTGCGAGGCCGTCGTCGTCGTGGTCGGTGCTCACGCGCCCTTGCGCTCCGCGAGCTTCGGCGCGATCGACTCGACCGGGGCATCTTCGGCCTTGGCGCCACCGACGCCGAGCTTGGCGAGGATCTTGCCTTCGATGTCGGCAGCGATCTCGGGGTTCTGGATCAGGAAGGAACGCGAGTTCTCCTTTCCCTGCCCGAGCTGGTCGCCGTCGTAGGTGTACCAGGCACCCGACTTCTTGACGATGCCGTGGTCGACACCGAAGTCCAGCAGCGAGCCTTCGCGCGAGATGCCGACGCCGTACAGGATGTCGAACTCGGCCTGCTTGAAGGGCGGCGCCATCTTGTTCTTGACGACCTTGACGCGTGTGCGGTTGCCCACCGCGTCGGTGCCGCTCTTGAGCGTCTCGATGCGACGGATGTCGAGGCGGACGGACGCGTAGAACTTCAGCGCCTTACCGCCCGAGGTGGTCTCGGGCGAACCGAAGAACACGCCGATCTTCTCGCGCAGCTGGTTGATGAAGATCATCGTGGTCTGCGTCTGGTTCAGGCCACCGGCGAGCTTTCGCAGGGCCTGGGACATGAGGCGGGCCTGCAGACCGACGTGCGAGTCGCCCATCTCGCCCTCGATCTCGGCGCGCGGCACGAGGGCCGCGACGGAGTCGATGACGATGAGGTCGATGGAGCCGGAGCGGACCAGCATGTCCGCGATCTCGAGCGCCTGCTCGGCGGTGTCGGGCTGCGACACGAGCAGGGCGTCGATGTCGACACCGAGCTTCTTGGCGTACTCGGGGTCGAGCGCGTGCTCGGCGTCGATGAAGGCCGCGATGCCACCGGCGCGCTGGGCGTTGGCGATGGCGTGGATGGTGAGGGTCGTCTTACCCGACGACTCCGGGCCGTAGATCTCGACGATGCGGCCACGGGGCAGGCCACCGATGCCGAGCGCGACGTCCAGCGCCACCGACCCGGTCTGGATGACGTTGACGGGGGCGCGTTCGTCCGAACCGAGGCGCATGATCGCACCCTTGCCGAACTGCCTGTCGATCTGTGCGAGTGCGGTCTCGAGGGCCTTCTCGCGGTCTGCCGGTGATGGCATGGGTGCTCCTTCGTGCTCGTGTTCGGCCGCCTGTAGGCTGTCGCGTCCACGCCGGCCGATGGTGCAAGGCCGATGGTTCTGCGACAAGGCTTCGGGCTGTTCCCGATGTCCATCAACCTATGGCGAGCCACCGACATCACTGCCGACGGTCACGCGATCTGTGGATGGAACACCCGGGCGACGCCGCTGTGGATGAAGCTACCACCGATCGAACACGCGTTCGAGCAACACGCCGAACACAGTTTCGGGTACCCGGCCTCGCGGAACCGCCTCAGTCCTGGGGTTCGGCCAGGCCCTTGCCGTGCCGACGGTCCATCGGGACGTCCTGCGAGTCGCAGAGCGCGTCCCACACCCGGCGGGCATCGACACCGGCGGCGAGGGCGTCCACGGCGGAGCGACCGCCGAGCCCTTCGAGCACGACGTCACGGGTGACCACGGAACCGTAGGCCTCACCGAACACCTGGTCGACGGCTCGCCAGAACTCACTCACGCGCATCCGACCAGCCTAGGCGCGTGGTCGTGGGCCGGAACGCAGAACGCCCCCGCCGGGAAGGACCGGCGGGGGCGTTCGGTGCGATTCGCTCAGCGCACCGCGAGGTCGTTGTCGAACTCGGCGACGAGGTCGTCCGGGAGCGTGTCGGGGACGGGGGTCAGCCCCTCGACGATCGCGAGGCGGTCGCCCACTTCGCGCATGATGGTCGAGATGGGCGTGTCCAGAGCATCCGCGACGGACGCGAGGATCTCCGAGCTGGCTTCCTTCTGCCCACGCTCGACCTCACTGAGGTACCCGAGCGCGACACTGGCCTTGGACGCGACCTGACGGAGGGTCCGGCCCTTCTGCAAGCGGAAGTCCCGGAGCACATCGCCGATTTCCTGACGAACGAGAACCATGAGAACTCCTCCTCTCTGTCGTCTCCGCGCCCGCTCGGTCCGGTGGATCGAGTTCGGGTTCAGCAACAATAGCGTTGCCGGTTGCAGCATGTTAGCCAGGCTGGCTGCCGTACTGCTGGAGATTTCGTGAGATGTAACCCAGTGGAAACGGGACCTATTCCCGGCCCCGGACCTCGGACGACATCCGTGCAAGGAGTTCGGAGACGGTGGCGTGCCGGATTGCTCCCCGGTCACCGTCGAGGTGCAGCTCGAAGGCCTCAGCCCCCGCGGCGGAGGCGATCCCCACGTACACGGTGCCGACGGGCTTGCCGTCCTGCGGATCCGGGCCGGCGACGCCCGTCGTGCTGATCCCCCACGTCGCGGGTTCCCCGTCGACGGACAGCGCGATCCGGACACCGGCGGCCATCTGCCGGGCGACCTCCGGGTGCACGGCACCCTCGGCATCGAGCAGCTCCGCCGAGACCCCGAGCACGGAGTGCTTCACGGCCGTCGCGTAGGCCACGACGCCGCCGCGGACGACGGCGCTCGCCCCCGGCACGTCGACGAGGGTCGCGACCACGAGGCCGCCGGTCAGCGACTCCGCCACGGCGAGGGTCTCGCCCCGCGCCGTCAGTTCGGCGATGAGTCCCGGTGCGACCGGGACGGGAGGGGCGGCCTGCGTCGAGCGCTCGGGTCCGGTCAGGCGGGGGTGCGGTTGTGCTTCCATGCCTGCCAGAGGTAGTCGATCCCGCTCAGGATCGTTGCCAGGAACGCGGCCGTCATCAGGATGCCGTTGACCCAGTGCGCCCAGTCGCCGACCAGGTTCCACCACGGGAACAGCGCGGCCGTCAGGGCGACGGCCTGCAGCACGGTCTTGATCTTGCCGCCGCGGCTGGCCGGGATCACCCGGTCGGAGAGCACCGCGAACCTGAAGACCGTGATGCCGATCTCGCGCACCATGATCAGGACGGTCACGTACCAGGGCAGCTCGGCCAGGATCGACAGCGCCACCAGCGCACCCCCGATGAGGACCTTGTCGGCGATCGGGTCGACGAGCTTGCCGAAGTCCGTGACCAGGTTCTGCCGACGGGCGATGATGCCGTCGGCGCTGTCCGTGACGATCGCCACGACGAAGACGACCGCCGCCCAGATGCGCAGGGGTCCGTCGTCGCCGGCGTCGGCGAGCAGCAGGACGAAGAACAGCGGCGCCATCAGGATCCGCACCACCGTGATGATGTTCGCGACGTTCGCGGTCGACGCCGGGCCGGGGCCCTTGCGCAGCAGCCGCCCGCGCCACGGGAACCGTGCGCCGTGCGTGGTGTTCGTGCTGTCCGAGGCGGTCATCGCCGTCACTCCCTGCCCGTCAGTCCCCACGCGTCCTCATCGGGCTCGTCGTGGACTTCATCGTACCCGCGGGTCATGTCCCCGACCGGGTCTGCTCCGTAGCGGTCACCGTCGCCGGACGGCGTCGGCGCCGGCGCTGCCGGAGCGGCCGCGGCGGGCGGCTCCTCGCCGCGGAGCTTCGCGAGCACCGCGGGCAGCTGGTCGGCGGTCACCAGGACGTCGCGGGCCTTCGAGCCCTCGGACGGCCCGACGATGTCACGCGACTCCATCAGGTCCATCAGGCGACCGGCCTTGGCGAAACCGACGCGGAGCTTGCGCTGCAGCATCGACGTCGAACCGAACTGGGTCGACACGACCTGTTCGACGGCCGCGAGCAGCAGTTCGAGGTCGTCGCCGATGTCGGCGTCGATCTCCTTGCGCTCGACCACGGCCTGGACGTCCTGGCGGTACTCGGGCTGCGCCTGCCGCGTGACGTGCTGGACGACCTCGGCGACCTCGCCCTCCTGCACCCAGGCGCCCTGCACGCGGAGCGACTTGGACGAACCCATCGGCAGGAAGAGCGCGTCGCCCTGACCGATGAGCTTGTCGGCACCGGGCTGGTCGAGGATGACGCGGGAGTCCGTGACGCTCGTCACCGCGAAGGCGATGCGCGACGGCACGTTCGCCTTGATCAGCCCGGTGATGACGTCGACCGAGGGGCGCTGCGTCGCGAGCACCAGGTGGATACCGGCGGCTCGCGCGAGCTGGGTGATGCGGACGATCGACTCCTCGACGTCACGCGGAGCCACGAGCATGAGGTCGGCGAGCTCGTCGACGACGACGAGCAGGTATGGGTACGGCTTGAGCTTCCGCTCGCTGCCCGCGGGCAGGACGATCTCGTTGTTCTCGATCGCCTTGTTGAAGTCGTCGACGTGGCGGAACCCGAACGACGCCAGGTCGTCGTACCGCATGTCCATCTCCTTCACGACCCACTGCAGCGCTTCGGCCGCCTTCTTCGGGTTCGTGATGATGGGCGTGATGAGGTGCGGGACACCGGCGTAGATCGAGAGCTCGACGCGCTTCGGGTCGACCAGGACCATGCGGACCTCGGACGGCTTCGCGCGCATCAGCAGCGACGTGATCATCGAGTTGATGAACACCGACTTGCCGGAACCGGTGGAGCCGGCGACGAGCAGGTGCGGCATCTTCGCCAGGTTCGCGACGACGAAGCCGCCCTCGACGTCCTTGCCGACGCCGATCGTCATCGGGTGCTTCGACTTGCGGGCGGCGTTCGAGCGCAGCACGTCGCCGAGCGAGACGATCTCGCGGTCGGTGTTCGGGATCTCGACGCCGATGGCGCTCTTGCCCGGGATCGGCGACAGGATGCGGACCTCGTTCGAGGCGACCGCGTACGACAGGTTCTTCGACAGGGCCGTGACGCGCTCGACCTTGACGCCGGGGCCGAGCTCGATCTCGTACCGGGTCACCGTCGGCCCGCGGGAGAACCCGGTGACCTTCGCGTCGACCTTGAACTCGGTGAGCACCCCGGTGATGGCGGCGACGATGTCGTCGTTCGCCTGGCTGCGCGCGACCGAGGGCGTTCCGGAGCTCAGCGTGGTGGCGGCGGGCAGTCGGTAGGGCTTCGACGGGTCCTCGTCGGACCCGGCGGCGGCCGCGCTGAGCTCGGCGTCGGCGTCGATGTCCTCCGGCTCGTCGACGATCTCGGGCTCGGACAGCACCTCGGGCACCGCGGGACGGATGTCGGCCGTCGGCTCCGGCCGCGCGGGGACGTCGGTGCCGAACGCGCGGAGCGCCTGCTCGGCGTCCTGCAGGTCCTGTTCGACGGAGTCGTTGAGGTTGACCGACGCGGGCTCGGCCGGCGTGAGGTCGACGAGCCCGGCGGCGGCACCGGCGTTCGGACTCGCAGCGGGCACGACGGGCGCAGCAGGCGCAGCAGGCGCGACGGCAGCGGCAGCCGGGGCGACCCCGGTGGCCGGGGGCAGCACCGGGCTGTCGTACGCCGGGTCCTCTTCGCGCCCGGACTTGTTCCGGCGCCACCACGGCACGTTGTCGCCATCGGCTTCGGCGGCGGCAGCGGCCTGCTCGTCACCGAACCCGAGGTCGTCGAACAGCTGGAAGTCGGCGTCGCCCTTCTTGCCGCGCTTGGACGTGCGGGCGCGGGCGGCGGGCTCCGCCACGGCGGCGGCGTCGGCCTCGGGCTCCGCTGCGGGGGCCGGTGCGCCGAACAGGTAGGCGTAGAGCTCGTGCAGTCGGCGACCGAGCTTGTTCGGCGGCGTCTTGGTGATGATGAAGAGCGAGAGCACCAGCAGCACGATCGCCACGGGCACGGCCACCCAGGCGGTCGCGATCGTGACGAGCCAGCCGATGACCACCCAGCCGAGCACCCCGCCGGCGGCGGCCAGCGCGGGCATGCCGTCGGCCGCGCTCGGTCGGCCACCGAAGACGTGGCAGAGCGAGGCGATCGACACGATCAGGATGCCCAGGCCGATGCCGATCCGGGTGTTGTCGTGCACGGAGGCCGGGTGCCGGAACAGCCACCCGGCGAACACGATCATGATGACGGGCAGGGCGAACGCCAGGCGGCCGAACAGCCCACCGAACGTGTACGCGTCGAGTGCGACGGAGACGCTGTTGGTCGGGTTGAGCCACTCGACGACCCCGCCGGCGATGGCCAGCAGGAACAGCAGGAACGGGAACCCGTCGCGCCGCTGGTCCTTCTCGAGGGTCTCCTTGCCGAGCAGCCGGAACATCGCGCCGACGCCGTGCGCCATCGCGAGCCAGAAGGTCACGAGCGGGTTCTGCTCGCGGAACACCGGCGTGGGCGCGGCCTGCGGCAGCTTCTTCGTCGTGGCCTGGGTGCGCGACGAACCGCGCGTCCCGTTGCCACGGGACGACGTGGACGCGCGCGAGCGCGTGGTCGACTTGGTGCCTCCGGCCATGGGCAGAACCCTAACGCCCGCTCAGGACAAACGCAGGAAGGCCCGCCGCAGCGTCCGTGACGGACGCTGGACGGGCCTCCAGGGCGGGAACGGGCGCTACGCCTCGATGACCACCGGGACGATCATCGGACGACGACGGTGCTTCGTGTTCACCCAGCGACCGACCGTGCGACGGACGACCTGCGCGAAGGCGTGCGAGTCGCGCGTGCCGTTGGCGGCAGCCTCGGAGATCGCCTTGGCGATCTGCGGGCGGACGTCGTCGAACACGGAGTCGTCCTCGGCGAAGCCACGCGACTGGATCTCCGGGCCGATCACGCACTGCCCGGTGGTGAAGTCCACCGCGGCGAAGATCGAGATGAAGCCCTCTTCCGCCAGGACGCGGCGGTCCTTCAGGTCGGCGTCGGTGATCTCGCCGACGGTGGAGCCGTCGACGTAGACGTAGCCGATGTCGAGCTGGCCGGCGACCGTCGCGACACCGTCCTTCAGGTCGACGACGATGCCGTCCTGCCCGAGGATCACGTTGCGCGGCGGGACACCCGTCTGGATCGCCAGGTCGGCGTTCGCGTACAGGTGGCGGTGCTCGCCGTGGACGGGGAGCACGTTGCGCGGCCGCAGGATGTTGTAGCAGTAGAGCAGTTCGCCGGCGGAGGCGTGTCCGGAGACGTGCACCTTCGCGTTGCCCTTGTGCACGACCTTCGCACCGAGCTTGGTCAGCCCGTCGATGACGCGGTACACGGCGTTCTCGTTGCCCGGGATGAGCGACGACGCGAGGATGACGGTGTCGCCCTCGCCGATCTCGATCTGGTGCTCGAGGTTCGCCATGCGGGCCAGGACGGCCATCGGCTCGCCCTGCGACCCGGTCGACATGTAGACGATCTGGTCGTCCGGGACGTTCTTCGCCTTCTTCGTGTCGATGAGCACGTTCTCCGGCACCCGCAGGTACCCGAGGTCGGCGGCGATCGTCATGTTGCGGATCATCGAGCGCCCCATGAACGCGACCTTGCGGTTCGCGGCTGCGGCGGCGTCGAGGACCTGCTGCACACGGTGCACGTGCGACGAGAAGCTCGCCACGACGACCTTCTTGCGGGCGCGCATGATGATGTTCTCGAGCACCGGGCCGATGTCGCGCTCCGGAGCGGTGAAGCCCGGCACGTCGGCGTTCGTGGAGTCCGGCAGGAACAGGTCCACGCCGGCCTCGCCCAGACGGGCGAACGCACGGAGGTCGGTGATGCGGTCGTCCAGCGGGAGCTGGTCCATCTTGAAGTCACCCGTGTGCAGCACACGACCGGCGGGGGTCGTGATCGCGACGGCGAGCGCGTCCGGGATGGAGTGGTTCACGGCGACGAACTCGAGGTGGAACGGGCCGATCTGCTCGGTCTGGTCCTCGGCCACGACGAGCGTGTACGGCTTGATCCGGTGTTCCTTGAGCTTCGCCTCGACCAGCGCGAGGGTCAGCGTGGAGCCGATCAGCGGGATGTCGTCACGGAGCTTGAGCAGGTACGGGACGGCGCCGATGTGGTCTTCGTGGCCGTGCGTGAGCACGACGCCGAGGACGTCGTCGAGGCGGTCACGGATCGGCGAGAAGTCCGGCAGGATCAGGTCGACACCGGGCTGGTGCTCCTCGGGGAACAGCACGCCGGCGTCGACGATGAGCAGCTTGCCCTCGTACTCGTAGACGGTCATGTTGCGACCGATCTCGCCGAGGCCCCCGATGGGGACGACGCGGAGGGTGCCGGCTTCGAGCGGCTGCGGTTCGGAGATCTGTGTGGGCATTCGGTCCTACGGATTCGGGCGACGCGCGTGCTGCGCGCCGCGGTGTTCGCTAGCGGGTGGTGCCTGGCACCTTCGGTAGTGCACCGCCGGCCGCCGCGTTGCGGTCGGGGCGGAAGTTCGAGAAGTCGGCGCCGGGCACGTCGCGCACGGCTTCGAGGGAGGTCTCGATGGCGTACGCCTCGGAGTCCTCGGGGCCGACGAGCGGCAGTCGGACGCGCGGGCTGCCGATGCGGCCGAGCCCGTGCAGGATGTACTTCGCGGCCACGGTACCGGGAACGTGCGTCATCACGGCGCGGACGAGCGGCTCGAGTCGCCTGTGCTCGGCCGTCGCGGTGGCCAGGTCGCCCCGGTTCACGGCGTCGACGATGGTGCGGTACGGCGCCGACGTGATGTTCGCGGTCACGCCGATCAGGCCGGTGGCGCCGATCGACAGGTGCGGGAGCACGTTCGTGTCGTCGCCGGAGAAGTACATGAGATCGGTGTTGTTCAGCACCCGCGAGACCTCGGCGAAGTCGCCCTTGGCGTCCTTCACGGCGAGGATGTTCGGGTGCTTCGACGCGCGCAGGATCGTGTCGTACGTGATCGGGATGCCGGTGCGGCCCGGGATGTCGTACAGGATCACCGGCAGGTCGGTCGCGTCCGCGATCATCCGGAAGTGGGTGAGGACACCCGACTGCGTCGGCTTGTTGTAGTACGGCGTGACGATCATCACGCCGTCCGCGCCGGCCTTCTCGCTCTGCTTGTACAGGTGGATCGCGTGCGCGGTCTCGTTCGAGCCACCGCCCGTGATGATCTTCGCGCGACCGGCGGCGACGGACTTGCCGACCTCGACCAGACGGAGCTTCTCCGGGTCGGTCAGCGTCGACGTCTCGCCGGTCGTGCCGGTGACGACGATGCCGTCGGCGCCGGCGGTGATGCAGTCGTCGATGTGCTGCTCGACGCCGGGCCAGTCGACCTCGCCGTCGGCCGTGAACGGGGTCACGAGGGCGACGAGGACCTGACCGAAGGGATTCTCACGCGGGGACACGGGCACCAGCGTACCGGGGATGCGCGCGAGGACCGCCGACCGTGTGGACGGTGGACCGCCTGCGGCGCGACCGGGAGGCCCGGATCACGTCCGTCCCGCCGGTCACGCCCGGTGGGAACCAGGTTCCGGACACCGCACCACGGGACAGCGCGGTGCTGTGTCCGGAACCTGGTTCCGAGTGGTCACGCGCTGCGGTGCCACTCGAGGAACCGGTAGCGGGTGCCGCCGTTCCGGGACTCCTGCCAGGGACCCTCGTCGGCGAGCGTCCAACCGGTCGCCTCGCCGAGCGTGGGTGCGACGGTGTCGCCGGGGACGTCGACGTCGATCAGGGTCTCGGAGACGTGGTCGGCCGCGTCGAGTGCGGCGTCGTACACCTGGCCGCCGCCGATGACCCAGACGGTCTCGTCGGTGTCGAGCGCGGCCTGCAGGTCGTGCACGACCTCGGCGCCGTCGGCCGTCCACGTCGTGTCACGGGTGAGCACGACGTTGCGACGACCGGGCAGCGGCCGGAAGCGCTGGGGCAGGGATTCCCAGGTGCGTCGGCCCATCAGCACGGTCGCGTCGCCGGTGACCTGCTTGAAGTGCGCCAGGTCCTCGGGCACGTGCCAGGGCATGCCGCCGTCGGCACCGATGACACCGGTGGTCGAACGGGCCCAGACCATGCCGATCATCAGACGGCGACCGCTGCCTTGATCGCCGGGTGGTGCTCGTAGCCCACGATGGTGAAGTCCTCGTACTCGTAGTCGTCGATCGAGTCGCGCGGTGCGAGTTCGAGCGTCGGCATCGGGTACGCCGTGCGGGACAGCTGCTCCTCGACCTGTTCGACGTGGTTGTCGTAGATGTGGCAGTCGCCGCCGGTCCAGACGAAGTCGCCGACCTCGAGCCCGGTCTGCGCCGCGATCATGTGGGTCAGCAGCGCGTACGAGGCGATGTTGAACGGGACGCCGAGGAACATGTCGGCGCTCCGCTGGTAGAGCTGGCACGAGAGCTTGCCGTCGTTGACGTAGAACTGGAAGAACGCGTGGCACGGGGCGAGCGCCATGTCCGGCACGTCGGCGACGTTCCACGCCGAGACGATGAGCCGACGGCTGTCCGGGTTGGTCGTGATCTGCTCGATGACCTGGGCGATCTGGTCGACGTGCTCACCCGAGGGGGTGGGCCACGAGCGCCACTGCACGCCGTACACCGGGCCGAGGTCGCCGTCGGCGTCCGCCCACTCGTTCCAGATCCGGACACCGTGCTCCTGCAGCCAGGTCGCGTTGCCCTCGCCGCGCAGGAACCAGAGGAGCTCGTACGCGACCGACTTGAAGTGCACGCGCTTCGTGCTGACGAGGGGGAACCCCTTCGACAGGTCGTAGCGGAGCTGCGCGCCGAACAGGCTGCGGGTGCCGGTGCCGGTGCGGTCACCCTTCGGCGATCCCTCGGTCAGGACCCGGCGGAGCAGGTCTTCGTAGGGGGTCGGGACGGAGGCGTCGGGCTGTACGGTCTCGCTGTCGGTCACACACAGAAGCCTACGTCGGTGTGAGTAGCGTTGCGGGCATGCCCGACACGACGGAACAACCGCTCTCGATCCTGGTGGCCGGCTCGTCCGGGTTCATCGGAACGCCCCTCGTCCGCGCCCTGCGCGAGGCGGGGCACCACGTCACCACGCTCGTCCGCCGCGAAGCGCGCACCGCCACCGAGTTCCGCTGGGCGCCGGGGCGGCGTCCGCTCGACCCGGCGATCCTCGACGGCGCCGACGCGGTGATCAACCTGGCCGGCGCGAACATCGGCAAGCTGCCGTGGACGGACGCCTACCGCAAGGAGATCCGCAGCTCGCGCATCGACGCCACCGACACCCTGGTCGAGGCGATGCGGCACGCCGCCACTCCCCCGGCGCTGTTCCTGTCGGGCTCGGCCTCGGGCGTGTACGGCGACCGCCCGGCCGACGTGCTGCAGGACGACGCCGCCCCGGGCACGGGCTTCCTCGCCGACGTCTGCACCGCGTGGGAAGCAGCCGCGAACGCCGCTCCCGCCGGGGTCCGCGTCGTCACGCTCCGCACGGGCATCGTCATCGGCGAGGGCGGTGGTGCACTCGCGCCGCTCGTGCCGCTGACCAAGCTCGGCGTCGGCAGCCGGCTGGGCACCGGTGGCCAGCACTGGCCCTGGATCGCGCTCAAGGACGAGGTGGGCGCGATCGTGCACCTGGCGACCGCGGCCCCGGACGTCTCCGGCCCGGTGAACCTGGCGGGTCCTGAGCCCGTCGTCGCCGACCGCATCACGAAGCACGTCGCCGAGGTCCTGCACCGCCCGTACCTCTTCCGGATCCCCGAGTTCGCCCTGCGCCTGGCACTGCGGGACGCCGCCGACGACATGCTCCTGTCGAGCCAGCGGATGGTCCCCACGAAGCTGCTCGAGTCCGGCTACACGTTCCGGTACACGCAGGCTGCGGACGCGATCGACGCCGTCTTCTGACCCGACGCCGGGCGGTCGGTCAGCGGTCGGCGGCGCGCGCCAGGGCGGTGCGCATCGCCGATCGCGCACGCTTGCGGTCACCGGCGGCGTCGTAGACCACGCCGAGCCGGTACCAGGCACGCCAGTCGGCCGGGTCCTGCTCGACCGCGTCGCGGTACCGCGGGAACAGCTCGTCGGCGGCGTCGCGGATCGGTCGGCCCGACGGCCGAACCGGGACGACGTCGTCCGGGGTGCCGCCCTCGGCCTCGAGCCGTCCGCCGAGCCGGGTGATGCGGATGCCGAAACGGAACTCGAGCACGAGCAGGAGCGCCCCGATCGCGGCCACGACGAACAGCGCGACGCCGATGCCGATGCCGATCGGGATCCCGGTCGCGATGAAGGCGACGGCGCGCTGCCCGACCAGCACGATGTACAGGGCGAGCAGCACCGCCATCAGCGCCGCTCCCCAGAACGGCGAGCGGATCGTGCGTCCGGCCCGCTCCATCCGACCCATGATGCCTCAGCCGATGCCGAGGACGCTGCCGAGGCCCACGGTGAGGCCCCGCGCCGCGACGACGTTCGCCAGCGCCGCACGGATGCCCGCGACGTAGGCGACGTCGTCGTTGGTGTCGTGCCGGATCGTCAGCGTCTCGCCGGGGCCGCTCAGCACGACGTCCTGCACGGCCTTCACCCCGGGGAGCCGGAGCGAGTGGACGGGCACGCTGGCGACCTGCTGGCCGCGGGCGCGCTGGTCGACGTGCGGGGCGTCCACGGGACCGACCTCGCGCCGCGCGTCGGCCATCAGCTCGGCGGTGCGCACCGCGGTGCCCGAGGGCGAGTCGATCTTGCCGGCGTGGTGGGTCTCGACGATCTCGGCGGCGGGGAACCACGGGGCCGCGATCGTCGCCAGGTGCGTGCCGAGCACGGAGCCGATCGAGAAGTTCGGGACCACGAGCACCCCCTGGTCCGGGCGTTCCTGCAGCCCGGTGCGGAGCTTCGCGAGCCGGTCGAGCGACCAGCCGGAGGTGCCGACGAGCACGTTCGCGCCGCTCGAGAGCGCGTTCTCCACGATCGCCGGGCTGAGCGACGGCACCGTCACGTCGACCACGAGGGCCGCGCCGCCGAAGACCGACGGCGGCGCCTCGTGCGCGCCGTCCTTCGACGACAGGCGGGCGACGAGCTCGAACTCCGGGAGTTCCTCGACGACGGACGCCACGAGGCCCCCGAGACGACCGGTGGCGCCGACGACGGCGACGGGAGTGACCATGCGGTCCATCCTAGGATCGACGCATGTCAGTCGAGGTCAGGACCGTGCCGGCCGATCTGCCCGAGGTCGACGCGCTGCTCGATGCGTACCTGGACGAACGGGAGGCGACGTTCCCGAGCGCGCAGGGCACGTACTCGCGGAAGCGCACCCCCGCGGCCGAGTTCACGCCGCCGAACGGGGTGTTCGCGGTGGCGTACGACGACGGCGTCGCGGTCGGATGCGGCGGCCT
Source organism: Curtobacterium sp. MCPF17_003 (assembly GCF_003224385.1). Lineage (NCBI taxonomy): Bacteria > Bacillati > Actinomycetota > Actinomycetes > Micrococcales > Microbacteriaceae > Curtobacterium > Curtobacterium sp. MCPF17_003. The sequence continues at coordinate 154,590 of NZ_QKLC01000003.1, read as the reverse complement.
CCGTCGGATCGCGGACGGGGTCGACGCGACCGGTGCCGTCGACGTCCGGTTCGAGGTCAAGCACGTCTTCGTGGTGCCGGCCGGGCGCGGCACGGGCGTGGCGACGGCCGTGATGGACCTGCTCGAGCGGGCCGGGGCCGACCTCGGTGCGACGAGCATCGTCCTCGACACGAACGACTCGCTCGTGGCGGCCGGCGCGATGTACCGCGGTCGCGGGTACCAGCGGGTCGAGCCGTTCAACGACAACCCGAACGCCACCGCTTGGTACCGCAGGGCGGTGGACCGCACGGAGACGGGCCGCGAGCCGATCGCCTGAGCCGCCACGGGCCTCCCGGCCGCGTCGCCGCGTACCGGACGGGCAGCCGCTAGACGGGCTGGTCGACCGGCAGACCGGTGCGCAGCTCCACGGGCAGGTGGGCCAGGTCGTTCAGCGTGACGACCTCGGCGGGCTTCGCCGACCGGATCCGGATGATCGTGAGCGCGGTGTGGGCGACGTTCGTGCCCATCCAGCGCCACTCCGGGGCCTGGAACGCCTCGCGCACGAACCAGCCGATCACGGCGTTGTGGGTGATCAGCAGGTCGTGCCGGTCCTCGCGCGCCGGGGTGAACCACTCCGACACGGCGTCGCCCATCTGGGCCTGCCCGGCGACGATCTCCTCTTCGGTGATGCCGCCGTACCAGCCCTGGTAGGCGTGCGGCATGTCCGGGGTCGGGCCGGAGGGGATGCAGTCGAACAGCAGCGTCGAGGGCTCGGGCTGGATCGACGGCAGGCGCTGCGACAGGAACGCGGCGGTCTCGCTCGGGGCCTCGAGCGGCGAGTGGTACACGCCGTCGAAGGGCACACCGCCGAGACGGTCAGCGATCAGGGTCGCCTGACGCTTGCCGCGTTCGGAGAGCTTGCCGTCCCGCAGGCCGTGTTCGGCGTCCTGGTGTTCGCCGTGTCGGACGAGGTACAGGTAGTGCGACATGTCCGTTGCTCAGCTGCCGATCCCGATGGCCGCGGCGAGTTCGTCCTGCTGCACGGCACCGACGACCGACGTGATCGTCGGCCGGGTGAGCAGGTCGCGCGCGAGTTCGAGCACGCCGTCGGTCGTGACGCGGTCGACACGCTCGAGCGCCGTCGACAGGTCGGTGTACTCGCCGGTGCCGAGCTCGGAGCGGCCGAGGCGGGTCATGCGGGCGTCGGAGTCCTCGAGCGAGAGCGTCAGCGCGCCCTCGATCTGGCCCTTGGCACGTCGGAGCTCGTCGTCGGTGATGCCGTGGTCGACCATCCGGCGGAACTCGGCGTCGACGATGTCGATGACACCGGCCACGTTGTCCGGCGCGCAGCCCGCGTAGACACCGAAGGCGCCGTTGTCCAGGTAGGCCGGGGCGAACGACGACACCGCGTAGGCCAGACCGCGGCGCTCGCGCACTTCCTGGAACAGGCGCGAGCTCATGCCCCCACCGAGCACGGCGTTCAGGACGCTGAGGGAGGGACGGCGGTCGTCGCGCAGGTCGAGGCCCTGCGAGCCGCGGAGCATGCTCACCTGTTCGGTGGGGCGGTGCACCACGGACAGCTTCGCCTCGACCGGGTCGGCCACGGTCTCGGGCGTCCGGCGCGGCAGCGGCTCGGCGTCGGGGGCGTCGTGGAAGACGCCGGCGACGAGTTCGCAGAACCGGTCGTGGTCGACGGCACCGGCGGCGGTCACGACGATGCCGTTCGGTGCGTAGTGCTCGCGGTAGTGGGCCAGCACGTCGTCGCGCTGGACCGCCCGGATGCTGTCCGGGGTCCCCCCGATCGGACGGCCGAGGGGGTGTCCGCCGAAGGCCGCGGCGAAGAAGGCCTCGCCCGCGACGTCGGCCGGGTCGTCGGCGGCCATCGCGAGTTCCTCGAGGATGACCCCACGCTCGACGGCGAAGGCGTCCGGTTCGAGCACCGAACCGGTGACCATGTCACCGATGACGTTCACGGCCATCGGGACGTCGGTGTCCCGGACCCGTGCGTAGTAGCAGGTGTACTCCTTGGCGGTCGCGGCGTTGTGCTCACCGCCGACCGAGTCGAACGCGATGGCGATGTCGAGCGCCGATCGGGTCTCGGTGCCCTTGAAGAGCAGGTGTTCGAGGAAGTGGGTCGACCCGAACTGCCCGTCGCGCTCGTCACGCGAACCGACGCCGACCCAGAACCCGATGCTCGTCGACGCGGCACCCGGCACCGCCTCGGTCAGCACACGGACACCCGAGGGCAGCACGGTGCGACGGACGAAGGCCCCGCCGGACGTCAGGAACGACGTGTCCGGGGCCCCGAGCGGCAGTGGCACTGGCTGGTTCATCGCAGACGAGCCTACTGATCCGTCGATGCCTCCCGCCCAGTTTCCCGGTCTCGGTCGCGTGCCACTCGAAGTGGGGTACAGAAAGTGTGGACAGACCGACTCGTCTGTCTGTCCTCCTTGTGCTACTGTTGGCCACGCCGGATCGAAAGCCCCCCTAAGTTCCGATCCGGCGGCTCGGGACATCAGTCCTGCGCGACCACCGAGTCCCCCCACTCCGGTCGCGGAGCCGATGAGTCCGAGGAGTACACGCTGTGACGGTCGATTCCCCCCAACCGGCCGTCCAGCGTCTCCCCGGCCCGAGCACGAACCTCGCGTCGCCGGACGGGTCGAGCGTCCCCCCGACTCCCCGCTCCGGCGGCGCGAAGGTCCGTGTCCTCGAGACCGCCACGCGACTCTTCTACGAAGAGGGCATCCACAGCGTCGGCGTCGACCGCCTCATCTCCGAGGCGAGCGTCACGAAGGCGACGTTCTACAAGCACTACGGGTCGAAGGACAACCTGATCCTCGCCTACATCCGCACCCAGCACGAGCGCGTGCAGGAGCGGATGGAGCAGCTGATCGCCGACGCCGGCTCCCCCGACCGGGCCGTCCGTGCGTGGGTCGCCGCACTGGCCGACGACGTCAACGACCCGGCGTTCCGCGGCTGTGCGTTCCTGCACGCCGCCGCCGAGTACCACGACCCGCGCGACCCCGTCCGCCAGGTCGTCGCCGTGCACCGCGACTGGTACACCGAGCGACTCGCGACCCTGCTGCAGGAGGCCGGACACCCCCTGCCCGGCGACGGTGCCGACGAGCTCATGCTCGCGCGTGACGGTGCGATGGCCGGGGCGTACGCCGGTGACGCGATCGCCGCCACCGCTGCGCTCAACCGAGTGGTCGACCGGGTGCTCGCGGGCTGACGCCCGGCTGTCGCCAGATCTGTCGCTCTGGCGGGGCTGTCGAGGCGACCGCGGGCGGACGGGAGGCCCGTGGCGGGCCCGCACCGTGCCTCCAGGCCGTCGCGTGCGAACTCCCACAGCCCAGCGCGCGCACCGAGCGCAGCCCGAGCCGGCGGGTGTTGGCTTGGGTCATGGCCAACGACCCCAACTGGAACCTGCCCGACGTCCCGTCCTTCACCCTCACGAGCCCCGACTTCACCGACGGAGGCGAGCTGCCCACCTCGGCACGCGGCTCCGACGTCGGCGGTGAGGACCGTTCCCCCGCACTCGAGTGGTCGGACGCGCCCGAGGGCACGAAGAGCTTCGTCCTGACCGTCTACGACCCCGATGCCCCGACCGGCTCGGGCTTCTGGCACTGGAGCCTGAGCGACATCCCGGGCTCGGCGACCTCGCTCCCCGCAGGCGCCGGCACCGACGACGCCCTGCTGCCCGCCGAGGCACTCCGCCGCCGCAACGAGTTCGGCACGGACACGTTCCTCGGGGCAGCACCGCCCGCGGGCCACGGTGTGCACCGCTACTTCTTCACGCTGAGCGCCCTCGACGTCCCCGTGCTCGAGGTCCCCGCCGACGCAACCCCCGCGGTCGTGGGCTTCATGCTCCGCGGGCACCTGCTCGGGCGCGCGCAGCTCATGGGCACGCAGGAGACCCCCGCGGCCTGACCGGCACGCGGCACCGCGCCGCGATCTTTCGCGGCCAACGACAGTTCACGCGGCGCCGTGCCCGTGAGGTGTCGTTGGCCGCGAAAGCACGCACGCGGCCAACGCACGCACGCGGCCAAGGCACGCACGCCCCCGCAACGGCGAACGGCCGCCGCCCCGGAAGGGACGGCGGCCGTTCGTGCGTCAGGACGCGAAAGCGGATCAGCCCTCGGCCGGGTCCTCGGCGTGGGCGCGGACCGTCTCGGCCGAGGTGGAGTCACCCTCGGTCTCGTCGGCCACGACCGGCGCGAGCGACAGCTTGCCGCGGTCGTCCACCTTGGTGACCTCGACCAGGACCTTCTGGCCGACGCCGAGCACGTCCTCGACGTTCTCCACACGCTTGCCACCGGCGAGCTTGCGCACCTCGGAGACGTGGAGCAGACCGTCACGGCCCGGGAGCAGCGACACGAAGGCGCCGAAGGTGGCGATCTTCACGACGGTGCCGAGGAACTGGTCCCCGATCTCCGGGTTGGTCGGGTTGGCGATCGCGTTGACCTGGGCACGAGCAGCCTCGGCCGACGGACCGTCGACGGCGCCGATGTAGACGGTGCCGTTGTCCTCGATCGAGATGTCGGCACCGGTGGTGTCCTGGATGCCGTTGATCGTCTTGCCCTTCGGGCCGATCAGCTCGCCGATCTTGTCGACGGGGATCTGCACCGAGATGACGCGAGGAGCGGTGTCCGCCATCTCGTCGGGGGCGTCGATGGCCTCGTTCAGCACACCGAGGATGGCCGAGCGGGCCTCCTTGGCCTGCTTGAGCGCCGCGTCGAGCACCGTCGACGGGATGCCGTCGAGCTTGGTGTCGAGCTGGATCGCGGTGACGAACTCCGAGGTACCGGCGACCTTGAAGTCCATGTCGCCGAGGGCGTCTTCCGCGCCGAGGATGTCGGTCAGGGCCGCGTAGCGGGTCTGACCGTCGACGGTGTCGGAGACCAGGCCCATCGCGATGCCGGCGACCGGGGCCTTGAGGGGCACACCGGCGTTGAGCAGCGACAGGGTCGAGGCGCAGACGGAACCCATCGAGGTCGAGCCGTTGGAGCTGAGCGCCTCGGAGACCTGACGGATGGCGTAGGGGAACTCGTCGCGCGAGGGCAGCACCGGCACGAGGGCGCGCTCGGCGAGGAAGCCGTGCCCGATCTCGCGACGCTTCGGCGAACCGACACGGCCGGTCTCACCGGTCGAGTAGGGCGGGAAGTTGTAGTGGTGCAGGTAGCGCTTCTTCGTGACGGGCGACAGCGAGTCGATCTGCTGCTCCATCTTGAGCATGTTCAGCGTGGTGACGCCGAGGATCTGCGTCTCGCCACGCTGGAAGATCGCCGAACCGTGGACGCGCGGGATCACGGCGACCTCGGCGTCGAGCGGACGGATGTCGGCGAGGCCGCGACCGTCCATGCGGACCTGCTCGGTCAGGATGCGGCCGCGGACGACCTTCTTCGTGACCGACTTGTACGCGGCGCTGACCTGGCCGTTGGCCTCGGTCGGCAGCTCGCCGGCCTCGACCTTGGCGGCGATGGCCTCCTTGACGCGCGACTTGAGCGCGTCGTCGGCGTCCTGACGCTCGGTCTTGGCGGCGATCTTGTAGACGTCACCGAGCTCGGAGAGCGCGAGGGCCTCGACGGCCGAGTAGACCTCGGGCGCGTAGGGCGGGAAGACCGGGTAGTCCTGGATCTCCTTGGCCGACTGCGCGGCGAGCTTGGCCTGGGCGTCGACGAGGGACTTGAGGAACGGCTTCGCCGCCTCGAGGCCCTGGGCGACGATGGCCTCGTCGGGCTTGGTGGCGCCGCCCTGGATGAGGTCCCAGGCGTGCTCGGTGGCTTCGGCCTCGACCATCATGATCGCGACGTCCTCGTTGCCGGCCTCGTCCGTGACGACACGACCGGCGACGGTCAGGTCGAACACGGCGTCGGCGAGCTGCGAGGCCTTCGGGAACGCGACCCACTGGTCACCGATGAGCGCGAGGCGCACACCGGCGATCGGGCCGGAGAACGGCAGACCGGAGATCTGCGTCGACGCGGACGCGGCGTTGATCGCCAGCGCGTCGTAGAACTCGTCCGGAGCGATGCTCAGGACGGTGATGACGATCTGCACCTCGTTGCGCAGGCCGTCGACGAACGACGGACGCAGCGGCCGGTCGATGAGACGGCACACGAGGATGGCCTCGGTCGACGGACGGCCTTCACGGCGGAAGAACGAACCGGGGATCTTGCCGGCGGCGTAGGAGCGCTCCTCGACGTCGACGGTCAGCGGGAAGAAGTCGAAGCCCTCACGCGGGTGCTTGCCGGCGCTGGTGGCCGAGAGGAGCATCGTTTCCTCGTCCAGGTACGCGGCGACCGCGCCCTGGGCCTGCTGTGCGAGCCGACCGGTCTCGAACCGGACGGTGCGCTTGCCGTACTTGCCGTTGTCGATGACGGCTTCGGCGAACTTGATCTCGGGACCCTCCAAAAGGGCGCCTCCTTGATGTGTTTCCGGCAGGCCATGGCGACGGCACTCGATGGTGCGTGCGCGCCGATCGTTCCGGACGCATGTCTGGCCAGCAGTAGAAGCACTCGGGAAACCGTTCCGGCCCGCGAGCCACCACCGATGACCAGCTCCGTGCCCGGCCTGCGCAGTGTTGTGTGTGACGTCCGGGGAATGAGTCCTCGGACACGATGGACTTTACCAGTCCTCAGGCTGTGGGCGGCGCGGCTCGCTGGACTGCTGGTGAACATCGGTAGCCTGCCGCCATGCGTCTCACCCCCTCACGGGGCGTGCTCGTCGCGGCCGCCGTGGTCGTCGGCGCGCTCGTCGCCCCGGCCCTGACCGCTGCCCCCGCGAACGCCACCGAGTACCCCACGTGGCAGGACGTCCAGCGCGCCAAGGGCAACGAGACCGCGAAGCGCGCCGAGGTGCAGAAGGTGCAGGCTGCACTGCAGTCGGCGCAGGACGAAGCAGCCGCGAAGTCCCAGGCCGCCCTGGTGGCCTCGTCGAAGGCGGACGCGGCCGAGGCGGAGTCGGCGGCGGCCGCCCAGGCCGCCACGAGCCTCCAGGCCCAGGCGCAGCACGCGAGCGAGACGGCGGACCGTGCCCAGCAGCGGGCCGGCCAACTGGCCGCGAACCTGTACCGCGACGGCAGCACGAACCAGATGACCACCCGCATCGCGACCGCGGAGAACCCCGACCAGCTGCTCTACCAGCTCGGCGCGCTCGACCAGCTGTCGGAGACCTGGTCCGGCGTCATGGACGAGGCGTCCGTCGCGGCCGGCACGGCGTCGTCGCTGCACGAGCAGGCCGAGCGGGCCGAGACGGAACGCGCGACGCGCGCACAGGCGGCCGAGGAACGCTCGGCCGCGGCGAAGGCGGCGGAACAGGCGGCGGACGCCGCCGTCGAGTCGACGGAGCAGCACAGCGACGAGCTGTACGCGCAGCTCGCGTCGCTCAAGGACAGCACCGCGAAGCAGGAGGCCGGGTACGAGCTCGGCCAGCGGGTCGCCGCGCAGAAGGCGGAGCAGCAGCGCAAGCGGGCCGCAGCGGCGGCGGCCGAGGCTGCGGCGAACACTGCCGCGGCGAACGCCGGCAGCGGCGGCGCGACGAGCGGCGGCACCGGCTCGTCCTACCCGAGCACCGGGGGCGTCGCCGTGGACCCCACGGCCGCACAGGCCTACGCACGGAGCGCGCTCGGGTCGTACGGGTGGGGCTCCGACCAGTTCTCGTGCCTGGTGTCGCTCTGGACGCAGGAGTCCGGGTGGCGGGCGAACGCCCTGAACGCCTCGAGCGGCGCCTACGGGATCCCGCAGTCGCTGCCGGCCGAGAAGATGGCGGTCGCCGGAGCCGACTGGCGCACCAACGCGAACACGCAGATCGACTGGGGGCTCGCGTACATCAAGAGCGCCTACGGCTCACCCTGCGGCGCGTGGGGCCACGAGATGAGCGTCAACCCGCACTGGTACTGAGCCGGCGGCGGGACCGACGGTCAGTGGCCGAGACCGCCGAGCAGGCTCGCGAAGTCCGGGGTCGCGGGGAGCGCGTCGGCTTCCTGCGGGGCCCGCCTGGAGGCCCGGATCGCCCAGGCCAGATCGGCTCCGGCCCGGCGGATGCGACCGTCCAGGGCGGCCGCGTCACCGTCGGTCCCCCAGTCGTCGGTCGCGGCGAAGACCCCGGTGGGGGCGATCGCCGCGCGCAGGTACGCGAAGACCGGCCGGAGGGCGTGGTCGATCGCGAGGGAGTGGCGCGAGGTCCCGCCGGTGGCACCGAGCAGGACGGGCATGTCGGCCATCGAGTCCTTGTCGAGCACGTCCAGGAACGACTTCGCCAGTCCGCTGACGCCCGCGGTGAAGATCGGCGTGACGAACACGACGGCGTCGGCCTCGACCACGGCGGCCATCGCTGCGGAGAGCGCCGGGGCCGCGAAGCCGGTGAGCATCGCGTCGGTGATCTCGTGCGCGAGCGGCCGGAGCTCGACGTGCACGACGTGTGCCGGGGTGCCCTCGGCGACGAGCGATGCGACGGCGGCCTCCCCGAGACGGTCGGCGAGCAGGCGGGTGGAGCTGGGCTCGGAGAGTCCGGCGGAGACGACGGCGATGGTGGTCATGATGCTTCCCGACTTTCGATGCGTTTGCATGAACATAGCATCCAACCGGGTCGTCGTCGCAACCATTCCCGCGCCGAGCGGCGTGCCGATCGGTCACGACTCCCCGCGTGCTGACTGCGGAGCGGTCGCGAAGTGTCGCGTGAGACCGCGGTAATCGACGAATCGTGACCGCCGCACGAGCGCGGGCGACGTGTCGTGACCGACCGAGGACGGAGCAGGGCCGCCACCGAGCGTCGAACACCCCGGGAACGAAGAACGCCCCGGTCCTCACGAAGAGGTCCGGGGCGTTCGGTCAAGCGTGTGTCGGTCGACTAGCGACGCAGGCCGAGGCGCTCGATGAGCGTGCGGTAGCGGGCGATGTCGACGTCGGAGAGGTAACCGAGGAGACGGCGACGCTGACCGACCATGAGGAGCAGGCCACGACGCGAGTGGTGGTCGTGCTTGTGCTCCTTGAGGTGCTCGTTCAGGTCGTTGATGCGACGCGTCAGAACTGCGACCTGGACCTCGGGGGATCCGGTGTCGCCCGGGTGGGTCGCGTACTCTTCGATGATCTCCTGCTTGACCTGTGCGTCAAGTGCCATGGTGATCCCCTTCCTGTCCGTTGCGCGGTGCCCGTGCCTGATGCACGAGCGCTCTTTGTCCGCGGCCGTTCGACGGCAACCGCACAAGACTACCAGAGTCCTAGGCGGTCCTGGGGCGCAGACGGCGTCGTCGGCGACGCTCCGGCAGCAGACTGCGGACGAGTCCGACCAGCGTCGCGCCGAGCAGTCCGCCGAGGCCGTTCGACAGCACGTCGCGCGGGTCCGCGACGCGGTACGGCAGGTAGGTGGCCTGCGCGAACTCGATGCCCGTGGACAGCGCGACCGCGACGAGCGCGCCGAGGATCCACCAGCGCCGGGGCAGCCACAGCGCCGCGAGCACCCCCACCGGCACGAACATCGCGATGTTGGCGAGGAACTCGGTGCGCTCGTACGTGAACCACGCACCGTGCGGCAGCTGCTGCACCCAGGCGATCGCATGCAGCACGAGCGAGTTCTGGGCCGAGGTGAAGACCTGCGGGGTCAGCGTCATCCGCCAGATCACCCAGGCGTAGCCCGCGGTCAGGGCGAGGAGGAGGAGTCGACGGAACATCCGGACAGTGTGCTGCACGGTCCTGGCCGGTCGCTGGAGCGCTCCTGTCAGCGGGCGGTACGACTCCTGGGGGATCGCGCATCGGCGCTGGTCAGGACTCCCCCGCACCTGTCAGCATGGGTCGGGGCGCGATCGGTGCCCACACCACCGACACCGCACGGGCAGATCAGGAGCACCGCAGCATGCCGGAGCACGAGGCACCCGACACCCCACGCCGCAACCGCACCGGCGGCCTGCGGCAGTGGGGGTGGATCACCGTCGCCGCCGTCGTCGTCGCCGCGGTCGTCACGACGCTCGTGGTCGTCGGCCCGTGGAACGGCGGCCAGCCGGACGGCGACGCCACCCCGAGCGGGCGCACCGTCGCCGAGCGGAAGACCGCGGCCGAGGCGTTCCCGGGCGGGCTCGCGCGCCAGCCGACCGCCGTGAACCAGGCCGGCATCCGCGAGCGACAGGCACGGGCCGAGGGCGACGCCGCGACCGCCGAGCAGATCGCCGTGATCGCCGACCAGCCGATCGCGACCTGGCTGACGAACACCTCGCGGGCCGAGACCCGCTCGACGATCCGGTCGGTGGTCAGCACGGCGGAGGAACGTGGCGGCACCCCCGTGTTCGTCCTCTACAACATCCCGGACCGCGACTGCGGCAGCTACTCCAAGGGCGGCACCGAGGACGACGCCTACCTGCCGTGGGTCCGGTCCGCCGTCCGGGCGATGGCCGGCTCGCACGCCGTCGTGCTCGTCGAACCCGACTCGATCGCCCAGATCCAGAACTGCGAGCGACTGCGCGACGCACGCCTGCCCCTGCTGCGGAAGGCCGTCGACGCGCTGACCGGCCACGGGCTCACCGTGTACCTGGACGGCGGCAACGAGAACCGTGTGCCCAGCGCCACCATGGCGGACTGGCTGCGGCAGGCCGGCGTCGACGAGGTGCAGGGCTTCTTCACGAACGTGTCGAACTTCTACCGCGTCGACCAGGAGCGCGCGTACGCGGACGAGCTCGCCGACGCGATCGGTGGCGACCCGCACTTCGTCGTCGACGTCTCCCGCAACGGGCAGGGGTGGCGGGGAACCTGGTGCAACCCCGAGGGCGCCGGCCTCGGCCAGGAGCCGCACGTCACCGGCGGCAGCACCCGGCTCGACGCCCTGCTCTGGGTGAAGACGCCGGGGCTCAGCGACGGCACCTGCAACGGCGGCCCCGCTGCCGGCCAGTGGTGGGAGTCGTACGCGCTGGCCCTGGTCGAGCACCGCAAGCGCGACTGACCACGTCACGGAGACGGCCCGCGCAGGACCGTGTCGGTGCCCGGTGGTTGCATGTGCGCATGACCGCGACCGACCGCATCCGCTCCGTCGTCCCGCCCTACCTGCTCCGCGCCGTCGCCGACGCCCAGGCATTCCCCCGGGCGGCCTCGGCGGCACGCACCGCACTGGCCTCGCTCGACGCCGTGCAGGCGCCGAAGCACGAGCACCTGGTCGCACCGCGCGGCGTCAGCGGTGCCGTCGACCGCTCCCCGCAGCGGACGATCACCGACGCGCACGGCACCACGACGCTGCCCGGCACCGTCGTCCGGCGCGAGGGCGACGCCGACTCCGGTGACGCCGCGGTCGACGAGGCCTACGCGGGCCTGGGCGCCACGCACGCCTTCTGGCTCGAGGTCTTCGAGCGGGTGTCGATCGACGGTGCCGGACTCCCCCTCGACGCGACCGTGCACTACGGCCAGGATTACGACAACGCCTACTGGGACGGCAGCCGGATGGTGTTCGGCGACGGCGACGACGAGGTGTTCCGCCGCTTCACCGTCGCGCTCGACGTCATCGGCCACGAGCTCGCGCACGGCGTCACGCAGTACACCGCCGACCTGACCTACCAGGGCCAGTCGGGCGCCCTCAACGAGTCGATCAGCGACGTCTTCGGCTCCCTGGTCGCCCAGTACGCGGCGGGGCAGACGGCGGAGCAGGCGAGCTGGCTCATCGGCGAGGGGCTGTTCACCGACGCCGTGCAGGGCGACGCGCTCCGGTCGATGCGCGCCCCCGGTACCGCGTACGACGACCCGGTGCTCGGGAAGGACCCGCAACCGGCGACCATGGACGGGTTCGTCGTCACCACCGACGACGCCGGCGGCGTCCACACGAACTCCGGCATCCCGAACCACGCGTTCTTCCTGGTGGCCACGGCCATCGGCGGCCCCGCCTGGCTGGGCGCCGGTGCCGTCTGGTGGGACGCCCTGACGTCGCCCGAGGTGACTGCCTCGGTCGACTTCGCGGGCTTCGCCACCGTCACCGTCGACGCGGCCGGGCGACGGTTCGGGGACGGCTCCGCCGAGCAGACCGCGGTGCGTCAGGCCTGGCAGCGGGTGGGCGTGCTCGACTGATCGCGCCACCCGGGCGTAGCGTCGGGGGCATGCGCATCGAGGTCCGCCGCTCCGGTGGCTTCGCCGGCACCACACGGCGCTGGCGGGTCGACACCGACACGAGCGGCGACCCCACGGCGTGGTCCGACGTCGTCGATGCGCTGCAGCGCACCCCGGCGCCGACGGCACCGCCCGTCCCCGACGACTTCAACTGGACGATCACCGTCGAGCGCACCACCGTGACGATCCCGGGTCGCCGCCTCGACGGTCCGTGGGCCGACCTGGTCGCGCGTGTGCGCTCCGAGGGCGACCCGACCTGAGCCGGGAGGCCCGTGGCGGGCCCGCACCGGGCCTCCTGTCCGCCCCGCGGTGACGCCACCACCCATCGATCGTGCGCAGGAACGGTCGCGTGGGACCGGCGGGCCCGACCGTTCCTGCTCACGAAGCGCGCGGGGACGCGCACACGACCGTCAGTCGACGTCGATGACCGTCAGGCGACGGGTCGGACGCGTCATCGCGACGTACACCGCGGCGGCGGCACGGGCGGCATCGGCCCCCACGCCGTCCGGGTCGACGAGCAGCACGCCGTCGAACTCCAGGCCCTTGGCGTCCGCACCCGTCAGCACCGTGAGCGAGCCGGCGTTCGGCGAGGCGAGCCCCCGGACGTCCGCCTCGGTGCGGGCGAGCCGCTGCCGGATCGTGTCGACCTGGGACTCGGGGACGATGACGCCGATGGTGCCGGAGCCGATCCGGGCACGCTCGGCGTCGGCGACCGCCACGACGGTGTCGAGCAGGTCGGCCCGGGCGACGCGGACGCGCTCGACGGGGTCGCCGTCGCGCACGGCCTCGTTGCGGGTGACCGTGAGGCCGGCGCTGTCCGCGAAGGCCCCGGCGGCCTCGACGATGGAGCGCGGGGTGCGGTAGTTCACCGTGAGCTGCTCGATGCGGTGGTCGAGCGGCACCTGCGGCGCACGGCCGCGGCGGCGACGCGCGAGCGCTCCGATGACGTCGTCCCAGGTGCGTGCGGCACCCGGCGAGGAACCCTGCGCCATGTCGCCGACGATCGTGAACGAGCGCAGCGGGTTGCGGCGGGCGAGCACGCGCCACTGCATCGGCGACAGCTCCTGCGCCTCGTCGACGACGATGTGCCCGTAGGTCCACTCGCGGTCGTCGGCGGCGCGCTCGGCCGTGGAGCGGGGGTCGCCGCCCTCGGCGAACGAGCCGGCGACCTGCTCGGCGCTGACGATGCCCTCGACACCCATGTTCTCGATGGCCTGGCGGGCGTTCTCGACGTCGCGGTTCCGGCTGGCCTTCGCCGCGCGCTTGGCGGCGCCGCCGGTCGGGTCGAACGGGCCGAGCAGTTCGGCGGCCTCGTCGAGCAGGGGGACGTCCTCGACGGTCCAGGCCGTGCCGCGGGCGCGCTGCAGCAGGGCACGGCGTTCCGGGGTCCAGTCGGGGGTGAGCGAGGCGAGCCAGTTCGGCCGGGCGTAGAGGTCCTCGAGGAACTTCTCCGGCGGCAACGGCAACCACGCGGTGTTGAGCAGCACCCGGGCGTCGTACGAACTCCGGATGTCCTCGCGCAGGACCTTCGCGTCGGCCTCGTCCACCGTGGTACCGCGCTCCCGCAGCTGCTCGGCGAGCAGGCGGGTCATCGCGTCGAGGGCGATCTTGTTGAACGTGACGCGGGCGGCGTTGTGCGGCTTGCCGCGGTCCTGCGCACGCTTCATCGCGTCGGCGACGAGCTGCGGCGGGACGACGAGCCGCTCGCCCTCGATGTCGAGCGTGACCGACTCGGTCGGCACGACCTGGCGCGAGCGCACCGCGCGGCGCAGGAGCGACGCCGTCTGCGCGGCGCCCTTCACGGCGGCGACGTCGCGGGTGTCGTGCGTCGTCGCGTGCACGCCCGGGTAGAGCGAGCCGAGCGACGCCATCACGACACCGGTCTCGCCGAGCGACGGGAGCACCTGCTCGATGTACGTCAGGAACGCCGGAGACGGACCGACCATGAGCACGCCGGATCCCCGCAGCCGCTCGCGGTACGAGTAGAGCAGGTAGGCGGCCCGGTGCAGCGCCACGGCGGTCTTGCCGGTGCCGGGGCCACCCTGCACGATGAGCACGCCCTCGAGCGGGGAGCGGATGATGCGGTCCTGCTCGCCCTGGATCGTCGCGACGATGTCGGTCATCCGGCCGGTGCGCTCGGCGGTGACCGCGGCGAGCAGCGCTCCCTCGCCCTGCAGGTGGGTGCGCTCGTCGTCGTAGAGCGAGGCGTCGAACACCTCGTCCTCGACGCCGACCACCCGTCGACCCTGCAGGGACAGGTGCCGGCGGGACCGCATGCCCATCGGGTGCGCGGCGGTGGCCTGGTAGAAGGCACTGGCGCCGGGGACGCGCCAGTCGAGCAGCAGCGGCCGGTGCTCGGCGTCGCGCAGTCCCACGCGGCCGATGTACCGGAAGGTGTCGTCGGAGTTGTCGGGCTCGGCGACCTCGAGCCGGCCGAAGACCAGGCGGTCGCCCACCCGCTCGAGCGTCGCGACGGTGTCCTCGTAGAGCCGCGCGTACGCGTCGCGCTCGCTGCGGCTCTGGTGGTTCCCGCCGACCGCCTGTCGGCGGGTCTCGGCGAGGCGCTGCTCGGCCTCGGCGGTCAGCTCGTCGAGACGACGGAAGAGGCCGTCGACGTAGCCGCGTTCACGGTCGATCTCGGTCGGTTCGGACACACGCAACCCTTCGGGAAGAGGGGGAACCAGTGTACTGCCCACCGGGAGCCCCGCTGTCCCCGAAGGGTCGCGTCGGAGTCACATCTCTTCGTGTGTGTCCGGGTCGCCGTCCCACAGGCGACCGCGCTCGAGCGCGGAGATCGCCTGCACCTCGTCGTCGGTCAGCTCGAAGCCGAAGACGTCGAGGTTCTCCTTCTGGCGGGCGGCGTCGCCCGACTTCGGCACCGGCACGGCACCGAGCTGGACGTGCCAGCGCAGCACGACCTGGCCGGGGGCCACACCGTGCGCGGCGGCGGCGTCGACGATCGGCTGCTCGGTGAGCAGTTCCGACCGCTTCGCGAGCGGGCTCCAGCTCTCGGTCACGATGCCGAGCTCCTGGTGCACCTTCCGCAGTTCCGCCTGGGGGAAGTACGGGTGCAGCTCCACCTGGTTGACGGCCGGGGCGACCCCGGTGGCGTCGACGATCCGGCGGAGGTGCTCCGGCGTGAAGTTCGAGACGCCGATCGAGCGGACCTTGCCGCTGTCACGGAGGTCGACGAACGCCTTCCAGGTGTCGACGAACTTGTCCACCGACGGGTTCGGCCAGTGGATCAGGTACAGGTCGACGTGGTCGAGCCCCAGGTTGCCGAGGGTCTCGTCGATCGAGCGGTGTGCCTCGTCGTAGCCGTGGTGCCGGCCGGGCAGCTTCGACGTGACGACGAGGTCCTCGCGTGCCACCTCGGACTCGCGGACGGCGCGGCCGACGGCGTCCTCGTTGCCGTAGTTCAGCGCCGTGTCGAGCAGCCGGTAGCCGCTCGTGATCGCGGTGCCGACCGCCGCCGCGCCCTCGTCGCCGTTCAGGCCGTAGGTGCCGAGGCCGAGCTCCGGGAACCGGTGGCCGTCGTTCAGCTCGATCGTCGGGGCGCCGACCTGCATCAGCGGACCCCGAGCAGGTCGATCACGAAGATAAGGGTCTTGCCGGACAGGAAGTGGCCACCGCCGGCGGGTCCGTAGGCGAGCTCCGGCGGGACGACGAGCTTGCGTCGGCCGCCGACCTTCATGCCGGGGATGCCCTCCTGCCAGCCGCGCACCAGGGCCGCGAGCGGGAAGTCGATGGGCTCGCCGCGGTTCCAGGAGCTGTCGAACTCCTCGCCGGTCTCGTACTCGACGCCGGCGTAGTGGACCTTGACGGTCGAGCCGGACGACGCTTCCTCGCCGGAGCCCTCGACGATGTCGGTGATGACGAGCTCGGTGGGGGCGGGGCCCTCGGGGGCGTCGAACTCGGGCTTGCTGTTCAGGTCAGTCATGCCGATCAGTCAACCAGAGCGCGCACCGGGCACGCGCAACGAGCGTCCAGCCCGCAGAATGGTTCCACCGTGACACCATCGACTCCCGCACCGCCGCGCCGCCGCCTGCTCGCCGACCTCACCCCGCTCCGCCGCTCCCCCGCCTTCGCCCGGCTCTGGGCCGGCACCGCGATCGCCGGCATCGGTACCCAGATGACCACCGTCGCCGTCGGGCTCGAGGTCTACGAGATCACCCGCTCGACCTTCGCCGTGGCCCTGGTGGGTGTCATCGCGCTCGTGCCGATGATCGTCGCCGGCCTGTACGGCGGCATGCTCGCGGACGCCTTCGACCGACGCCTCGTCGCGCTCGTGTCGTCGATGATCGCGTGGGTCGCCGTCGCCCTGATCGCCACGCACGCCTGGCTCGACCTGCACAGCGTCGCACTGCTCTACGTGCTCGCGACGGTCAACGCCGTGGCCGCCACCGTCAGCAACGCCTCCCGCTCCGCCATCGTCCCGCGGCTCGTCGGCACCGACCTGCTGCCCGCGGCGAGCGCCCTGGGCGGGATCGCGTCGGGGTTCCAGGTCACCGTCGGTCCGGCGATCGCGGGCGTGCTCATCGCGAGCGTCGGGTTCGCGCCGACCTACACGATCGACGTCGTGCTCTTCACGTTCGCGTTCCTCGGGGTGTTCACGCTGCCCCGGATGGCCGCCGACCACGACGCACTGCGGCCCGGGCTCGGCTCGCTCATCGAGGGCGCGAAGTTCCTGCGGCGGTCACGCAACATCACGATGACGTTCGTGCTCGACATCGTCGCGATGACCTTCGGGCAGCCGCGTGTGCTGTTCCCCGCGATCGGCGCGCTCGTCATCGGCGGTGGGTCGATCACCGTCGGGACCCTGACCGCCGCGTACGCGATCGGGGCGCTGCTGTCGAGCGTGTTCTCCGGGCCGCTCGGGCACGTCCGACGCCAGGGTGAGGCCGTCGGCTGGGCCATCACCGCGTACGGCGGCGCGATCGCGGCGTTCGGTGTGGTCATCGCGCTGGCGCACGTGCTCGGCGGCCGCTCGGGCGAGGCGTTCGGCGTCGAGATCCTGCCGGCACTCGGGCTCGCGGCGCTGTTCCTGGCGATGGCCGGCGGCGCGGACAACGTCAGCTCGGTGTTCCGGAACACGATCCTGCAGGCGGCGTCGCCGGACGGCATGCGCGGTCGGCTGCAGGGCATCTTCATCGTGGTGGTCACGGGCGGCCCGCGGCTCGGCGACCTGTACGCCGGCCTGGTCGTCGCGGCCGGCATCGCGTACCCGCCGGTCATCGGCGGCGTGCTCATCATCGGCCTCGTCGCGCTGCTCCTCCGGATGGTCCCGTCGTTCCGCCGCTACGACGCGCTGCACCCCCACGCCAACTGACAGGCGGTGCGGTGCGGTCGGGTCGCCTCGACTCGCCTCGCCGAGACTCGGCTACGCGGACAGTTCCGCGGCCGAACGCGCGGGAGACTGTCCGCCGGGGCGAGACTCGGCTACGCGGGCTGCGGGTGGGACGCGACCACCCCAGGACCGGAGGCGCGAGGCGGGCCCGCACCGCGCCTCCAGGACCGCACGTGTCGGGTACCGTACGACACATGCCGGACAGCGCATCGCGCGACCTCCAGCGGACCGGAGTCCGTGCCGTCGTCCGGCGCACCTACCACTCGGTCATCCGGCACCGCGTCGTCGACGCGGCCGCGTCGCTGACGTTCTTCGCCCTGCTCACGGTCTTCCCGACCGCATTGGCGGTCGTGTCGGCGCTGTCGATCGTCGACCGCAAGGGCGACAGCCTGACGGACATCGTCCAGGTCCTCGGGTTCATCGTCAGGCCGGAGACCGCCGAGCACCTCGAGGGGCCGCTCCGGCAGCTGCTGACCCTGGACAACCCCTGGCTCGGGTTCACGATCGGCGTCGTGCTGACGCTCTGGTCACTGTCCGGCTACGCGACGGCGTTCGGACGGGCGATGAACACCGCCTACGAGGTCGAGGAGGGCCGGCGGATCTGGAAGTTCCGCAGCATGATGCTCCTCGTCACGCTGCTCGTCATGGTCGGCGGCGCCGTCGCCATCGTCATCCTGCTCGGCACGCCGACGATCTCCGAGGCCGTCATCCGACAGCTCGGGTGGGCGCCCTGGATCGACGACGTGTGGAACGTGGTGAAGTGGCCGGTGCTCGCGGCCGACCTCGTCGTCATGGTGGCGGTGCTCTACTACGCGACGCCGAACGTGAAGACCCCGCAGCTGCGGTGGGTGTCGGCCGGTGCCGCGTTCGCGATCGTGACCTGGGCCGTCGCCACGGTGGGGTTCGCGCTCTACGTGGAGACCCTCGGTGGCGGGAACCGCGCCTACGGGTGGCTCGGTGGCGCGATCCTGCTGCTCGTGTACCTGTACATCTCGAACTTCGTGCTCGTGGTCGGCGGGGAGCTCGACTCCGAGGTGATCCGGATGCGGCAACTGCTCGCAGGCATCGAGGCGGACGAGTCGATCCGGCTGCCGCTGCGGGACGTCACGCGGAACTTCACGCTCGCGCGCTGGCGGGACCAGGACATCGCGGCCGCGCAGCACGTCCGGGCCGAGGCCGCGCGGGTGGCCGAGGAAGAGGACGCCGAGCCGACCCCGGGCGAGGAGCACCTGCGGGCGCTGGCGCAGCAGGTGCGGGTGGGCGAGCGGCCGCTGCCGTGACGGGTGGGTGCGTGGGCCCGCGGGCGCCCCGCGTCAGCGCTTGCGCGCCTCGGCGTCCAGCATCTCCTCGGTGATGATCGGGATCGCGCCCGTCGCCAGCTCGATGCCCGACAGCCGCGCCGGGCTGAGCACCCGCATGACCTGGTCCTCCTCCATCAGCCCCGCGGCCACGACGAGCGTCGAGATCGGCGTCGAGGTGGTCAGCGCCGTGTGCGCGATGGACGCCGCCGCGGCGTACCCGATGTACGGCGTGAGCGCGGTGACGACGCCGACGTTCGTGTCGACCTGGGCCGCGAGCTTCGCCTCGTTCGCCTCGATGCCGACGACGCAGTGCTCACGCAGGGTCGCGCAGCCGCGGGACATCCACTGCAGTGACTGCAGGATCGAGTGGGCGATGATCGGCTCGAAGGCGTTGAGCTGCAGCTGCCCGCTCTCCGCCGCCATCGTCACGGTGGTGTCGGCCCCGGCGACCGCGTAGGCGATCTGGTTCACGACCTCGGGGATCACCGGGTTGACCTTGCCCGGCATGATCGACGAGCCGGCCTGGCGAGCCGGCAGGGTGATCTCGCCGAGACCCGCCTGCGGACCGGACGACAGCAGCCGCAGGTCGTTGCAGATCTTCGAGAGCTTCGCGGCGCTGCGCTTCACGGTGCCGGACAGGGTCATGAACGCACCGGCGTCGCTCGTCGCCTCGATGAGGTCGGGGGCGGTGACGACGTCGATGCCGCTCGCCTCCTGCAGCTGCCGACGGACCTCGTCACGGTAGAGCGGGTCCGCGGTGATCCCGGTGCCGATCGCCGTCGCGCCCAGGTTCATCTCGGCGAGCAGCGGCATCACCTTGCGGAGCAGGTCCGCGTCCTCCTGGATCGTGTGCGAGAAGCCGGTGAACTCCTGCCCGAGGGTCATCGGCACCGCGTCCTGCAACTGCGTCCGGCCCACCTTCAGCACGTCGGCGAAGGCGCGGCCCCGCTCGGCGAACGCCGCGGAGAGCTCTTCGAGCTGCACGATCAGACGGCGGACGCCGAAGATCATCGCGATCTTGATGCTCGTCGGGTACGTGTCGTTCGTCGACTGGCTGCGGTTCACGTGGTCGATCGGGTGCAGGTACGCGTAGTCGCCCCGCTCCCGTCCGAGGAGTTCGAGCGCCCGGTTCGCGAGCACCTCGTTCGTGTTCATGTTCGTGCTCGTCCCCGCACCGCCCTGCACGACGTCGACGACGAACTGCTCGCGGAGGGCCCCGTCGCGGACCTCCTGCGCCGCGCGGTCGATCGCATCGGCGCGCTCCTCGTCGAGGACACCGATCGCCCGGTTCGCCCGCGCCGCAGCCTGCTTCACCGTGACGAGCGCCTCGATGAGGTCCGGGTACACGGCGATCGGAACGGAGGTGATCGGGAAGTTCTCCAGTGCCCGCAACGTGTTGATGCCCCAGTACGCGTCGTTCGGGACCTCCCGTGATCCCAGCGAGTCGCTCTCGGTCCGCGTCGTCGTCGTCACAGGTGCCTCCTCGTTGCCGGTCACACGTCGAGGCTAGTCCCGTCCGTCCGGCCGGTCCGGGAACGCGCCGGGGCTGGTGGGACCGGCGGCGTTCCTGCGCGAGCGGGCGGAATACCGGGGTCGCCTCGGCACCGCACGCGGGCGTTTCGCCCGCTCGCCACGCGACGGCCTGGAGGCCCGGTGCCAGGCCGCCACGGGCCTCCCGTCGCTTCGTGAGCAGAAGATGTCGGGTCCCAGACGGCGACCCGACATCTTCTGCTCACCGAACGCGCCGCCTGCGCGAGCGGGCGGAACACCGGGGTCGCCTCCGCAACGCACGCGGGCATTTCGCCCGCTCGCCACGCGACGGCCTGGAGGCCCGGTGCCAACCCGCCACGGGCCTCCCGTCCGACCCGCGGTCACGCCCGGCCGCGAGCGGGCGAAAGACCGGGGTGCCCGCGCGCGAAGACGCGGGCATTTCGCCCGCTCGCGCCAGGGGCGCACGCCCGAGGTGGGCGCCCTCACACTTCGTGAGCGGAACGGGTCGGGCCGCCGACCGCGACCCGACATCTCCTGCTCACCAAGAACGCCCCGCCCGCGCGAGCGGGCGGAATACCGGGGTTGCCTCCGCAGCGCACCGCGGCATTTCGCCCGCTCGCCACGCGACGGCCTGGAGGCCCGGTGCCAAGCCGCCACGGGCCTCCCGTCCGACCCGCGGTCACGCCCCGCCGCGAGCGGGCGAAAGACCGGGGTGCAAGCGCGCGAAGGCGCGGGCATTTCGCCCGCTCGCACCGTGCTCACGCCTGGGCGCCCTCGCGCACACGTCGTGAGCAGAACGGGTCGGCTCGCAGACCGCGACCCGGCCGCTTCTGCTCCCGAAGTGCGCAGTTCGAGCAGCGGACGCAGAAGACGCCGGGTCGCGAGGGGCGACCCGGCGTCTTCTGCTCACCCGGTGAGCGTGCCCGTCAGTGGAACTGCGGGACGATGAGGTAGATGCCGTAGAGCACGACGGCGCCGCACACGACGAAGCACGCGATGGCCGCGGCACGGAGCGCACGTGCGGCCGCCGAGGCTCCGGCCGGGTTCGGGAAGCCGGCGGTGGCCGGGCCGATCGTGCCGTCGTCCTTCACGGTGAACTTGCCTTCGCGGGTGTCGGCGGCGCTCCAGAAACGGAGGCCGACCGAGTACACGGCGACGACGAAGCACGACGAGACCACGGCGACGAGCGCCACGGTGAGGAATGCGAACCAGTCGATGCCCATCAGCGACGGCCTCCCTTGCGGGCCGCCATGCGACGGAGCGTGCGCTCGCGGCTCAGTTCGGCGCGACGCTGGGCGACCGCGTCGGCACGCTTCTTGCGCTGCATGTCACGCAGCTCCTTGCGGGTCAGGACCGCGTTCGCGGCGACGTCGACCTCGATCGCGGAGGCCTGCTCGTGCGGCTTGCGGAGCGACCACAGGTACAGGCCGAGGATGACGACGGCTCCGATCACGGCGTCGAGCACGAGCCCGATGACGCCGAGGCGGGCGATGCCCGAGGCGACCGCACCGACCGCGGCGGCCGCGGGCAGGGTGATGAACCAGGCGATGACGATCTTGCCGGCGGTCGACCACTGGATCTTCGAGCCACGACGGCCGAGCCCGGCACCGATGATGGACCCCGAGGACACCTGCGTGGTCGACAGCGCGAAGCCGAGGTGGCTGGAGGCGAGGATCGTCGCGGCGGTCGAGGCCTCGGCGGCGAAGCCCTGCGTCGCACGGATCTCGGTGATGCCCGAGCCGAGGGTGCGGATGATGCGCCAACCGCCGGTGTAGGTACCGAGGGCGATCGCGAGGGCACAGGCGACGACGACCCAGAACTGCACGCCCTGGTTCGACGACTGCGCGCCCGAGGCGATGAGGGTCAGCGTGATGACACCCATCGTCTTCTGCGCGTCGTTGGTGCCGTGTGCCAGGGACACCATCGAGCTGGTGAAGACCTGCCCGATGCGGAACCCGCCGCGCTCGTTCGGGAACACCGGACGCTTCGTGATCCGGTACGCGATGCGCGTCGACAGGAACGACACGAGCGCGGCAATCACGGGCGAGGCGAACGCCGGGATGATCACGACCGTCAGCAGCGCGACGTAGTTGACCGACTGGAACCCGGCGCCGACGATCGCGGCACCGATCAGCCCGCCGAACAGTGCGTGCGACGACGACGACGGCAGCCCACGGAGCCACGTGATCATGTTCCAGACGACTGCCCCGATCAGGCCCGCGAAGATCATCTCCGGGCTGATGGCGACGCCACCGGGCCCCTCGTTGATCAACCCGTGCGAGATCGACGTCGCCACGGCGGTGCTGAGGAACGCACCGACCAGGTTGAGCACCGCAGCGACGGTGACCGCCACCTTGGGCTTCATGGCGCCGGTCGCGATCGGGGTCGCCATCGCGTTGGCGGTGTCGTGAAAACCGTTTGTGAAGTCGAAGAAGAGGGCCAACGCGATGACCAGGACGACTATGAGTGTGATGTCCACCGCGGGCAAGTGTCCCAGGCGTCGGCCCTTCGAGCAAACCTGATCGGCAACCTGTCGTTCACCGCAGCTTCACGCTCGTTCAGCTTCGGAACCATGCCGATGGGAGAATGCGTCCATGGACACCGCTGAGCTCCTCATCCTGCTGATCGGATCGCTCGCGGTGACGGGGTTCGCCCGGGCCAAGGGACTCCCCGCTCCACTGCTCGTCACGGCGGTCGCCCTGGCCGCCTCGTTCCTGCCCGGGCTGCCGCCGATGGAGATCGACTCCGAGGTCATCCTCACGGTGATCCTGCCGCCGCTGCTCTACTCGGCCGCCCTCGACGTGTCGTGGCAGAGCTTCCGCGGCTCGATCAAGCAGATCCGACGGCTCGGCATCTTCCTGGTGATCGTCACCGCCCTGGTCGTCGGCGGGGTGGCGTACCTGCTCATCCCGGACATGACCCTGCCTGCGGCGATCCTGCTCGGCGCGATCGTCGCGCCGCCGGACGCCGTGTCCGCCGCCGCGATCGGTCGGAAGCTCGGACTGCCCCGGCGCGTCATGACCGTGCTGTCCGGCGAGAGCCTGATCAACGATGCGGCCTCGCTGACCCTGGTGCGGGTGTTCACGCTCATCATCGCGGGCACGTCACTGACGATCTGGCAGGACCTCGGCATCTTCGGCTTGGCGATCGGCGTCGGTCTGGTCGTCGGCATCGTGCTCGGCGTCGTCGTGCACTGGATCCGGATGCGCATCAACGACCCCGTGGTCGAGACGATCATGAGCATCCTGCTGCCCTTCGTCGCCTACATCCTCGCCGAGGACCTGTCCGGCTCCGGGGTCATCGCGGTCGTCACGGCCGGCCTGTACATCGGCTACAACTCGCCCAAGGAGGGCTACGCCACCCGACTGCAGGAGCGTCCGCTCTGGACGAGCATCGACGTCATCCTCGAGGGCTTCGTGTTCGCGCTCATCGGCCTGCAGCTCAACACCGTCGTGCAGGACCTGGTCGAGAGCGAGCGGAGTCTCGGGCAGACGCTCACCGCTGCGGCCGTCGTGCTCGTCGTCGTGATCCTGGTGCGGCCGCTGTTCGTGTTCGAGTCCTACGCGCGCAACCGCATCAACGGGAAGTGGCTCCGGCCGCTGCGGATCAAGCTGTCCCGAGGACACCCGTCGCTGCGGTGGATGCGCGGTTCCGCCGAGCCGAAGCTCAACTGGCGGGAGCTCACCGTCATCTCGTGGACGGGCATGCGCGGTGTGGTGACCCTGGCGGCTGCGGTGTCCGTCGTCGCGAGCCCCACGCA
This sequence comes from Curtobacterium sp. MCPF17_003, assembly GCF_003224385.1. NCBI lineage: Bacteria > Bacillati > Actinomycetota > Actinomycetes > Micrococcales > Microbacteriaceae > Curtobacterium > Curtobacterium sp. MCPF17_003. Next base: position 130,638 of record NZ_QKLC01000003.1, on the reverse strand, counting down.
GATCCCGGCGCAGGACACGATCTTCATCATCGCCTTCTTCGTCACCGTCGGCACCCTGCTGCTGCAGGGACTCACCCTGCCGTTCGTCATCCGCGCGCTCAAGGTGCAGGACCCGGCCGAGGGCGAGGAGGACGTGCGCAGCGAGATGCGGCTCAACCAGCGCACCACCGAGGCCGCGATCGAGCTGCTCGAGAAGCGGCGTCCGGCGTGGGCGAAGCAGTACGGCTCGGAAGCCGTCGACTCGGTGGTGAACCGGCTGAAGGCGCGACTCGAGCGTCAGGCCGAGACGTTCCGTCAGGACGCCGAGGAAGAAGAGGACGAGGGGCGGAACGTCGCACTGCGCCTGCGTGGCTCGCAGATCCAGGACATCCGGCGCGAGCTCCTCGACCGCCGCCGCGAGATCGTGCTCGAGGAGCGGGAGAAGGGGAACCTCGACGAGGAGGTCATGCGCCGTGTGCTCGTGACCCTCGACGCCGAGGAACTCGCGATGGACTCGGCGCAGGCGTCGCGCAGTCGCTCCTGAGCACCCCGGGCGTATCCTGGCGCTCCGATCGAGAGCAGGAGCAGAGCGCCGAGTGAGCACGCCGCGGAACGACGTCCCCAGGAACGACGACGGACCGGAGCGCCCCGGCGGTTCCCGTCCCACGCCGCCGAAGCCGCGCGGGACCCGCCCCTCGGCACGTGGGACCAAGCCGCGTCGTGGTGGCAAGGTCGCCGGGCACACGCGTTCGGTACCCCGACGACAGGCTCCGGTGCCCGCGCCCCAGCAGCACGGTGCCTACCGCCGGTGGTACTCGACCCTGCACCCGTCGCTGCAGTTGATCGGCCTGCAGCTCTGGATGCCGCTGTTCTTCATCGTCGGGTTCTGCCTGTGCTACGTCTTCGCGTTCCACGCCCCGCATCCGCACGACGTCCCCATCGCCCTGATCGGCAGCGACCCGGCGTTCGTCCAGGCGGTGCAGCAGGCGTTGCCCGGCGAGTTCGTGTTCCACTCGTACGACTCGCTCGCGCAGGCGAAGCGCGACGTGGTGGGCGGCTCGATGGCGGTCGCGTACGACCCCGCTGCGAACGAGTTCTTCAAGGCGAGCGCGCACCAGTTCCAGGTCGCGAGCCTCGTACCGGCCACCCTCACCGCGGTGCTGACCGGCCTGGGCGTCGCGACCCCGAAGGTCACCGAGCTCGCACCCCTGCCGGCGTGGGACGAGTACGGCACCGTCGCGATGTACGTCATGCTCGCGTGGTGCATCGGCGGCTACATGGTCGCGATGTTCATCGGCATCATGGGCGGCCCGCTCCGGCACCGCACACGGATGACGGTCATCGTGGTCGGCGGCCTCGTCATCTCGCTCATCACGAACACGCTCGCCGGGCCGGTGCTCGGTGCCATCCACGGGCACTGGATCCAGCTCGTGCTCATCGCGTGGGGCTGGATCGTGGCGATCGGCCTGGCGGTGAACGGCCTGAGCTACTTCGTCGGCCGGTTCATCGCCGCGCCCGCGATGATCTGTTTCGTCTTCCTGTCCATGCCCTCGTCCGGCGGCGCCTACCCGAAGTGGTTCATGCCCGAGCCCTTCGCCTGGCTGAACAACGTCGTCGTCGGCTCGAGCATGGTCGACATGATCAAGCACCAGGTCTACGGCGTCGGCCCCGGCCCGGCCCGCGGCCTGATCACGATGGCCTGCTACGCCACGGCCGGCCTGGTGCTGATGTACTTCGGCAAGAAGTGGTGGGAGCGCCGACGGATCCGGGCGATCGTCACCGGCAGGACCACGATGTTCCAGGACGCCAACACCGCCAACCGCGAGTTCCTCGGTGGGCAGCGCGACGCCGAGCTCGAGCGCCACGGCCTGACCTCCACCGAGACCGGCACCCTGAGCGTGCTGCGCGACGACGACTGGGAGGACGACCGCACCGGCGGCGACGTCTTCACCGGCGGTCGCGACGGCCTGGAGCCGGACGCGACACCGACCGGTCGCATCGCCGTGCAGCGCCCCGGGGACCGCACCGGCCCGGTGCAACGGCCAGGAGGCGCGGGGACCGGACCGCGCACGCGTCCCGTCCCACGCACCGAGGGCTCCAGGGCGTCGGCTCGGTCCGACACGTCGGACGAGCCGCCGCACGGCCGGCACGCGGACCGGTAGCTCGTTCCTGACGGTCGCACCGCTCGCGCAGACCGACTGCTTGCGCATGTTCCGACAGTGCACCAGTCGAACGACGCGAGTTCTGTCGCATGATGCGCGTGCATCATCCGTGCCGGCACGCGGATCGGTGAGGTGCCGCTGACGCGTATCCTGATCGGATGAACCCGCGCATCACCTGGCACCGCGTCCTCATCACCGTCGTCGTCGTGTTCCTCGTGCTGACGGTCGGCTTCTACGCCGCGAGCGTCCTGCTCGCGCCCGCCGACGGCCGCGGCACCGCCGGGCTGTTCGTCGGGTGGGCGATGTTCTCGATGATCGGCGCGATCGTCGTCGGCATCATCGACTTCTTCGTGCGACCCCTGGGTGGCCGGAGCGGCGACGCCGACGTCATGGCCGCCGCCGAGGAAGCGCGCACCGGCAGCACCCGCACCCAGCAGCCGCGCTAGCCGCTGGCCGCTGGCCGCTGGCCGCTGGCCGCTGGCCGCTAGTCTCCCGCGTCGACGCCGACGCCCGTCCCGGTGAACCCGGCGACCGTCGCGTCGTCCTCGGCGAACGTGAACCGCGCGCGGACGCTGCCGCCGGCGAGCACCCCCGGCAGCCAGTAGCGGGCGTCGTCCCACATCGCGTCGTAGGGCACGGTGTCGACGGGGATCCACCGCGGCTCCAGTTCGTCCGAGCCCGACGGGTCGCCCTGCCAGCGGCGGCAGACGAAGACGTCCGAGACCTGGGACCAGGACGGTCGGTACGGGAACCGGTAGTCCAACGTGCCACGGGCCTCCAGGTCGACCGCGTCGAGCCGCAGGCCGACCTCTTCTCGCACCTCGCGCACGGCGGTCTCGACCGCCGACTCACCGGGCTCGCGCTTGCCGCCGGGGCCGACCAGACGGCCCGTGCCGAGGCCGCGGCGCTTCTCCCCCAGCAGCACCTCGGGGCCTGACTCGCCGTCGCGCAGCAGGTACACGACCACCACCCGGGGATGCTGGGACTTGCTCTCGTCGCGAAGGGTCACGCGTCCAGTGTGACCGATGGAGTGTCGTACGCTTTCCCCATGGCAGGCGTGCTGCGGGGGCACCATGGCTGAGCCCCGCAGGACCGGGCGCAGCCTCGAAGTGCTGCGCGCCGAGGCCGCCGAGGAGATCTCGATGCTCGTCGAGCACCGGAGCCGTCAGGGCGAGGACCCGTGGGAGTTCATGCCGACGCTCCCCACCGTCGACGAGCAGGTCGTGCTGATCCTGCGCGCGGACGCCGTCGACCTGGACGAGGCGATCGGCAAGCGGCACGCGCAGTGGTCGAGCCACCCGGCGTCCGGGCAGGGCACCAGGCTCGGCGAGGAGTACCACCGGCTGCGCCGGATCGCGCTGCAGCACCCCGAGCTGACGCCCGCCGTGTGGAAGCTGCTCGGCGCCCTGCCCGAAGCGGGCTGACGCGCGCGCCGGCGCACGCACGCGCGCACACCGCGGCACCGCGCACGCACGCACCCGCGTGGGGTTGGATGGACGCATGACCGAAACCGTGCTCGCCGTCCTCAACCAGCCCTCCCGCGACGCCGCGCCGCACGACCCCGCGGCCGATGCCTTCACCTGGGCGAAGCCGCTCGAGGAGCACGTGCAGGTGCAGGACCTCGGCGTCACGCGCGGCGACGGCGTGTTCGAGACGATCACGGTGATCGACGGCCGGCCCCAGGCCCTCGAGGCGCACCTCGCCCGCTTCGGCCGCTCCGCCGCGATGCTCGACCTGCCCGCCCCCGACCCGGAGGCCTGGCGCCAGGCCATCGAGGCCGTCTGCGCCCGCCTCGACCCGGTGCGCGAGGCCTTCGCCAAGACCGTCCTGACCCGCGGCGTCGAGGGCACCGACCGCCCGACCGGGTGGGTCTACGCCGCGCCGTCGGGCGACTCCACGGCCGCACGCACCGAGGGCATCTCCGTCGTCGTCCTGGACCGCGGGTACCGGCACGACGTCGAGCGCACCTCGCCGTGGCTGCTGCAGGGCGCGAAGACGCTGTCGTACGGCGTCAACATGGCCGCCCTGCGCGAGGCCGTCCGCCGCGGCGCCGACGACGCCCTGTTCGTCTCGAACGACGGCTACGTGCTCGAGGGCACGCGCGCCAACCTGATCATGAAGGTCGGCGACCGGCTCGTCACGCCCCGCACCGACATCGGGATCCTGGCCGGCACGACGCAGGCCGACGTGTTCCGCTTCGCTGAGCAGGAGGGCATCGAGACCGCCTACGAACTCGTCACGCTCGCCGACCTGGCGGCGGCGGACGCGCTCTGGCTCGTGTCGAGTGTGCGGCAGGCTGCGCCGATCCGTTCGGTGAACGGCGACGCACGTCCGATCGACGCCGAGCTCACGACGCGCATCAACGACCACCTGCTGGCGCGCGAGGTCTGAGCACACGGCGCCCCCGCCGCGTGCGCCGCGCGCGTTTCGTGCTGAGCGACACGTCACGGGGCGGCGTGCGCGTGAGGTGTCGCGCACCGCGAAATGCGGCGTGGGTCCACGACGGACTGGAGGCGCGGTGCCAGCTGGCACCGCGCCTCCAGTTGCGTGTCGTGCTCGCTACCAGCGCGGCGTGGTGACGCCGGCTCCGTCGGCCCACGTGAAGACGGGCTCGCCGTCGATCCAGACGCGCGTCGCGCGGCTGGTCGCGTCGAGCGGGTCGCCGTCCCAGAGCACGAGGTCGGCGTCGTAGCCCTCGGCCAGGCGACCGACGCGGTCCCCGAACCCGAGGAACTCGGCCGGGTTGACCGTGAGCGCCTCGAGTGCGGTCTGGGCGGGCAGGCCCTCCTTCACGGCGGCGGTCGCCTGGTCGACGAGCATGTTGATCGGCACGACCGGCGCGTCCGTCGTGATGGCGACCCGGACACCGGCCGCCGCGATGGCGGCGAGGTTCGGGATGCCGCGGTCGCGGAGCTCGACCTTCGAGCGGCTGGTGAAGAGCGGGCCGTAGATGACCGGGATGTCCTTGGCGGCCAGCACGTCGGCGATCTTGTGCGCCTCGGTGCCGTGGTTCACGACGAGCCGGTAGCCGAACTCCTCGGACAGGCGGATCGCGGTGGCGATGTCGTCGTGACGGTGGGTGTGCTGGTCCCAGACGAGCTCGCCGTCGAGCACCCGGACGAGCGTCTCCTTCGTCAGGTCGCGGGCGAACGGCTCGTCCTTCGCGGCGGCGGCGTCACGGGCGGCCCGGTAGTTCTGCGCCTCGACGAAGGCGTCGCGGATGATCTTCGCGACACCGAGCCGGGTCGAGGGCGTCTGGCCCTTGCCGCCGTAGACGCGCTTCGGGTTCTCGCCGAGGGCGCTCTTCACGCTCACCGAGTCGGAGATGAGCTGCTCGTCGATCGTGCGGCCGCCCCAGGTCTTGATGGCGACGCTCTGACCGCCGATCGGGTTGCCGGAGCCGGGCTTGACGACGATGCTCGTGATCCCGCCGGCGAGCGCGTCCCGGAAGCCCTCGTCGTCGATGTCGATCGCGTCGATCGCGCGGACGCCGGCCGTGTTCGGGGCGGTCATCTCGTTCGTGTCGTTGCCCGCCTCACCGTTGGCCTCCTCGTGGATGCCGACGTGGCCGTGCGCCTCGACGAACCCGGGCACCAGCCACGAACCGGCTGCGTCGACCACGGGCATCCCCTCGGGCGGGGTCACGTCCGGACCGATCGCGGTGATCCGGCCGTCCTCGACGACGACCGCGCCGCCGTCGAAGGCGGGGGCGGAGACGGGGACGACGTGGGCACCGGTGATCGCGAAGGAGTTGCTCATGGCACCAACGGTACGCGGAGGGCGCGGTCGGGCTCCGGGCGGGCCTGGGGGCGAGCGGGCGAAACACCGATTCCTGGCGTCGAGCGTCCGGGCGGCCCTACCGTCGCGGGATGGCACACCGAAGCGAGACCTGGCCCGCGCACCAGCGCACCGAGCGACCGTGGCGGAGCACCGTCCGCGGGTGCCGCGACGACCGGCTGGTGACCACCGTGCGGGTGTCGCTGCCCCCGTCCATCGCGAGGGCTCGGTGGACACCCGACGACGAGACCGTCGCGCTGCTCGACCGGAGCGCCACGGCCTTGCGCACCCTCGACGTCCGCCACGGCTCGCGGCTCGCACCGCTCGGGTCCGTGCTCGGCCGGACCGAAGCCGTCGCGTCGTCGCGGATCGAGGACGAGTCCGCGACGATCGACGACCTGGCACGGGCCCTCGTCGGCATCCGGGCGAACGCTGGTGCCACCGCGGTCGTCCGGGCCGGCGGCGCCGTCGAGCACCTGGTGTCCGGAGCGGACTCGGGCACCGTCACCGAGGCCTCCCTGCTCGAGGCACACCGCCTGCTGATGCGCGACGATCCGGTCGACGGACGGTACGCCGGCCGGTACCGCGAGGTGCAGAACTGGATCGGCGGCGGCGCCACACCCCGCGACGCCGTCCACGTGCCACCGCCGCCCGAACTCGTGGCACCGCTGATGGCCGACCTGTTCGCGTTCGTGCACCGCGTGGACCTGCACCCGATCGCCCAGGCGGCGATCGCCCATGCGCAGTTCGAGTCGATCCACCCGTTCACCGACGGCAACGGTCGGATCGGGCGGGCACTGATCGGGGCCGTCCTGCGGCGACGCGGGGTGACGACGACGCTCACGGCACCGGTCGCCACCGCGCTCGCGGCGGACCGGCTGCGGTACTTCCGGCACCTGGAGCAGTTCCGCGACGGCCGGGTCACCGGGTTCGTGGTCGACCTGGCCCTCGCGATCGGGACGGTGTGCGACGAGGCGACGCTGAGCGCCCTGCTGCTCGCCGAGCACGACGCCGACCGGTCCGCCGGCCCCTGTGCCTCGGGCCCGCACGCCGTGGTCGGCCGGGCACTCGCCGACGACCCCGTCCTGACCGAAGCGCACCTGGACACCCTGCTCACCGCCGACGAGGTCGAGCGCGTCACGCACGACCTGGTGCTGGCGGGAGTGCTCCGTCCGGTCACCGGTCGACGCCGCGACCGCGCGTGGGTCGCACCCGCCGTGGTCGCCGAGCTCGAGGCGTTCGAGCAGCGGGTGCACGCCGCTGTGGGCGGGCGCGAGCGCACGGCGGCCTGACCGGGGGTGCGGGCGAATAGGGTGGGACGGTGAGCAACGAGCACACCGCATCCACCCCGCCCAGCGCCGCCAAGCGGCCCGTGACACGGACCCACCACGGCATCGACTTCGTCGACGACTACGAGTGGCTGCGGGACAAGGAATCCCCCGACACCCTGGCGTACCTCGAAGCCGAGAACGCCCACACCGACGCCGCGACCGCGCACCTCGCGCCGCTGCGGGACCGCATCTTCGCCGAGGTGAAGAGCCGCGTGCAGGAGACCGACCTCTCGGTGCCGGTCCGCATGGGCGACTGGTGGTACTTCACCCGCACCGCCGAGGGCAGCCAGTACGGCGTGCACTGCCGCACACCCATCGCCGGCCGCGACGACTGGACACCGCCCGCCGTCGTCGAGGGCGAGTCGACGCTCCCCGGCGAGCAGGTGGTCCTCGACGGCAACGCGCTGGCCGACGGCCACGAGTTCTTCTCCCTCGGCACCTACGACATCAGCGACGACGGCACCCGCCTGGTCTACGGCATCGACGTCGAGGGTGACGAGCGGTACACCCTGCACGTGCGGGACCTGGCCTCGGGGACCGACCTCGGCGACGCCATCCCGAACACCGGGGCCGGCGCCACCTTCGACCCGGCCGGACGCTACGTGTTCTACCCCACGGTCGACGAGTCCTGGCGTCCGGACAAGATCTGGCGGCACACGGTCGGCACCGCGGCGTCTGAGGACGTCCTGGTGTTCGAGGAGCCCGACGACCGCTACTGGGTCGGTGTCGGTGTCACCCGCTCCTCGCAGTACATCGTCATCGAGCTCGGCTCGAAGATCACGTCCGAGGCGCACGTCCTCGACGCCGCGGACCCGACGGGTGAGTTCCAGGTCGTCTGGCCCCGTCGCGAGGGCGTCGAGTACGAGATCGAGCACGCCATCGTCGGCGGCAGCGACCGGTTCCTGGTGCTGCACAACGACGGCGCCGAGAACTTCGAGCTCGTCGACGTCCCCGCCGACGACCCGACGTCCGAGCGTGACCGCCGCGTCGTCGTGGCACACCACACCGAGCGCCGCATCGAGTCGGTCGACGCCTTCGCCGGACACCTCGCCCTGGAGTACCGGTCCGAGGCGCTCCCCCGCGTCGCGATCATCCCGATCGAGGGCGACGGCTACGGCGACGCGCACGAGGTCCCCTTCGACGAAGCACTGTTCTCGGCGGGTCTCGGCGGCAACCCGGAGTGGGAGCAGCCGACCCTCCGCATCGGGTACACGTCGTTCGTCACCCCCTCCGAGGTCAGCGACCTCGACCTGGCCACCGGCGAGGTCACCGTCCTGAAGCGCCAGCCCGTGCTCGGCGGCTACGACCCGGCCGACTACGTGCAGGAACGTGACTGGGCGACCGCGTCGGACGGCACCCGTGTGCCGATCTCGCTCGTCTGGCGTCGTGACGCCGTCGAGGACGGCGCCCCGGCACCGCTGCACCTGTACGGCTACGGCTCGTACGAGCACTCGATCGACCCCGGTTTCAGCGTCATGCGCCTGTCGATGCTCGACCGCGGTGTCGTCTTCGCCGTCGCGCACGTCCGTGGTGGCGGTGAGCTCGGCCGGCACTGGTACGAGAACGGCAAGACCCTGACGAAGAAGAACACGTTCACCGACTTCGTCGCGGTCGCCGAGCACCTGATCGAGTCCGGCCGGACGAGCGCCGACCGGCTCGTGGCCGAGGGCGGCAGCGCGGGCGGGCTCCTGATGGGTGCGGTCGCCAACCTCGCACCCGAGCGGTTCGCCGGCATCCTGGCCGCCGTGCCGTTCGTCGACGCGCTGACGAGCATCCTCGACCCGGACCTGCCCCTCACCGTCATCGAGTGGGACGAGTGGGGCGACCCGCTGCACGACGCCGAGGTCTACCGCTACATGAGCGAGTACACCCCGTACGAGAACGTCCGCGACGACGTGCAGTACCCGCGGATCCTCGCCGTGACCTCGATCAACGACACCCGCGTGCTCTACGTCGAGCCCGCGAAGTGGACCGCGAAGCTCCGCGAGGTCGGCGCGCCCGTGCTGCTGAAGACCGAGATGTCCGCCGGCCACGGTGGCGTGAGCGGGCGGTACGCATCGTGGAAGGAGCGGGCGTTCGAACTCGCCTGGCTGCTCGACGTGCTCGGGCTCGCCGACGAGACGCCGGCCGCCGCGACCGCCAACCCGATCGCCGCGGGCTGAGCCGTTCCGCGCACTTCGTGAGCAGAAGAGGTCGGGTCCGAAGCGGGACCCGACCTCTTCTGCTCACCAAGCAAACAGCGGCGAACAGCGGCGCACGCAGCGCCCGCACCGCGCTCACACGCGGTTGAGCGCGTGCACCGCCTCGTCGTAGGACTCCTCGGCCAGGCGCACCCGGTCCCCCGCGAGCACCCCGTACCCGAACGTGCCCTCACCCCCGCGCTCCGCGATCGCCGCGTTCGCCCGCAGGATGTCGAGGGCGTGCAGGGACCGCACCCGTTCGGTCAGCACGTCGGCCGCGGTGCCGATCCGCTTCCACAGCGCGTGCGGGAACGCGTCGTCGCCGAGCACGTCCATCGCCATCCGGGCGCGCATCGTCTCCTGCCACGCGGCCTCGGTGGTGGTCCGGTCAGCGGCCTCGCGCTCGGCGGCGGTGTCCGAGGTGTCGTCGGCGACGGCGGCCCGGACGAGCTCGCGCACGCGCGGCTTCACGTCGGCGCCGACGTCCTGCGCGACCTGCTTCGGTGCGCGGAGCGACCACGCCGTCGGCGCAGGACGCTCGGCAGCGTCGTCGAGGGCGTCGAGCAGTTCGAGGAACGGCTCGCCGTGCAGGAACGCGACGACGTCCCGCACCGCCTGGTCGCGACGTTCCCGGGTCGAGGCGAGGATGCGCTCACGGGTCATCGCGTCGACCAGGTCGTCCTGCGCCGGCGACGACGCCCGCGGCAGCCGGTCGATCAGGTACTCGGCCAGCGCCGCACGCGCGGTGACGCCCGCCAGGCCGTCCGCCGCCTCGGCGGCGCGGTCGACGGCCTCGCCGTCGGGGAACGCCGGGCGGTAGGCGCCCAGGATCGCCGCGATCTCGAGGGTGGTGTCGGCCGCCTGCCGGAGGTCGGCCGTGTCGCCGGAGCGGAGCCGGGCCTCCTGACCGAGCAGCGCGACACGCAGCTTGCGCACCCGCTTCGCCAGGATGCGTGCGGTCGTGCCCTTGGCCGGCTTCTCCTCGGTCTGGAGGCGCGGTGCCGGTGCTCCTGCCAGCCCCCGTGCCAGCTTGGACGCGACGGCGGCGGGGCCGGCGCCGACGGCCGCGAAGCGCCCGTCGAGGGCCGCGAACAGCTCGTGGGCGATCTGCGGGTCGACGCCGTCGACGGTCTCGACCTCGACCTCGCGCCAGGTGCGCGGGGTCTCCGGAGCGTCGTCGTCGAGGCGCTGGGCGGTGACCTGGTCGTCGGCGAGCTCGGCGATCTGGTCGCCGTCCTCGTCGAGCAGTCGTGTGACGGTGCGGGTGGTGGTGATCCGGACGACGGGACGCAGCCCGCGGCCACGACGCTCCGTGAAGAGCGCGGCGAGGACCTCGTCGGGCACCGTGTCGGCGTCGTCGGTCAGGGGGAACTGCTGCTCGTGGCGGACCGTGTCCGACTCCGAGCGCTTGATGTGCCAACCGGCGTCGGGGCCGCCGGTGCGGCGGCGCACGGTCACCCGCGCGGCCACCAGGTCGTACCGCTCGGTGTCCCAGTAGGTCGCGTCCAGTTCGAACGGCTCCTGGTGCTCGGTGCGGAGGATGCCGCCCGCGCCGACGAGGTCGGGGAGGGCACCGCCCTCGGGCAGGTCGTAGGTGCGCTCGATCTCGAGGTGCGTGTGGCTCACACGCTCTTGTCTACCAGGCACTGCGGGGTTTCCCCGCACCCGGGGTTAGCCTGCAGGGATGAGCGACACGATCACCCGCGAGCAGTTCACGCCCGGAGCCGGCGGCGTCACGATGTTCACCACCACGTGGTGCGGCTACTGCGCCCGGCTGAAGAACCAGATGTCGAAGGCCGGGGTGCCCTTCACCGAGGTCGACATCGAGCAGACCCCGGGCACGGCCGAGCTCGTCGCCGAGGTCAACGGCGGCAACCAGACCGTGCCGACGCTGGTGTTCCCCGACGGCTCGACGGCGACCAACCCGTCCCTGGCCGAGGTGCAGTCCCGCATCTGAGCGGTCGCGCCGCGGCGCCCCTTCGCAGAACACCGGTGTTCACGCTCCGAACACGCGCATGACGCGGTTCAGTGCACGAACACCGGTGTTTTGCTGTCCGGAACAGCGCCGCGCGCCGGCCCTAGCCGCCGAGCGCCTCGGTCAGCAGCGCGGCCATCGCGTCGAGCTGGATGTCGCCGGAGTCGACGACCTCTTCGTCCGAACCGTCGAGCGCGCGGGCGGCCAGGGACGCCTTCGAGTCGATGAGCTCGGCGATCTTGGTGTCGATCGTCTGCGCGGCGATGATGCGCCACGCGGTGACGGGCTCTTCCTGCCCGATGCGGTGCACACGGTCGATCGCCTGGGTCTGTTCGGCGCTCGTCCACGACAGCTCGGCGAGCACGACGTTCGACGACACCTGCAGGTTCAGGCCCACCCCGGCCGCGGTCAGCGAGCAGACGATGACGGCGACGTCGGGGTCGTTCACGAACGAGTCGATCTCGGCCGTGCGCTGCGTCGGGGTCTGGTCGCCGCGGATCGTGGCGGTGCGCAGCCCGCGACGGGCGAACACCTCTTCCGCCTGGTCCATCACGTCGAGGTGCTTCGCGAAGAACACGACCTTGCCGACGTTCGAGGCGAGCTGTGCCGCGTAGTCGGCCGCGAGCTGGGCCTTGGCCCGGCCGATGCGGCGGACCATCGAGAACACGTTCTCGCCGGTCGACGAGGCGTCCTGGTCCTCGAGCTCCCAGCGCGCGACCTGGCGGACCAGCTTGTGGTCGATGCCGACGACCGGGTCCTGCCCGGTGCGAGCGTCGAGCGCCTGGTGGTAGCGCCGGACGAGCTTCGCGGTGAGCTCGCGCTCGGCGTCGCGGATGGAGCGGCCCTCGTCACCGTCGAGCTCGACGGGGATGTCGGCGATCCGGCGGGCGGGGATGTCCGCGGCGACGTCGACCTTGCGGCGTCGGACGATGCCCTGGTCGATGACGGCGCGGCGAGCCTCGACGAAGAAGCCGGGGTCGGCCGGCGTCAGGCCGATCTCCTCGAGCTCGTTCATGAGCTTCGCGCGCGGCTTCTTGTCGTCGATCCAGCCGAGGTACTCCCAGATGGTGCGGAAGTCCTCGACCGAGTTGATCAGCGGGGTACCGGTCAGCGCCATGAGCAGCGGCGCGGCGGTGCGCTGCCGGATGCGCTCGGCGATCTGCAGCACGAACCGGGCGCGCTGCGAGTCCTTGTTCTTGATGAAGTGCGCCTCGTCGACGACCATCCCCTTGAACCCGAAGTTGCCGAGCCACCCGGCGTGCCGGTCGAGGATCTCGTAGTTCACGATGACGATGTCGGCGAACCCGTCGAGGTCGTTGCCGTCCCCGTGGATCACCGTGGCGCGGTGGTTCGGCACCCACCGCTCGGCTTCACGCGCCCAGTTCGTCTTCACGACGTTCGGCACGACGACGAGCAGCGGGAACGCGTTCGCGGCATCGGCGGCGAGCAGCGACTGTGCGGTCTTGCCGAGGCCGGGCTCGTCGGCGAGCAGGAACGTGCGGTGCCCCTGCGCCGCGGCGGCGACGAGTTCCGCCTGGTGCTTCATGAGCGTGGTGCCCGAGCGCGAGTGCAGCGTCGTGGGTTCCGGCAGCGGCATCGACGCCGCTCCCCCGCCCGCGCCGTACTCGAACGACTTGAACAGCGGTCCGAACAGTTCCCAGTTCGCCAGGCGACGCGGGTGCGCGACGGGCTGGTCGGCGAGGGCGAAGTCCGGCGGCATGAACGGGTTCGCGAGCTGGCGCTGCACGACCGCCTGCGGCACGACGGCCCGCACCGGGGTCTCGACCACCGCGGCGGGCTCGGACGCGATGACGAGGTCCTCCGGCTGCAGTTCCATGCCGCCGGCGATCATCATGTCGCGCTTGACCGCACGCGTCGCCTCGGACACCTGCACCTCTTCGGCGAGGAGCTGGATGACGCTGGTGTCGCGCGCCGCCGTCTTCGCCAGGATCGTGGCCACGCCGTCGAGCCGCTTGAGCTGCTCGGCGCGCTGCGCGTCGGTGAGCTCCGTGTCGGCCTTCACCCGCGCGCGCTCTTCGCGCATGAGCAGGGCGACCGCCTGGAACTTCGTCCGGTTCGATGCCTTGAGCGGTCCGCGCTGTGCCGCGGCCTCGACCTCGCGCACAGCGCGGGCGAGGACGGGGATGACGCCGTCGTTGTCCAGCGGCCTGGTGCGACGTGACGCGGTCCGCGTCCCGCCGGCAGCACGCCGGGTGCCTGATCGAGCCAACGCTCCTCCTGTTCCGCCCACACGTCGGGGCGATCCGCCCGTGGGGCGGGAAGTCCTGCACCGGGGCCTGGCGCGGCTCCGGTTCGGCTGCGGGCCACCGTGGCCCACCGCATCGCCGGTCCCCGCTTCGGGACGTCCGGTGGACTCCCGCGAGCCGTTCCACACGAGCACCTGCCGGGAGCAGGTTCGGACGGTCCGCGCCGGGATCCGGCGTCGTCACACGCACGTGATGCCCCCTCGGGGCGGTCACGGCCCGGTCCCCGCGTCGATCAAGTGATCGACGGCTGCGTCCGGAATCGACGCGGCACGCGGGAACGCGGTGCGTGCGCGCTCAGTTTACTCCGGGACGACCGACAGAGGCGACCGGCGCGTTGCCCGCGCGCGTCGCGACGGCGGACGGGAGGCCCGTTGCGGACCCGACCCGCGCCTCCGGTCCGTCCTTCGGTCGCGTCTCAGGCCTGCGGTGCGGACCGCGGGCGGGTCGAGCCACCGGTCGGGAGGGTCGGGGCCGCGTCCGCCAGGGCGGCCTGCGTCGCGGCGAGGAGCTGCTGGGCGGTCTGGATCCCGTTGGCGGAGCCGGTGGTCGCCTGGCCGCCGGCGTGGGCGAGCAGCTGGGCGCCGATGGCGGGTCCGATGCGGTCGGCCTCGCGCGGGTTGCGCGTGACCCAGTCGCGGGCGATCGCGTCGGCGAGGCGCTCGGCGGCGGCACCGCGCTCGGCGTCCCCGCGGGACCGGTGCCAGAGCCCGGTGACCACGAGGTGGGCGACGACGGCGCCGACGTCACGGACGGGGAAGCCCCAGCCCGCGGTGTCGATGTCGAGGAGGCCGGAGATGCGCCACGGCTCGTCCTCGTCGACGAACACCTGCTCCAGGTGCAGGTCGCCGTGCACGACCTGCTTGGTCGAACTCGACCAGCCGATGGAGCGGCGGCCGATGGCGTCGTACAGGCGGTCGATCTCCTCGGCGTCGCGCGGAAGCGCGGCGATGAGCGTGCGACGGTGCCAGTCGGCGTGGTCCATCGCGTCGGCGCGCGCCTGCTGGGTCATCGGGACGGTGGCGACCCGACCGCTCAGCGCGGCGAGCGACGCCACGAAACGCGGGTCGTCGGCGATGTCGAGGATGCGGCTGCCCGCGGGCACGCCGCGGATGCGCTCGAGCACGAGCAGGCCGTCGCCACGGCTGGACAGCACGCGCGGCACCGGCAGACCGGCCGCGACGAACTGCTCGTGCGACTGCACGATCGGCGCGACCCGGTGCGGACGGACGATCTTCAGGAACAGGGTGCGCTCGGGGGCGTCGACGCGCACGACCGCGCGCTTGCCGGGCCGGTAGGCCGCCACGGTGAGCACCGGGTCCGTGACGGGCATGCCGAGCGTGGTCAGCAGCTCGGCGACGGCGTCGCGGTAGGTGACCTGCGGCAGCACCGGCAGGCCGGGGTCGTTCGGGTACGCCCACACCGACACCGGGTCGCCCGTCGCGGGGTCGGTGACGATCGCGCTGTTCTGGTCGTGGGTGCCGCCGGTGTCGACGTAGGTCAGGACCGTGGCGCGCTGGCCGTTGCGGTCCACCGTGTCGACCTCGTAGCCGTACAGGTAACCGTTGCCCGAGGGCTCGACGGAGTGCGCCCGCGCGGCCACGACAGAGGTCCCGGAGCCGGCGAAGGCCTGCGGGATGACGCGCTCATGGTTGGGCCACACGAGATCAGTCAACAGTGTCGCGCGGGTTTCGTCGCGTTCGTGCACGGCTCGGCGCGGGGCCGGTGGCTACCGTGGTCGGTGTGAACCCGGTCGCGCGCCTCCGCAGCTCCAGTCGCACGCCGTTCCTGCAGGTCGTGAAGACCGCCGTCGCGGTGGTCGCCGCCGTGCTCCTCTGCCGCCTGGTCATCCAGGGGCCGTTCCCCACCTTCGCGGCGATCGCTGCCCTGCTCGTGGTCCAGCCGAGCATCAACCAGTCGTTCGTGAAGGGGCTCGAGCGGAGCGCCGGCGTGGTGATCGGCGTCGTGCTGGCCACCGGGTTCCACCTGCTGCTCGGCGACGGCGTCTTCGTCGTGCTGCTCGTCATCGTGCTCGCGATCCTCATCGCGTGGGCGCTCCGGCTCACCCCGACCTCGGCCACCCAGGTGGGGATCAGCGGGATGCTCGTGCTCACCGCCGGGGTCGTGACGCCGAACTACTCCGCCGACCGGGTCCTCGAGACCGTGATCGGTGCGATCGTCGCCCTCGTCGTGAACGCGCTCATCGTGCCGCCCGTGCTGCTCGAACCGGCGCACCTCGCCGTCGCCCGGCTCGCCCGCGACACCGCGGTGGCGTTCGAGCGGATCGCGATCGGCCTGACCGAAGGGTGGGACCGCGAGCGCTGGGACGAGGCGCTCGTCGCCGCCCGTGCACTGCGGCAGCAGCACGCCAAGGCCGAGGCGTCCCTGGGGTCGGCGCGCGAGTCCCTGACGATGAACCCGCGCGGCGGCCGGCACCGGACGATCCTCGACCGCGACGTGGCGATCACCGACCACCTGCGCGTCCTGGTGGCCCGGGTCACCGGGATGACCCGGGCGATCCGCGACAACACCGCACCGGACCTGCGCGACGACCCGGTGGTGCACGGCATCGCCACCGAGGTGGCACGGATCGGTGCGGACGTCCGAGCACTCAGTGCGCGGGTCGAATCGACACGGCTCGACCCGGTGGACGGGCTCGGCCGGACGGACGCCAGCGCCTTCGGACCGGACGCCGAGCCGTGGGCCGAGGCCTCGGAGCCGGCGCTCACCGCGCCGCTCGAGGTGGTGCGCCCGAACTCCCGGCACTGGGTGCTCATCGGGGCGCTGCTCGAGGACATCCGACGGGTGCGTGGCGAGCTGCTCGGCGAGGACGACTAGTCGGTCCGCTTCAGCGCGCTGCGCAGGCCGCTTCCGACGCTGTCCGGACGACGTCCGACCAGATCACCGCGGTCGGCACGACGTCGGTCGCGGTCGCACCCGGGATGCCGGCGTCGGCGTACCGGCTGATCTCGGCGACGACGGCCTCGGTGCCGACCTCGCGTGCAGCACGGCTCGCCACGTCCGGCACCGCCGTCCGCAGCTCCGCGACCACGCGGTCGCGCGGAGCGTCCTCCAGCTGCGCGAGCGCGCCGATGCCCTTCCACGCGGCGTCCAGTTCGACGCGCAGGCGCACGATGGCCGGGTGGTCGATCGAGTCGTTCATGATCCCCCAGTGCGGGCGGCGCATCGGGTCGCGCTGTCCGCTGCCGGAGCCTAGCAACGAAGCAAGCCGCGCTCACGTCCCCAGGACGTGGGACAGACCGTTCTGCTCCGTCCTGTGACGAGATTCAGCGAGTCGGCCCCGGAGAACGGCCCTCCGCGCCGGTTCGATGCCACGATGGGTCCGAGGAGGTCCACTATGCGGCTGTTGGTGGTCGAGGACGACGACGAGATGCGTGCCCTGATGGAACGCGGACTCGCGGCCGAGGGGTACCGGGTCACGGCCGTCGAGAACGGTGTCGAGGCGCTCATCGCCCTCGGCGAGCAGGCGTTCGACCTGGCGGTCGTGGACGTGATGATGCCCGGCATGTCCGGCTTCGAGCTCGCCCGACGGATCCGTGAGCGCGAGGACCCCGTGCGGATTCTGCTCGTGACCGCGCGCGACGCCGTCGACGACCGCGTGTTCGGGCTCGACGCCGGTGCGGACGACTACCTCACCAAGCCCTTCGCCTTCGCCGAGCTCACCGCCCGGCTGCGTGCCCTCGGCCGTCGCGAGTCCGCCGGGGCGCCCCGCACGATCGAGGTCGGGGACGTGTCGATCGACTCCGAGGCGCGCCGCATCTCGATCAAGGGGCAGCGCGTCGCCGTGAGCCCCACCGAGTTCGCCCTGCTCCGACTGCTCGCCCGCTCCGCAGGCAGTGTCGTCGACCGCCCGAAGATCCTCGAAGAGGTCTGGGACGGTTCGCAGCACGTCGACCCGAACGTGGTCGAGCAGTACATCTCGTACCTCCGCAAGAAGCTCACCGCGCACGAGGCCACCGTCGCCATCGCCACGGTCCGCGGTCGCGGGTACCGCCTGGATCTGCTCGGGGCGTGAGCGGGGCCGACGACGCCCCACGATCGGACCGCCGACGCGGCGGTCCGATCCGGCCGCTGCGTCTGCTGTCGCTGCGTGCCCGGATCACGATCGGCTCGACGGCGATCGCCGCGATCGTCATCCTGCTGCTCGTCCTGGTGATGCGGTTCCAGGTGGTGAGCGTCGTCGCGAGTGCGACGCGCACGCTGCTCGACGCCGACGCCGACCCGTACGTCGCCACGCTCGAGGTCGACAGCGACCCCGACCTGTCGCCGCCGGGCAACGCGCAGCTCGTCGCCGTCGTGTCCCCGTCCGGCGAGATCGTGCTGTCGACGATGCCCGATCGTGTCGAGCAGGCGCTCGGCAGCCTGCGGTCCACCCCTGCCGGCACCTCGATCATCACCGTCTCCGGCTCGGAGTACCGCGTCGTGGTGGAGCACCCCGTCAACGAGGCCGGCCGCTGGACGGTCGTGGCCGCTCGTAACTCGCAGGCCGAGGCCATCGTCGTCGACGACCTCACGACCACCCTGTCGTTGACCGGTCTGGCCATCCTGCTCGCCTTCGGCGTGGCGTCCTGGGTGCTCGCGACCACCGCGCTGCGCCCGGTGAACCGGATGCGCCGCGAGGCCGAACGGCTCTCCGTCGCCCCGGAGCGTGCCGAACTGCCGGTGGGCCCTGCCCAGGACGAGCTGGCATCCCTGGCGACCACGCTCAACGCCTTCCTCGCCCGGACCCGGCAGGCGACCGAGCGCGAACGCCAGATGGTGTCGGACGCCAGCCACGAGCTCCGGACACCCCTGGCGATCCTGACGACCCAGCTCGACCTCGCCTCGCTCGACGGGAACGACGCCGCCGCCCTCGCCGCCCACATCGAACGCGCCAAGCACAGCGTCGCGCGGTTGTCGCGGCTGGCGAACGACCTGCTCGCGCTGTCGCGGATCGAGGAGTCGGAGCGCCGTGAACAGGACGGCGACCGGCGCCCCGAGACCGCGTGGTCGGACCTCGGCGACGAGGTGATGGCCGCGGTCGACCGCGTCCGGCTCATCGCCTCGGCGAAGGACGTCACCGTCGACTTCGACCTCGAGCCGCCCGTCGCCGTCGGCGGTTCCGGCCCGGGCATCGGCGGCGGCACCGTCGAACCGCGGTACCGGATCGACACCGGCGGGATGGCCCAGCTCGTGACGAACATCGCGGGCAACGCCGTGTCCGCACTCCCCCGCGGCGGCGGCATCTTCGTGTCCTGGCGGAGCACCGGCGGCGAGGGCGTGCTGCAGATCACCGACGACGGCCCCGGCGTGCCCGAGTCCTTCATCCCGGTGGCGTTCGACCGCTTCACCCGTCCGGACGAAGCCCGGACGTCCCGCCCGAACCCGGACCCGTCGACCGGTGCCGGCGCCCTGCCCGGCGGCTCCGGGCTGGGACTCGCGATCGTGCGTGCGGTGGCGGAACGGGCGGGAGGCACGGCGTCCCTCCGCAACGTGCCTGCCGGTGGACTCGAGGTCACGGTCCGCCTGCCCGAGGTGCGCTGAGCACGACCGTTCGCTCGGGCACGACCGCTCACTCGAGTGCGACCGCTCACCTGCGCACGACCGCTCACTGGAAGTCCCGCGAGCGGGTGCGGACGGACAGCGACAGGTGCTCGATGCGGTCCGCCACCAGGTTGACCACCCCGTCGGGTGAGCGCTCGAGGATGCCCCGGACGATCACCGCCGGGGACTCCCGCGCCACCCGGCGGAAGCGCCCCCAGACCCCGACGCTGCAGATGACGTTGACCAGCCCGGTCTCGTCCTCCACGTTCAGGAACGTGATGCCGGAGGCCGTCGCCGGACGCTGCCGGTGCGTCACGATCCCGCCGACCTCGACCCGTCGTCCGGTCTCGGCGGTCGCGGTGTCCTGCACGCTGAGCACCCGGCGGGCGGCGAGCCGGTCGCGCACGTGCCGGACGGGGTGGTCGTCGGTCGTCATGCCCGTCGACCACATGTCGGCGATGAGCACGTCCCCGCTCGTCATCTGACCGAACAGCGGCGGCTGCACGAACACCTGTGTGTCCGGCAACTGGTCCGGACGCTCGGCGGCCGCCTGGGCAGCCGACCACATCGCACCGCGGCGGTCGATGTCGAACGGGGCGAAGGCGTCGGCGGCGGCGAGGGCCTCGAGCTGCGGCGTGGTGAGCCCGACCCGCCGGGCCAGGTCCGACATGTCGCGGAAGGGACCGTTCGCGTCCCGCTCCGCGACGATCTTCTCGGCGCCCTTCCGGCTGAGCGACGCGACCTCGGCGAGCCCGAGCCGCACGGCGAAGGCACCGTCGCGACGGTGGCTCGCGGTGTCGTCGGGGAGCGCCTTGTCGAAGGGCAGCACCGGCGGCTGCTCGGTGGCCAGGCAGGCGTCGTCACCGGCCGGGGCGTCCCCGTCCGGCAGCGGTTCGAGCGTGGCGTCGACCCCGGACCGCAGGATGTCCGGTCGCAGCACGCGGACGCCGTGCCGTCGGGCGTCGGCCACCAGGGTCTGCGGTGAGTAGAACCCCATCGGCTGCGCCCGGAGCAGCGCCGCCAGGAACGCCCCCGGGTAGTGCAGCCGCATCCACGCGCTCGCGTAGACGATGAGGGCGAAGCTGATCGAGTGGCTCTCCGCGAAGCCGAAGTTCGCGAAGGCCTGGATCTTCGCGTAGATCGCGTCGGCGTCCGCACCGTGGATGCCGTTGTCCGCCATCCCCGTGTAGAGCTTGTCCCGCAACCGGTCGATCTTCTCGTGCCCGCGCTTCGACCCCATCGCCCGTCGCAGCAGGTCGGCGTCGTCACCGGAGCAGTTGCCGACCGCGATCGCCATCTGCATGAGCTGTTCCTGGAACAGCGGGACCCCGAGGGTGCGTTCGAGCACGGGTTCGAGCGCAGGGTGCATGTAGGTGATCGGTTCCTCGCCCGTGCGCCGGCGGATGTACGGGTGCACCGCGCCGCCCTGGATGGGCCCGGGTCGGACGAGTGCGACCTCGATCACCAGGTCGTAGAACCGCCGCGGGAGCAGTCGGGGCAGGGTGCCCATCTGCGCGCGGGACTCCACCTGGAACACCCCGATCGTGTCCGCGCGGCAGAGCTGGTCGTAGACCCCCTGTTCTTCCTTCGGGATGGAGTGCATCTCCCAGCGCTCCCCGCAGTGCTCTGCCGCCAGGTCGAACGAGTACTGCAGGGCCGCGAGCATGCCGAGCCCGAGCATGTCGAACTTCACGAGCCCCATGTAGGCGCAGTCGTCCTTGTCCCACTGCAGCACGGTGCGGCCGTCCATCCGGGCGTGCTCGATCGGCACGACCTCGCCCACCGGACGGTCGGTCAGCACCATGCCGCCGGAGTGGATGCCGAGGTGCCGCGGGAACCCGAGGACGTCGCTCGCGAGCCCGACGACCGCCGGCGGGATGTCGTGGTCCTGGCTCTCGGTCACCGAGCCCCACCGCTCGACCTGCTTCGACCAGGCGTCCTGCTGCCCGGGGCTGTGGCCGAGCGCCTTCGCCATGTCACGCACCGCACCCTTGGGCCGGTAGGTGATGACGTTCGCGACCTGGGCGGCGTTGTGCCGGCCGTACTTGGCGTACACGTACTGGATCACCTCTTCGCGGCGATCCGAGTCGAAGTCGACGTCGATGTCGGGTTCCTCGTCGCGCATCGCCGACAGGAACCGCTCGAACGGCAGCCCGTACCGGATCGAGTCCACCGCGGTGATCTCGAGCAGGTAGCAGACCGCCGAGTTCGCCGCCGAGCCCCGCCCCTGGCAGAGGATGCCCCGACCGCGGGCGTACTGCACCATGTCGCGCACGATCAGGAAGTACCCCGGGAAGTTCTTCTCCTCGATCACGGACAGCTCACGCTCGATGCGCTCCCGCTTGCGGGGGTCGACGCCGTCGGCGCTGCCGGGGTAGAACCGCCGGGCACCCGTCCACGTGAGCTCGCGGAGCCACGACATCGCGGTGTGTCCGTCCGGGACGTCGAGGTCGGGCAGCCCGGGCTGCACGGTCTTCAGCCGGAACCCGAGCTCGTCGGCGAGCTCCACGGTCCGCTCGATCGCGCCGGGGTAGCGCCCGAACCGTCTGGCCATCTCGGCGCCGGAGCGCAGGTGGGCGGTGTCGGCGGCCGGCAGCCAGCCGTCGATCTCGTCGAGGCTGCGGCGGGCGCGCACCGCCGCGAGTGCGGTCGCCACCGGGAACCGGTCGGGGGTGGCGTAGTGCACGTTGCCGGTGGCGACCAGGGGCAGCGCGTGCTTCGCGGCGAGGGCGGCCAGGGCGTCGTTGCGGGCGCTGTCGAGCGGGTCGCCGTGGTCGAGCAGCTCCACGACGACGTTGCGGCTGCCGAACCGGTCGAGCAGCACCCGGAGCGCGGTCTCGGCGGCGGACTCGCCACCCTGCTCGAGGGCCTGCCGCACGGAGCCCTTCCGGCACCCCGTGAGGACGCGCCAGTGCCCGTTCGCCCGCGCGGCGAGGTCGTCGAGGTCGTACTGCGGGCTGCCCTTCTCGGACCCGGCGGCCAGGTGTGCGCTCGTCACCGCGCCGGCGAGCCGGTGGTAGCCGTCCTGGCCGTCGGCGAGCAGGAGCAGGTGCGAGCCCTCGGGGTCGGGCACACCGTTCTGCGGTTCGGTCAACCCCAGGGACAGCTCGGTGCCGAAGACGGTGCCGACCTGCGGGTACGACTCGGCGACCTCGGCCATCCGGGCGGCCCCGTAGAAGCCGTCGTGGTCGGTGAGCGCGAGGGCGTGCAGTCGGAGCCGAGCAGCTTCTTCGAACAGGTGCTCGGGCTGACTGGCGCCGTCGAGGAAGCTGAAGGCCGAGTGCGCGTGCAGTTCGGCGTACGGCACCACGGGTCCGCCGTCGGTGTCGAGCGGTGACGGGACGTACGGCTCGCGCTTCCGCGACCACGCCGGGCTGTCGCCGCCGTCGCCGTCGTGCGCCGTGCCCGGGCTCCGCTTGTCGGACAGCGCGCGCTCGAACTGCGACCACGGGATGGGTGGGTTGCTGTAGCCCATCAGGTCACGCTCCTGTTGGTGGTGGTGGTCTGGGTCACGTCGCGATCGCCTCGGCCCACCAGCGGTGGTCCGCCAGCACCAGGTACCAGGCACGCCCCTCGGCGTCGACGAGCTGCAACCGGTGCAGGCGTCGGCCGCCGGATTCCCACCACCGCACGACGAGCGGCCACGGACCCGCCCAGGCCGTCACGGCCGAGAAGCCGCCGCCCCGGTCGCCCTCGGCACGGAACCGTTCGGGTGCGCCGGACAGCACGCCGCGCTCGTCGACGTCGACGCTCACACCACCGACGGCGACGACGTCGACCGGTCGGGGGCGCTCGAGCACGGTGGCGGGGGGCGGGCCGGGTAGCTTGCCGGGCCACGGGCGGTCGCGCACGGTCGCCAGGGCTCGCTCACCACCGGCTGGCGCGTCGCCCCACGGCACGAGCACCACGCGCTCGGACAGGGTGCGGCCACCACCGATGCGCGGACTCACCACACCGTCGTGGCCGACCATGCCCTGGATCCGGGCGAGGCCGTGGTGCACGCGCTCGTCCGGGCCGGAGCCCCACAGCCCGCGCTCGTGGTTCGCCATGTCGTCGACGGCGACCGGCTCGAGCACGACCGAGGTGACCGGCGCCTCGAGCCCGCTGGGGTCCACCCCGCCGGCGAGCTGCCACCGCACCCGGTCGACCACGTCGGCGGCGTCGAACCAGCGCGGGTGCGCCCAGGTCCGTTCGAGCAGGATGTCGCGCTCGTCGACGATCCCCACGCGGATGGTCGTCGCCACGAGCCCCGCGGCCCGGAGTCGCTCGGCGAAGTCGTCGGCGGAACGCCGGAACGCGAACGCGATCTGGTCGGCACGGTCCAGCGGGGGTTCGAACGACGCCTCGACCCGGAGTTCCGGCGGGATCTCCCGCGCCGCGATCTCGCGGGGGTCGCGGCCCCCGGCCAACCGGTGCAGGAACGCCCCGGCCACGCCGAAGCGGTCCCGCACCTGTTCGTCGCCGAGTGCCGCGAAGTCGCCGAGCGTGGTGATGCCGAGCCGGTCGAGCACCGTCGTGAGGTCGGGGTCGCCGAGCACACCGAGCGGCAGGTGCGCGAGGAAGTCGGCCGATCCCCCGACGGGCACGAGCCGCACCCGTTCACCGGGACGCACCGGACGGGCCCGGGCGGCCTGGTCCGCCGCGAACGGGGTGTCGGCCACCCCGGCCCGTACCGCGGGGGCGCCGTGGTCGGCCGCGATGCCGGCAAGGGTCGCCGCCGCCGCGCGCTCACCGCCGTAGTACCGGGCCGGCCCGCGGGCGCGGAGCGCGAGGGTGCCCGGCCGCAGCACCTCGACCCCGGGGACCGCCGCCTCGACCGCACGGATGACGGGCTCGAAGGCGCGGTGGTCGAGGGCGTCGTCGTAGGGCTGCACGAGGAGCTCGGGGCACCGCGCCTGCGCCTCACGCACGCGGAGCCCCCGCACGACACCCTGCTCACGCGCGGACGCGGAGCTCGCGAACACGAGCCCCTTCGCGGTCAGGGCGAGTGGCTGCTCCGGCGGGGTGCCACCGGCCCGAGCCGCAGCGATGACCGGCCAGTCCGGGCACCAGAGCACGATCGTCCGGGTCGGGGGTGGTTCGGGCAGTGCCGCTCCCCGCGTGATCGCGTCGGTCCGGACGCGCCCGGAGGCGATCACGACGCCACCGCCACGGGCCGCAGCACGCGGGTGTCCCCGGAGCCCACCGTCGGCACCGCTCTGGCGGCCCGGACCGCACCGTCGGCCGCGGGCAGGAGCAGCTCGGCGGTCGCCGGACGCACCGCGCCGGCACGCCCGGTCGCGGTCACGGTGGCCCGGCGCTCCGTCAGGTGGCCGTGGCCCTGACCGATGCCGCTCCACGTCGAGGACGTGACCCGCAGCGTGACGTCCGCCCCGGGCCAGGAGCCGAGCGCGACGAGTGCGCCACCGCGCTGTCGCAGCCGAGCCGACAGCCGTGCCACGTCGCCCGGCACGACCCGGCCGAGCGGTCGGGTGAGGACGATCTGGGCGACGTCGGCCATCGCCGCCGTCACGGCGAGCCACTGGTCACCGGGATCGGGGACGAGCACGAGCCGTTCGAGGTCGATCCCCGCGGCGGCGGCGGCTTCGATCCCGAAGGACGGCACCCCGACGACCGCACACCACGCCCCGGCCGCCGAGGCCGCCTGCAGCATCGTGATCGCGAGCAGCACCGACTCGGGGACGGCGTAGGTGCCACCGACCCGGATCGCGCCGCCGGGCAGCAGGGGTTCGAGCGCCGGGGCCGTGGGGAGCCCGGCGGTGTCGACCCGCGTGGACTCCATGTCGGCCACCCGGGACCGCAGGGACGTGATGCGGTCGAGCGCGGCCCGGGCATCGCTCAGGTGATCCGTCCCACGGCGCGCACCGCCACCGCCCGCGCCGCTGCCGCCGCGTGCAGCACCGCTCCGCCCGCCCCGGTCCGGGGTGGGCGACCGGAGTGCCGCCGCCGTCTGCATGCCCTCATATTCGAACATGTGTTCGATGATGTCAATCGCGTCCGACATCTGTGGACAGTTCTGGTCGAACACGTGTTCGGATCAGGGCATCAGCTCACCAGCTGGCCACCGCCCCGACTCCGCCGAGCACCGACCGCGTCTTGGTCTCGACCTCGTCCGCCTCGTCCGCGGGCACCGACGACCAGGTCACCGCTCCCCCGGCTCCGAGGGTCCGGGAACGCACCGCCCCCGACTCGTCGAGCACGGTCACGAGGCTACGGATCGCCACCGACAGGTCGACCGCCCCGCTGGCCGAGAAGTACCCGATCGCACCCGAGTACACCCCGCGCGGCGCCCCCTCGAGCCGGTCCGCGATCGCCGTGGCACTGCTCTTCGGCGCCCCGGTCATCGACCCCGGCGGGAACGCCGCGTGCACCACGTCGGCCCGCGACGTCCCCGGCGGCAGCACCGCCCCGATCGTCGAGACCAGCTGGTGCACGCTGGCGTACGTCTCGACGGCGCACAGCCGCTCGACGTGCACCGACCCGGGCACCGCGGTCCGCAGCAGGTCGTTCCGCAGCAGGTCGACGATCATCACGTTCTCGGCGCGGTCCTTCGGGCTCGCCGCCAGGTCGTCCCGCGCGACCGCGTCCGCCACCGCGTCGGCGAGCCGCCGCCGCGTGCCCTTGATCGGTTCCGCGAGCACCGCTCCGACCGCGTCGATCCGCAGGAACCGCTCCGGTGACCGGCTCGCCACGCGCAGCGGGCCGAGCCGCAGGAACGCGCCGAACGGGACGGGGTCGGACGCCCGCATCCGCAGGTACTCGCCCAGGTGGGGGTCCGTACCGGGGCCGCCACGGGCCTCCTGTCCGACCGCGAAGGTGGTGGTGAGGCAGACCTGGAACGCGTTCCCCTCGCGGATCTCCGCGCGGCACACGTCGACCGCCCGCTCGTAGGCGGCACGCGTCACGCGTCCGGTCGCCGTGGACACCCCGGCCGGGAGGCCCGTGGCCGCGTCCACGACGCCGGCCGACGTCGTGGGGGTGCTCAGCTCCTCGAGCCACGCGCGGTTGCGCGCACTGGCCGCCGGTTCCGCCTCGGCGACGAGCGCGAGCGCCCAGGCGCCACCGGTGTGGTCGACGACGACGGCTCGGTCGACGAAACGCAGGTCGGCGTCGGCGTGCCCGTCGGCGGTGCGGTCCGGGCCGCCGGACTCGCGGCCGAGCTCGTAGCCGAGGAACCCGACCCAGCCCAGCGCGAACCCGCACCCGACGACCGGTTCGGGCAGGCGGGGCGTGCGTCGGAGCAGGTCCGCGAGCACCGCGAAGGCCGGACGCTCCCCGGATCGGGCAGGCCCGAACCACTCCTCGGCGGGCGCGGCGACCGTCAGGTGCGCACGACGGTCCTGGTGCCGGAACCGGGCGGCGAACGGCCCGTCCGTCCACGCCAGCACGGACCAGCGCGCCCGGGGCCGAGCCGTGGCGGGAGCACCGTCCGGCAGGCCGGAGTCGAGCCACACCAGGTCCCCGGCGACCTGCGCCGCCAGGGCCGCGAGGTCGGGGACCGGATCGAGTCGGCGGACCTCGACGCGGACGCCGGGGTCGGGGGTGCTCAGATCGCGGCGATCGTCCATGCGGCGGCGTGCGAGGCACCGGGCGCGAGCACCACGAGGCCGCGGTCCTCGCCGTCGTTGAAGGCGTCGGGGGCGCACGTCATCGGCTCGACGGCGAGACCGGCGCGGTGGTACTCGGGGACGACGTGGTCGGCGGTGTGCACCTGCGCCCAGCCGCACTCCGGCCCGAAGGTCGCACGGACCCCGTGACCGTCCGCAGCCGTGACCGCGATGGTGGCGAGGCCGGCGGTGTCGCGGTCGAAGCCGGTGAAGGCGTGGTCGATGAACCGGTCACCGATCAGCGTGGGCGTGCGCAGGTCGAACTCGTCGTGCACGGGGACCAGGTCGGTCGGGACGAGCCGGTCCGGCGTCACCTCGAGCACCTGGGCGGCGGGGAGCGTCAGGGTCCAGTCGTCCACGGTGCCGGCACCCGCGACGAGGTACGGGTGCGGGCCGGTCCCCCACGGCGCGGCCTCGGCCCCGGTGTTCGTCCCGGTGATCGTGGTGTGCAGCCCCTCGGCGTCGAGCCGGTACTCCACGGTGACCTCGACGCGGTACGGGTAGCCCTGCTGCGCCTGGACGGTCGTGGCGAGCACCACGCGGTCGTCCGCCTGCTCCTGCACGCGGAAGTCCGTCCACGCGACGAGTCCGTGCAGGGCGTGGTGCCGTGCGGGCTCGGTGAGGGCCAGCTCGTGGTCGACGCCGCCGAAGGAGTACTCGCCGTCGACGATCCGGTTCGGCCACGGGGCCAGGACGGCACCGCGGAAGACCGGGCGGACCTCGTCGGCGTCGAACGGGACGACCAGGTCTCGGCCCTCGTGCCGCAGGGTCCGCAGTGTCGCTCCGACGGTGGCGATGTCGGCCGCGTACCCGGCGGAGGCGATCGTCAGCGGGGACCCGGACAGCGGCGCGGCGTTGCTCATGCGCTCAGCGTATCGGGCCACCGAGCACTGTCGGACGCACGAGAAGCACTGTCGGACGCACGAGAAGCACTGTCGGACGCACGAGAAAACCCCCACCGTTCCGAGGAACGATGGGGGTTCTGGGTGGATCTGAGGGGACTCGAACCCCTGACCCCCTGCATGCCATGCAGGTGCGCTACCAGCTGCGCCACAGACCCAGATTGTGTTGCTTTTGCACCAACCGGTTCCCCGGAGGCACCATAGAAGCGTACACCATGCGAACGCCGGGCGACGAAATCGAAGCCGTCACCCGGGCGCGTCGCTGATCAGGCGGTGTGGTCCACCGGGAGCTCGAGCGGGATCGTCGGGCAGTCGGCCCAGAGACGCTCGAGCGAGTAGTACTGGCGGTCTTCGTCGTGGAAGACGTGCACGATGATCTCGCCGAAGTCGATGAGGACCCAGCGGCCCTCGGTACGGCCTTCGCGGCGGAGCGTCTTGGCGCCGAGCTCGAGGAGGCGCTCCTCGACGGCATCGGCGATGGACTGCACGTTGCGCTCGTTCCGACCGGTTGCGAGCAGGAACACGTCCGTGAGCTGCAACGGCCCGGTCACGTCGAGAGCGACGAGGTCCTCGGCCTGCTTGGCGTCGGCCGCGAGTGCTGCGGCCTGCACGAGTTCCAGTGCGCGAGTGGAGGCGGTCACGGATTCCTTCCGGTCGTCGAACCGACGGACAGCCGGTTCGCTTGATGGGTCACGATCATAAGCCACCCCGCCGACAGCGGCCAGGCCAGGGTCGGCGGGGTGGTGGAGAACGGACGTCGGGGACGGCAGCGGTCAGCCGCCGAACGCGTGGGTGGTGAGCAGTGCGGTGATGATGACACCGGCCGCAGCCAGCCCGACCGCGCCGACCGTCACACCGAGGATCAGCGGCGTGCGCGACTCCTTCGGCTTGGCGGCGGCGAGCACGACCTGGCGGGTCGAGGTGTGGCTGGACACCGCGCGACTGGCCCGGACCGGGCTGGCATCGGTGTCGGGCTGCTCGTCCTGCTGCTCGAGCAGGCGGTCCACCTCGGCGCCGTCGATCGGCCGGTGCGACCCCGTCGACGACAGCGACGCCGGCAGGTCGATCGACCCGGTCAGGATCACCTCGCCCGTCGCGTTGAGTGCGCCGGTGGGGTCGGCCAGGGCCGAGTTCGGCAGGATGATCGCGTTCGTGTTCGTCACCGCGACGCGGCGGGTGCCGGTCTCGGCGTCGTGCACCTCGGAGTCGTTCGAGTCGTGCGCCTGCTGGGACCAGTGGCCGGCGGGCGGCGCGAAGGCCGTGGTCACCGGCTTCGGCTCGGTCGGACGCTGGAACGCGGCGGGGACCTTCGGGGCCTCGGTCGCGGGCTCGGGCAGCGGCACCTCGTTGGTGTCGTCGTCCTCGGCGTCGAGCGAGAGCGGGAACACCGCGGGGGTCGCTGCGGCGGCGTTCGTGGGGATCGGCACCGGCGTGACGGCGGGCTGCGACCCGGCAGCGGGAGCCGGAGCGTCGTGGGCTGAGCGGGCCGGAGCGTCCTCGGACGTCTCGTCCGCCGGGGCGACGTCGGTCGCCTCGTCCGCAGGGGCGTCGGTCGCCGACGCGTCGGACTCGGTGGCGTCGGCGGGCGGCGACCACGTCGACCGGTGGCGGCGGGGCTCCTCGGCGTGCGCGGCGGCTTCATCGAGGGGCTCGAGCGCGTCCGGGGACCCGTCGGCCTCGGTGGCCTGGGCAACAGCGGCCTGGTCGAGGACCGTCGGGGCAGCGGGCTGCTCCTCGTGCGCGGCCTCGGCGTCCGGAGCGCTCTGCGGCGCGGCGGCGGGGTCGATCGTGTCCACCGACCCGAGGACGTCCTCGACGGTGCGGTCGGACGACTGGGGCGTGGGGTTCTGCAGCGGGACCGGCAGGACCGCCTGGCGCTCGGCGGCACGGAGCTGCCGGATCTGCCGACGGGTGAGCCCACCACTGCCGGGGACGATCTCGGTCGCGGAGGCCGGCGGGAACGGCGGCACACCGGCGGCGGGCGCCGACGCCGGGACGGACCCGGGCGCGGTCTGCGCCGATGCCGGCGCGGACGACTGGGCGGGGCCACCGGGGGCCGGGGCGACGTGCTACCCGGGACGGCGGCGGGACTCGGGGGTCTCGGCGGCGGGTGCGGCGACGGTCGGGGGCGGCGTCGCGGGCTGCGAACCGGCCGCGGCGGCACGCTCCCGCTCGCGCGCCTGGCGCCGCGACAGGGGCGGCTGCGCGTCGGACGAACTCATGCAACGCTCCGATACAGATGGTGCTTGGAGATGTACTGGACGACACCGTCGGGAACCAAGTACCAGACGGGGAAACCCCGTCGAACCCGGTCACGGCAATCCGTCGAGGATATGGCCAGTGCAGGGACTTCGAGCAAGCTTACGTCCCGCTCGGGCAATCCGGTGATGCTCAAGGCGTGTCCCGGACGCGTCACGGCCACGAAGTGCGCGAGGTCCCAGAGGCCATCATGGTCTTTCCAGTCGACGATCTGCTGAACGGCGTCTGCGCCCGAGATGAAGACGAGCTGGGCATCCGGTCGCTGTTCGTGCAGGTCCCGCAGGGTGTCGACGGTGTACGTGGGCCCCGGGCGGTCGATGTCCACGCGGCTGACGGTGAACATCGGGTTCGACGCGGTGGCGATCACGGTCATCAGGTACCGGTGCTCGGCGTCGGTGACGTCGGACTTCATGTACGGCTGTCCGGTGGGGACGAAGACGACCTCGTCGAGGTCGAACGCCCGCGCCACCTCGGACGCCGCGACCAGGTGCCCGTGGTGGATGGGGTCGAACGTGCCACCCATCACGCCGATGCGTGGCCGTCCGGTGGTCTCGAGCATCGAGTGGTCGGTCAGATCTTGGTGTGGCCGAACTCGTCGACACCCGTCTCGTGGTGGCGGGTGGCCTCGAACTTCTGGGAGTGGCGGTAGGCCACGTCGCGGAAGCTCCAGGTCACGAAGCCGAGGAAGATGAAGAAGAGGGCGCCGACCATCGGGAACACGAACGCGGGCGCCCCGGAGGCGTGCTCAGCAGCTTCTGCGAGGAAGGTCATCGTTCGTGCTCCGTTCGGTCGGGGAAAGACGCCGTTCAGTCTAGCCGCGGATCTGCCCGGAGCCGCGCACGATCCACTTCGTGCTCGTGAGCTCCGGCAGGCCCATCGGACCACGCGCGTGCAGCTTCTGCGTCGAGATGCCGACCTCGGCCCCGAAACCGAACTCGCCGCCGTCGGTGAACCGGGTCGAGGCGTTCACCATCACGACCGCCGAGTCGACGGTCGCCAGGAACCGTTCGGCGGTGTCGACGTCGTTCGTGACGATCGACTCCGTGTGGTGCGTCGACCATCGGGCGATGTGCGCCATCGCCGCGTCGACGTCGGGCACGACGCGGATCGACAGGTCGAGGTCCATCGACTCGGTCGCCCAGTCGTCCTCGGTGGCTCGGAGCACCCCGGGCACGATCGCCCGCGTGGCGTCGTCGCCGCGCAGCGTGACACCGGACGCCCGCAGCCGGTCGGCCAGCACCGGCAGGAGTCGTTCGGCCGCGGCCTCGTGCACCAGGAGGGTCTCGAGGGCGTTGCACACGCTCGGCCGCTGCACCTTGCTGTTCAGGACGATGTCGACCGCACGCTGCTCCGGCGCGGACGCGTCGAGGAACACGTGCACGACGCCCGCACCGGTCTCGATGACGGGTACCTGCGACTCGGTGACGACGGTCTGGATGAGCGTGGCGCTCCCCCGCGGGATCAGCACGTCGACCAGGCCACGTGCGCGCATGAGCTCGGTTGCACCGGCGCGCCCGAACTCGTCGATGGTCTGCACCAGGTCGCGGGGCAGGCCGACCGACTCGACCGCGTCCTGGATCCGGGCGACGAGCACGGCGTTCGTGTGCTGGGCCGCCGACCCACCACGGAGCACGACGGCGTTGCCCGACTTGAGCGCGAGCGAGGCGATGTCGACGGTGACGTTCGGGCGTGCCTCGTAGATGGCCCCGACGACACCGAACGGCACGCGCACCTGGGTGAGCTGGAGTCCGTTCGGCAGCTGCGACCCGCGCACGTGCTCCCCCACGGGGTCGGTCAGCCCGACGACGTGCTCGACCGCGGCGGCGAGGGCTTCGATCCGGACGGGGTCGAGTCGCAGCCGGTCGAGCAGCCCGGACGAGAGTCCGCCGTCCTCGCCGGCAACGAGGTCGTCGTGGTTCGCGGCGACGATCTCGTCGGTTGCGGCACGCACCGCCGAGGCGATCGCGCCGAGGGCCGCGTCCTTGACGGCGGTCGTCGCGGTCGCGAGCGCCGACGAGGCGGCCCGTGCCGCCACGAGCTTGTCGGTCAGGGTCGGGGCGGGCGCGATCGACGACATGGACCGATTGTAGGTCCGTCCCCCGGTTCGTGACGGGCGTGCCGGACGCTCGCCGTGCCTCCAGGCCCGGTCCGCCGCGCCCAGCGGTCACGACACGTCGTCCCCCGCCCGCCGAGCGGTCGCAGATCGTCGCTCCGCGCCGCCCGCGGCGACGGTTCCCGACCACACGACCGCGACCCAACGGGGAGTCGCGACCGCCTGGAGGCCCGCCACCGGTCCCCGGACACGCACCGGGCCTCCAGGCGGTCGCGTCCACCCCGTCGACCGGCCGCTCCGAGCGGTCACGACACGTCGTCCCCCGCCCGCCGAGCGGTCGCAGATCGACGCTCCGCGCCGCCCGCAGCGACGGTTCCCGACCACACGACCGCGTCCCAACGGGGAGTCGCGACCACTCGGTGCCACCCGCGAGGCGCGGCGCGGCGCGGCGCGGCGTGGCGCACTGCGGGCCGTGTCAGGGACGCGGCGCGGCGTGGAACCAGGTGCCGAGGTGTTCGCCCGCCAGCGCGCGGTCGACCAGCGCCGTGTCGGTCACGAGCACCGCGGTGCCCGCCTCGGCCGCGAGCCGCGCGGCGGCGACCTTGGTCCCTGCTCCCCCGGTGCCGACGCCCGCGGTGCCGATCGAGCCGAAGGTGACCCCGGCCAGCTCGTCGCCGAACGGCACCTCGTCGATGCGGGTCGCGCCCGGCTGCTCCGGGGGTGCTGTGTAGAGCGCCTCGACGTCGGAGAGTAGGACGAGGGCGTCGGCCCCGAGCAGCCGAGCCACCAGGGCCGCGAGCCGGTCGTTGTCGCCGAAGCGGATCTCGTGCGTGGCGACGGTGTCGTTCTCGTTCACGATCGGGAGCACGCGCAGGGCGAGCAACCGGTCGATGGCCCGCTGGGCGTTCACACGGTGCGTGGGGTTCTGCAGGTCACCGGCGGTGAGCAGGATCTGCGCCGCGACGACACCGTGCCGGTCGAGTTCCTTCTGGTACCGGAACATCAGGACGTTCTGCCCGGTTGCGGCCGCCGCCTGCTGCGTGGCGAGGTCGTCCGGTCGCCCCTCGAGCCCGAGGAACGGGAACCCGGTCGCGATCGCACCGGACGACACGAGCACGACCTCGGTCCCTCGACCGTAGGCGGCCGCCAGAGCGTCCACCAGGGGGCCGATCTGGCCGGCGGCGTCACCGCTGACCGAGGACGAGCCGACCTTGACCACGATCCGCCGCGCACGCGGGATGTCCTCGCGCCGTGTGACGGGTCCGAGGTCGGTGCGGGCGGTCGTGTCGGTCATGCCGCGGTCAGTCCTTCTGGTCGCTGGTCTCGACCTGGTCGCTGGTGCCGAGCTGGTCGCTGGTCACCACGTCGTCGTCTACCCAGAGCCCGGAGACGCGCTCCTGCTCGAGCTCGGCACGGGCGGCCGCCTTGGCGTCCATCCGCTCGAAGTACTCCTCGCGCCGCTCGTTGCGGGTCGGACGCGAGGTCGCGCCGATGCGGGCGTCGGTCCCACGGGCGCTCGTGATGAGCTCCGCGGTCGACGTGAGCGTGGGCTCCCAGTCGAACACCATGCCGCCGTCGCCACCGATGACGACGGTCGAGCCGGCGACGGCTCCGGCCTTGAACAGGCCGTCCTCGACGCCGAGCTTCGCGAGCCGGTCCGCCAGGTAGCCGATCGCCTCTTCGTTCGTGAAGTCGGTCTGCTGGACCCAGCGCTCCGGCTTGGCGCCGCGGACGCGGTAGAAGCGGTGCTCCTCGCCGCCTTCGGCGCGCACGGTGAAGGGCTTCTCGTTGACCGAGCGGGGGCGGAGCACGATGCGCTCCGGCACGGGCTCGGCAGCACGGGCGGCGCGGGCCTGCTCGACGATGTCGGCCAGGGCGAACGTCAGCTCGCGGAGCCCCTTGCGGGACGCCGTGGAGATCGGGAAGACGCGGTAGCCGCGGCCCTCGAGCTCGGCGGTGACGAACTCGGCGAGCTCCTGCGCCTCGGGCACGTCGATCTTGTTCAGGGCGATGAGCTGCGGGCGCTCGAGCAGCGGCACCTGGCCCTCGGGGACCGGGTAGCGCTCGAGCTCGCCGAGGATGACGTCGAGGTCGCTGATCGGGTCGCGGCCCGGGTCGAGCGTGGCGCAGTCGATGACGTGGAGCAGCGCCTCGCACCGCTCGACGTGGCGCAGGAACTCGAGGCCCAGGCCCTTGCCCTCGGACGCGCCCTCGATCAGACCGGGGACGTCGGCGACGGTGAACCGGGTGTCACCGGACTCGACGACGCCGAGGTTCGGGGTGAGGGTCGTGAACGGGTAGTCCGCGATCTTCGGCTTGGCGGCGGAGACGGCCGCGATGAGCGAGGACTTGCCGGCGCTCGGGAACCCGACGAGGGCCACGTCGGCGATGGTCTTCAGCTCGAGGCTGATGTCCCCCGCCCAGCCCTCGGTGCCGAGCAGCGCGAAGCCGGGGGCCTTGCGCTTCGTGGTGGAGAGCGCCGCGTTGCCGAGGCCGCCCTGTCCACCGGGAGCCACGACGACGCGCATGCCGGGCTCGGTGAGGTCGGCGATGACTTCGCCGGACTCGTCGTACACCACGGTGCCGACGGGCATCGGGAGCTCGAGGACCTCGCCGCTGAGACCGCTGCGGTGGTCGCCCATGCCGGGCTGGCCGTTCTTCGACGAGCGGTGCGGGGAACGGTGGTAGCCGAGCAGCGTCGTGACCTGCGGGTCGGCCACGAGCACGATGTCGCCGCCGTCACCGCCGTTGCCGCCGTCGGGCCCGGCGAGGGGCTTGAACTTCTCACGGCGGACCGACACGCAGCCGTTGCCGCCGTGCCCCGCGCTGAGGTGCAGGGTCACGCGGTCGACGAAGGTCGCCATGGTCCACTCCTGGTGTTTCGTTGTGCCGACGGGATCGTCGGCGGGAAAAGCGAAGGAGGGGCGGGCACTCGGCCCGCCCCTCCAGCTGCAGTCGTTCGAACGACTACGCGTTGACGATGTTGATGACCTTGCGGCCACCCTTGGTGCCGAACTCGACCGAACCGGACGAGAGGGCGAACAGCGTGTCGTCGCCACCGCGGCCGACGTTGGCGCCCGGGTGGAAGTGGGTCCCGCGCTGGCGGACGATGATCTCGCCGGCGTTGACGACCTCGCCACCGAAGCGCTTCACGCCGAGGCGCTGTGCGTTCGAGTCACGACCGTTGCGAGTGGAACTCGCACCCTTCTTGTGTGCCATGAGTTGACTCCCTTACGCGATCTTGGTGATCTTGACGCGGGTCAGCTCAGCGCGGAAACCCTGGCGCTTCTTGTACCCGGTCTTGTTCTTGAACTTCTGGATGATGACCTTGGGACCACGGAGGTCGTCGAGCACCTCGGCGGTGACGGTCACGTTCGCGAGCTCGGAAGCCGCCGACGTGATCTTGTCACCGTCCACGAGGAGCACGGGGGCGAGGTCGATGTTGCCCTTGTCGTCCGCCTTGGCACGGTCGATGGTCAGGATGGTGCCGACCTCGACCTTCTCCTGACGGCCGCCGGCGCGCACTACTGCGTAAACCACGTGGAAATCCTTACGTAACTCTGCTTGAGGGAAGTCTCGGGTGCCCACTTCTGCACGAGCGGCTCCCGGGAAGGCCGGGCCCGATCGGCGACGCAGGCAGAACGGCCCGCTGACACCAGGGACCGAGAATACTCGATCACCCTGGGTCCGGTCAAACGGCGACACCCGTACGATTGCACGGTGACCGTGTTGATCGACCCACCGACGTGGCCCGCCCACGACACACTGTGGTCGCACCTCGTCAGTGATGAATCCTACGCGGAACTCCACGCGTTCGCTGCGCGGGCAGGTGTGCCGCGCCGTGCGTTCGACCACGATCACTACGACGTCCCGCTCGCGCGGTACGACGAACTCGTGGCCGCGGGCGCCTCGGCGGTGACCGGTCGCGAGCTCGTGCTGCGGTTGATCCGCAGTGGGCTGCGCGTGGCGCAGCGCGACAAGCGCGGCCTCTGACAGCGCCTCAGGACGGCCGGGAGGCCCGGTGCGGGTCCGCCCCACGCGGCACCTCGCACGGCGCGCCGCCGGCTCGCAGGGCTGCGCGTGCGAGGGGCCGGGAACGGGCTCAGCGGGGCGCTGGTCCGCCCCAGGGGTTCGCCGGGGGCTGCTGCGGAGGCTGCTGCTGCTGCGGCTGGATCGTCGACGGCGGGACCGCGTCGGCGGGTCGGACGGTGCCCGGCATGCCCGGGGTCGTCGACGTGCCTCGTCCGCGGCGCGGTCGACCGAGCCAGAGCCAGGCCGCCGTGGCGGTCGCCAGGAGCATCACGGTGAACGGCAGACCGTTCTGCAGCGGCCGCGTGAGCACGTCGATGACGAGCTGGGAAGCGCCGGCGG
The DNA here is from genome assembly GCF_003224385.1 of Curtobacterium sp. MCPF17_003. Lineage (NCBI taxonomy): Bacteria > Bacillati > Actinomycetota > Actinomycetes > Micrococcales > Microbacteriaceae > Curtobacterium > Curtobacterium sp. MCPF17_003. The sequence continues at coordinate 94,234 of NZ_QKLC01000003.1, read as the reverse complement.
TGGCCGCTCCGAGCGACCCGGTGAAGACCCCGACGAGCATCAGGGCCACCGTGCCAGCGGCGCCGGCGAGGACCACGCGGAGCAGGAGCCTCGGCAGCGGGCTGCGGCGGTCGATCGGCGTCAGGAACGCCAGGGCCAGGAACGCGCCGACGTAGTACGGGAACGGCGCCACGAAGACTCCGGTCGTGAAGCTGCCGAGCAGGCTCGTGCCGGCGCCGTAGTGCCGGAACGGACTGACCACGAGCGAGGTGCCGAGCAGCCCGAAGAGCCCGGACACGAACTCGACGAGCACCAGGGCCACCACGGCGATGAGCGCACCGGCCGTGTTCGTCACCGATGCCCCGGGCGCGAAGGCCCGACGCGGGTCTGCCGGGGCACGGGGCGGCCGCGGTGGGGCGTACGGCGCGCCGGCACCGGGCTGACGCCCGTACTGCGGCACACCGCCCTGCTGCGGCGGCACGGGGCCACCGGGCTGCTGGGCACCCGGGCCGGGCGGTGCGGGCTGGGACCAGCCCGCACCGTAGTACCCACGCTGCTGCTGCGGGTCGCCCGGGTTCGTCACGTCAGTTCCCCAGGATCACTGCGCCGTCGGAGCCGTCGGCGTCGTCGGTCGGCTCCTCCGTCGGCGTGGCCGGAGCGCTGATGCTCGGCGACGAGACCCGGCGGGAGCGCGAGCGCCCCTGTCCGGGCTGCTTCGGCTCCGGGAGCGCCTGGAGCACCGAGTCGAGCAGGGACTCGGCGTCCGGGGCGACCGCGCGGGGCTCGCGCTTGGGTGCCGCGGCGATCGGGATGTCCAGGATCGCGACGGTGTTGTCGGTCGGGGTCACGGTGGCGCTCGAGCTCACGCGACGGCGGGCCGGGGCCTTCGCCTTCGGTGCGGCCGCGGGCTCCGTGACGGCCGGAGCAGCGCCCTTCGGCGCGCGCGCCTCGGGCTCGACGACCACGGCGGACTCGGCGGTGGCCGAGGACTCCGGTGCGTCCGACTGCTCGGCGGCAGGTGCCTGCGGCGCCTCGGTGGCCCCAGCCGGTGCAGCGGCCTGCTGCTCGCCGTTCTGCTGGTCTCCGGTCTGCTGGTCAGCCCCGCGGCCTCCACGACCACGACGACGACGCTTCGAGCCGGTCGGCTGTTCGCCACCCGTGCTGTCCGTGCCGGTCGACGCGTCGGCCGACGACGGTGCCGCGGCCTCCGTGGCGGTCACGGCAGCAGCTGCCGCCTCTTGCTCGTCGTGCGACAGGGTCGAGGCGGCGATCCGCGACAGCGCGTTCTTCACGTCGTCGGTGATCTGGTGCGCCTGGCTGGACGCCCCGTTCGACGACCCCGACGAACCGGAGTTCCCGTTGCCGTTCCCGCCGTTGCCGGACCGGCCGTTCTCGTTGCCGTTCCCGCCACGGCCCTTGCGACGACCCTTGCTCGGGCCCGGGTCGGCGTTGTTGTCGTTGATCTTGGCGTTGACCTCGTCGAGGGACTCGCGCAGACCGACACCGATCTTCTTGCGGGTCATCTGCACGAGGCCGAGCGAGGTGATCTCGGCGACCTGGTGCTTCGTCCGGTCACGGCTCAGGCACTCCACCAGACGGCGGAGCACGAGGTCGCGGTTCTCCTCGAGCACCATGTCGATGAAGTCGACGACGATGATGCCGCCGATGTCCCGCAGGCGGAGCTGCCGGACGATCTCCTCGGCGGCCTCGAGGTTGTTCTTCGTGACCGTCTCCTCGAGGTTGCCGCCGGACCCGACGAACTTGCCCGTGTTGACGTCGACGACCGTCATGGCCTCGGTGCGGTCGATGACGAGCGAACCACCGGAGGGCAGCCAGACCTTGCGGTCGAGCGCCTTGTCGATCTGCTCGTTGAGGCGGAACTCCTCGAACGAGTCGGGGCCCTCGTACCGGACGACGCGGTCCTTGAGGTCCGGGGCGACGGCCGACAGGTACTCGTCGATGGTGCCGCCGGCGGCCTCGCCGTCGATGATCAGCTTCGTGAAGTCCTCGTTGAAGACGTCGCGGACGATCTTGATGAGCAGGTCGGGCTCGGAGTGCAGCATCACCGGGGCGTGACCGCCGGCGACCTTCTTCTGGATGGCCTCCCACTGGCTGGTCAGGCGCTGCACGTCGCGGGTGAGCTGCTCCTCGGTCGCGCCCTCGGCAGCGGTGCGGACGATGACGCCCGCGTGCTCCGGCAGGACCTCTTTCAGGATCTTCTTCAGTCGGGCACGCTCGGTGTCCGGCAGCTTGCGCGAGATCCCGTTCATCGAGCCGTTCGGCACGTAGACCAGGTAGCGACCCGGCAGCGAGATCTGGCTGGTGAGGCGGGCACCCTTGTGGCCGACCGGGTCCTTCGTGACCTGCACGAGCACCTTGTCGCCCGGCTTGAGCGCTGCTTCGATGCGGCGACCGTGGTTGCCGGTCTCGACGGAGTTCCAGTCGACCTCACCGGCGTAGAGCACGGCGTTCCGGCCACGACCGATGTCGACGAACGCCGCCTCCATCGAGGGCAGGACGTTCTGCACCTTGCCGAGGTAGACGTTGCCGATGAGCGACACGTTCTCGGACTTGGTGATGTAGTGCTCGGCGAGGATGCCGTCCTCGAGCACGCCGATCTCGATCGTCGACGAGCTGGAGCGGACGATCATCTGGCGGTCGACGCTCTCGCGGCGGGCGAGGAACTCGTCCTCGCTGACCACCTGACGGCGGCGTCCGGCGTCGCGGCCGTCACGACGGCGCTGTTTCTTCGCCTCGAGTCGGGTCGAGCCCTTGATGCGCTGCGGCTCGGTGATGAGCTCCGGCTCGCGGCGGCGCGGCTCCTGGTGGTCGCGCGGCTCGCGGGCCTCGCGGTCGGCGCTCGAACCACGGCGACGCGAGCGACGGCGCGAGCCGCCCTGGTCGTCGCGGTCGTCACGGTCGCGATCGCGGTCGAAGCGGTCCTCGCGGTCGTAGCGGTCGTCCTCGTCGCGGTCGCGGTCGCGGTCGCGGTCACGATCGCGCTCGAACCGGGGCGCGCGCTGCGGCAGCTCCGGCAGCACCGGCGCGTGGAAGATCAGGCTGAGCGTGCTCGTGGCCTTCGGCACGAACGGCTCGTCGGCGGGTGCGGCGTCGTCGTTCGCCGCGGCCGTCGGTGCGGCATCGGCCGGACGGGAGGCGCGGTCCGCGTCCGCCCCGTCGCTCGCGGTGCCCGGCTGGTCGCCCGTCACGACCGGCAGGTCACCGGTCAGCGTGCTCACGTCGTGCGGCTCGGCACCGCTGTCGGCCACGGCCTCGACCGCGACGGAGACCGCCCCGGTGTCGGTCGGCTCGACGGGCGATGCCGGGGAGTCCGGCGAATCGGGAGAATCCGGCGAGTCGGGAGACCCGACGCTGGCCGCGGGACGGGCGTCAGCGCCGCCCGTCAGCGCGAGGGTCTCGTCGGCGTGGGGTGCCTGCTCGGCGCCCCCACGGGCCTCCTGGCCGGACGACCGGGCGCGGCGACCGCCGAACAGGCGGCTCCGGCGCTTCGGCGCGTTCTCGTCGTTGGTCGTGTTGTCGTTGTTCTGCTCCACCATGGACTGGTGCACTCCTCGGCCCCACTCGCACCCTTTCGGGCGGCGGGAATTCTGTAGTTGTGGCGGGCGGCGTCGACGCCCCCGCGCTCGCTGTCTCGTGACCGGTCTGCGTCAACTTCGCTTGCGTCCGCGCCCGTTCCGGTCCGGGCACCCGGCCCGGGTCGGCTCGGCGTCGGAGTGACGCTGTCCCGACCACAGTGCGCTCTCACCGCACCGGATCGTCCGGGTTCGGCCCGGTGGGGCGTCACTCGGAAAGCTCTCTTCGGTGTGCGGTTGGCCGCACGACCTCCAGGCATTATCGCATGCCACACCCCGAAAGCACCGGAACCCGCATGCGATGATGACCGCGTGACCGCGTCTGCACCTGCCCCCCGTCGTCCGATCGCGATGGCGGTCTTCCTGCTCGTCACCGGGATCGTCGGCCTGTTCGGCTCGTTCCGGCTCGTCCTGGACGAGTTCACGAAGTACCAGAACCCGAAGGCCGTCCTGAGCTGTGACGTGAACCCGTTCATCAACTGCTCCGACGTGATGGCCAGCTGGCAGGGGCACCTGTTCGGGTTCCCGAACCCGCTGCTCGGCGTCATGGGGTTCGTCGCGCCGATCGCCGTCGCCGTGCTGCTGCTCGCCGGGTTCCGGAACGGTTCGCGCTGGTTCTGGATCGCGTTCAACGCCGGTGTCCTCCTGGCGTGGGTGTTCGTGACCTGGCTGTTCACGCAGACCGTCTTCGTCATCGGTGCCCTGTGCCCGTGGTGCATGCTCGTCTGGTCGATGACCATCCCGATGTTCTGGGTGTTCACGATCTGGAACGCCGCCCAGGGTCGCTTCGGCGCCGGAGCGCAGCGTGTCGGGCGGTCGCTCCTGCCCTTCAGCTGGGCGTTCGCGCTGGCGAACTACCTGGTCATCATCGTCACGATCATCATCAAGTTCCCCGCGGTCCTCACCAGCTTCTGAGCCGTCCCCGCTGCCCCTACGCTCGGGATCGATGAACGAGAACGAGAGCAGCAGGGCGCGCCGGGACGCCGCACGTGAGCGCGCGCGAGCGGCACGGGCGGCGGAGCAGTCGCGCCGACGCCGCCTCCGCACACTCGGCATCAGCGGGATCATCGTCGGCGGCCTCGCGGTGATCGCGGTGGTGGTCCTGGTGATCGCGAACTCCGTGCAGCCCGCCGGTCCGGGGCCGCGCAACACGGCGAGCGACGGCGTCCTGCTCACCGGGGTCAACGGCAGGATCGTGCCCGTCGAGACGCGGGCGGTGCCCGACGGCGGGACCCCGACGCCGACCGAGCAGGACGGCTCCGAGACCGCGATCACGATCTACGCGGACTACATGTGCCCGTACTGCAACCAGTTCGAGACGGCCCAGATGTCCCGGATCCGGCAGTGGGTCGAGGACGGCACCGCGACCCTCGAGCTGCATCCGCTCGGGCTGCTCGACCGCGTGTCGCTCGGATCCCGGTACTCCACCCGCTCGGCTGCGGCTGCCGCCTGCGTGGCGGACCACGACCCGGACGCGTTCCTGGCGTTCAACAGCTCGCTGTACGAACACCAGCCCTCGGAGAGCACGCGCGGACTCACGAACGACGAGCTGGCGTCCCTCGCGCGCGGAGCGGGGGCGACGGACCCGGCCGTGACACCGTGCATCACCCGGCAGGACTTCGCCGGGTGGGTCGCCGACGCGACCAACCGGGCGATGAACGACCCGGTGCCGAACTCGTCGCTCGACGGGATCACGAGCACGCCGACGATCATCGTCGACGGCCAGCAGTACAACGCGGACGGCGCGGCGTCCCTCGCCGACGTCGACGCGTTCGCGGCCTTCGTCCGGAAGCACGGCAGGGCGTCCTAGCCGCGCGCACCGTCCCGCCGCGTCCTCGCCGCGCGACCGCGCGACCGCCCGCCCGCCGCACGACGAACGGCCCCCGCTCCCGCATGGGAGCGAGGGCCGTCGGTCGTTCGGAGAGTGTTACTTCGCCGCGGCGTCGATCGCGGTGATGACGGTGCTCAGGTCGTCCAGGCGCTTGCCGTCGACGACGATCGTCGGCGTGCCGAAGCCCTGCGTTCCCGCGAGCGCCTCGTTCGTGGTGACGGCCTGCGTGGACTTCGTCACCCAGCCCTTGAACTGCTCGGACGACAGGCACTCGGACAGGTCCGAACCTGTCGCGCCGCCCGCCTTGACGAGCTTCGCGATCTCGGAGTTGGTCAGGCCCTTGGTGCCCTCGGCCGGCTGGTTCTCGAAGAACTGCGTCTGCACGTCGAGGAACTTGTCCGGCGCGTAGTTCGCCACGCACATGGCGGCGTTCGCGGCACGGCTGGCGTAGCGGGAGCCCGCGTAGCTGCGGTCGAGGATCGACACCGGCTGGATCGCCAAGGTCACGTCGCCCGACTTCACCTTGTCGAGGATCTGGTCGGAGTAGGCCGCCTCGAACTGCTTGCAGACCGGGCAGGCCCAGTCGACGTACTCGGTGACCGTCACGGCACCGTCGCTGTTCGCAGTCGGGACCGGCGAGGCCGAGCCCGTCGCGGAGACGGCCGGCGTGGTCACCGGGGTGACCTTGCCGTCCTGGCCGGTGAACTGGATCGCCCCGGTGGCCATGTTCTTCGGTCCCGCTGCGGACACCACGGGCGCGTTGTTCACGTTCACCACGACGATCGCGATGATCGCGGCGATCGCCACGATGCCCAGGCCGATGCCGCCCTGCAGGAACCACTTGTTGCGGCGCTTGCGGCGCTTCTCGGCGTCGGCTCGCTGGCGTGCGACCTCTCGGGCGTGCTGACGCCGCTCGTTCTTGGTGGGTCGGTCGTTGTTCGTCACGTCGTGCCCGCCGCTCAGGCGAACCAGAGCGCGAGCTCGCGCGCGGCCGACTCGGGGCTGTCCGAACCGTGGACCAGGTTCTGCTGCACCTTGAGGCCCCAGTCGCGGCCGAGGTCACCACGGATGGTGCCGGGCGCGGCCGAGGTCGGGTCGGTGGTGCCGGCGAGCGAGCGGAAGCCCGCGATCGCACCGTTGCCGGCGACGCGCACGGCGACGACCGGACCGGACTGCATGAACTCGACGAGCGGCTCGAAGAACGGCTTGCCCTGGTGCTCCTCGTAGTGCGCGTCGAGCAGGTCGCGCGGTGCGGTGAGCATCTTCAGGTCGACGAGCTCGTAGCCCTTCGTCTCGATCCGGCGGAGGATCTCACCGGTCAGCTGGCGGGCGACGCCGTCGGGCTTGACGAGGACGAGGGTCTCTTCGAAGTCGGACACGCAGTACTCCCTGTGTTCGGGGTCGAATGTGGTGGTCAGTCCTCGCCCATGGCCGCTCGGCGCGCGGCGTTCTGGCGGTCCAGTTGACCGCCCTTGACGAAGCAGAAGACCCACAGCGCCAGGAACACCACGGCGACCGCGAACATGAACGGTTCGATGAACCCGGTGGCGAGGATGGCCGCCTGCAGCAGCCACCCGAACCCTACACCGGCGGGGTTGCCCGTCAGACGTGAGGCAGCTGCGAGGACGATGATCGCGCCGATGCCGCCGCCGAAGGCCGCTGCGGGCGGAAGCGTGCCCTTGCCGAAGACGACGAGCATGGGGAAGAAGAACATGATCGCCTCGAGCACCAGGGTGATCGAGAGCAGGCTCTCCTGCGCCCCGCGTTCGCGGCGCGGCTTCCGGGTGCGCGGTGCGCGGCCCGGCCGGGAGGCCCCTGGTGCGTCCGTCACTTCGCCTCGCCTTCGCGGTGCACGAGGTCCATGACCGCGCCCACCATCACGATGGAGCCCGCGACGAGCACGAGGGCGTCCTCGGCGTCCGCCTCGTCGGCCAGGCTGCGCGCTTCCTGCAGTGCGGACGCCAGGGACGGCTCGACGACGACGCGGTCCTCGCCGACCTCGTCGACGACGACCCGGGCGAACTCGTCCGCGTCGAGCGCTCGCTCCCCCGGCGGCTGCGTCACGACGAACGTGGCGACGGTGTCCTTGAGCGCGCGGACGAACCCGCGGGCGTCCTTGTCTCCGAGGATCCCGACGACGCCGACGACGTGCTCGGACGGGAACGCGACCGGCAGCGCCTCGGCCAGGGCCTTCGCACCGTGCGGGTTGTGCGCGGCGTCGACGACGACGGTCGGGTCGGTCGCGATGGGCTGCAGGCGACCGGGGCTCGTCGTGCCGGCGATGCCCTCGGACAGGACGTCCTCGTCGAGGGCCTGGGCCCCGCGGCCGAGGAACGACTCGACCGCCGCGATCGCCACGGCGGCGTTCTCGGCCTGGTGCCGGCCGAACAGCGGCAGGAACAGGTCGTCGTAGCGGCCGGCGATGCCCTGCACGGTGATGAGCTGTCCGCCCACGGCCGGGGTGACGTCGACGACGCTGAATCCCTGCGAGCTCGGCCTGCCCGCCGCTTCGCGACGGTCAGGTACCGGCTCGAAGGGGCCCACGGCGCCCTCGACGGCCAGCGTGGACTCGGTGAGTTCGGCGGCGCGCTCGAGTTCGGCGAGGGCCTCGGGGACCTGCCGGCTCGACACCACGGCGGACGACGGCTTGACGATGCCCGACTTGGTGCGGGCGATCTCGGCCACCGTGGCACCGAGCTGCTTCGCGTGGTCGATGGCGATCGGCGTGAACACCGACACCTGGCTCTGCACGACGTTGGTGGAGTCCCACTCGCCGCCCATGCCGACCTCGATCACGGCGACGTCCACCGGCGCCTCGGCGAAGCACGCCAGGGCGAGCACGGTGAGCGCCTCGAAGAAGGTCAGCGGGAGTTCGCCCTTGTCGGCGAGCTCGCGGTCGGTGATCTCGAGCACCGGGGCGATGTCGTCCCAGTTCTCGACGAACCGGTCCGCCGCGATCGGCTGGCCGTCGACCACGATGCGTTCCCGGATCGACACCAGGTGCGGGCTCGTCATCAGACCGGTGCGCAGACCGTGTGCCCGGACGATGCTCTCGATGGTGCGCGCGGTCGACGTCTTGCCGTTCGTGCCCGTCACGTGGATCACCGGGTACGCCAGGTGCGGGTCGCCGAGCAGCTCGACGGCGCGGCGGGTGGCGGTCAGCCGGCGCTCGGGGGCCTGTTCACCGATGCGGGCGTACAGGGCGGCCTCGACGCGGCGGACCTCGTCGTCGTCGCCCCCGTAGGGCACGGCGTCGGCTGGAGCGTCTCCGGAGGGGCCGACCGGGATCCGGATGCCGTCCTCGTCGCGGCCGTCGAACTCGTCGTGTCCGACGAACTCCTCGTTCGCCTCGTGGTCGTCGTACTGGTCGTCGTCACTCATGCGCGTGCTACCTCCACGGATACCTTCGCACCGTCACCGACGTCGGTGGTGGTGTCGTCCGCCCCGAGGGGCAGGATCTCGACGCTCGTCGCCAGGGTCTCCCCCGCGATGAGCTCCTGGTGCGCGCGGACCGCGCCGTCGGCCGTGTCGTCCACCCGGAGGGTCAGGGCGATGCGGTCGCTGACGTCGAGGTCGGCGTCGCGGCGGGCCTGCTGGACGGCGCGGACGACGTCGCGGGCGAGCCCCTCGGCCTCGAGTTCGGGCGTGGTCACGGTGTCGAGCACCACGAAGCCGCCCTCGTCGAGGAACGCCACGGCCACCGAGGCGTCGGCCACGGTGAGGTCGAGCGAGTACTCGCCCTCGATCAGGTCGACGCCGCCGACGGTCACGCCGGAGTCGGTCGCGGTCCAGTCGCCCTTCTTGGCTGCCGGGATCACCTGCTGCACCTGCTTGCCGATGCGGGGGCCGGCGACGCGGGCGTTCACGGTGAGCTTCCGCTCGATGCCGTACTGCGCCAGCGACTCCTCGGCCTGCTCCTCGAGCACGACGCGCTTCACGTTGAGCTCGTCGCGCAGGATGTCGGCGAACGGTTCGACCGCCGCCGGGTCCGGCACCACCAGGGTCAGCGTGGCGAGGGGCAGCCGGACGCGCTTGCCCGTGGCCTTGCGGAGCGCCAGCCCCTTCGAGGCGACGTCGCGCACGCGGTCCATCGCGTCGACGAGGGCGTCGTCGGCGCGGAACTCGTCGGGGTCCGGGAAGTCCGTCAGGTGGACGCTGCGCCCACCGGTCAGGCCCTTCCAGATCTCCTCGGTGACGAGCGGCGCGAGCGGGGCGGCGACCCGGGTCAGGGTCTCGAGCACGGTGTACAGCGTGTCGAACGCCGCGCGGGTCTCGACCCCGGCGTCCGCGTCGGCCCCGGTCCAGAACTTGTCGCGCGAGCGGCGGACGTACCAGTTCGTCAGCACGTCGGCGAAGTCGCGGACGGCCTGGGCAGCGAGCGGGGTGTCGAGCGCTTCGAGGTGCGTCCGGACGTCGGTGACGAGGACCCGGGTCTTCGCGAGCAGGTACCGGTCGAGCACGTCGGTCGAGTCGGTCCGGCGCTGGGCCCGGTACCCGTCGGGACCCGAGGCGTTCGCGTACAGGGTGAAGAAGTAGTACGTCGACCACAGCGGCAGCATGAACTCGCGGACGCCCTGGCGGATGCCCTCTTCGGTGACGACGAGGTTGCCGCCGCGGATCACCGACGAGGACATCAGGAACCAGCGCATGGCGTCGGCGCCGTCGCGGTCGAAGACCTCGGAGACGTCCGGGTAGTTCCGGAGCGACTTGGACATCTTCTGGCCGTCCGAGCCGAGGACGATGCCGTGGCTGATGACGTTCCGGAACGCCGGTCGGTCGAACAGCGCGGTGGAGAGCACGTGCATGACGTAGAACCAGCCGCGCGTCTGCCCGATGTACTCGACGATGAAGTCGGCCGGGCTGTGCGACTCGAACCACTCCCGGTTCTCGAACGGGTAGTGCACCTGGGCGTACGGCATCGACCCGGAGTCGAACCACACGTCGAACACGTCGGTGATCCGGCGCATCGTCGAGTTGCCCGTGGGGTCGTCGGGGTTCGGCCGCGTCAGATCGTCGATGAACGGGCGGTGCAGGTCGACCTCGCCCTCGCCGTTCAGCGGCAGGCGGCCGAAGTCGCGCTCGATGTCGGCGAGCGAGCCGTACACGTCGGTGCGCGGGTACTCGGGGTCGTCGGACTGCCACACCGGGATAGGCGTGCCGAAGTAGCGGTTGCGCGAGACCGACCAGTCGATGGCGTTGCCGACCCACTTGCCGAACTGGCCGTCCTTGACGTTGTCCGGCACCCAGTTGATGTCCTGGTTGAGCTGGCCCATGCGGTCGCGGAGCTCGGTGACGCGGACGAACCACGACGAGACGGCCTTGTAGATGAGGGGCTTCCGGCACCGCCAGCAGTGCGGGTAGCTGTGCTCGTAGGACGCCTGGCGGAGCAGTCGCCCGGCGTCGCGGACGGCCTTCGTCAGCGGCTTGTTCGCGTCCGACCAGAGCATCCCGGCGACCTCGCCGAACTGGGACGTGAAGACGCCGCCCTCGTCCAGCGACAGCACGACGGGGATGCCGGCTGCTGCGCAGACCTCTTGGTCGTCGGCACCGTAGGCCGGGGCCTGGTGCACGATGCCGGTGCCCTCCCCGGTCTCGACGTACTCGGCGACCAGGATGCGCCAGGCGTTGTCGTACCCCTCCTGCTCGGCCAGGAAGTCGAACAGGCGCTCGTACTCGACGCCATCGAGCTCGGCGCCCGTCAGCGTGCGCGCGACGGCGGCGAGCGCCTCGTCGCCCGAGGCGTAGCCGAGCTCCTTCGCGTGCGCGGCCACGGTGTCGGACGCGAGGAGGTACGAGGCGGAACCCGCTTCGCCACCGTCAGCCGCGCCTCCAGGGCCCGCCGGGACGACCGCGTACGCGATGTCCGGGCCGACCGCGAGGGCGGCGTTCGTCGGGAGGGTCCAGGGGGTCGTCGTCCAGGCGAGCGCACGCACACCGGCCAGGTCGAGCGCGGAAGCGCGGTCGCCGTGCAGCGGGAACGAGACCGTGACGGACTGGTCCTGGCGCATCTTGTAGACGTCGTCGTCCATGCGCAGCTCGTGGTTGGACAGCGGCGTCTGGTCGTTCCAGCAGTACGGCAGGACCCGGAAGCCCTCGTACGCCAGGCCCTTGTCCCAGAGCTGCTTCCACGCCCAGAGCACGCTCTCCATGAAGGTGACGTCGAGGGTCTTGTAGTCGTCCTCGAAGTCGACCCAGCGCGCCTGGCGGGTGACGTACTCCTGCCACTCGTCGGTGTACTGCAGCACGGACTTCTTGGCGGCGGCGTTGAAGACGTCGATACCCATGGCGTCGATCTCGTGCTTCTCGGTGATGCCGAGCTGGCGCATCGCCTCGAGCTCGGCGGGCAGGCCGTGGGTGTCCCAGCCGAAGCGGCGGTGCACCTGCTTGCCGCGCATGGTCTGGTAGCGCGGGAAGACGTCCTTGGCGTAGCCCGTCAGCAGGTGCCCGTAGTGCGGCAGGCCGTTGGCGAAGGGCGGGCCGTCGTAGAAGGTCCACTCCGGGCAGCCCTCGCGCGCGTCGATGGACGCCTGGAACGTGTCGTCGCGCTTCCAGAAGGCGAGGATGCCCCGCTCGACGGCGGGGAAGCTCGGCGAGGGGACGACGCCATCGGCATCGGCGTTCAACGGGTACGGCACCGGGACTCCTTGTGGGTTCGCTCAATCTCCACGAGGACGGAAGCAGGTTCCGCGGTACCACCTCGTTTGCCGCCCAACGTGCGCTGTGCGACCACTCTGTGTCGGGGGTGGTGACGGTCCCGAACCCGCCCGGTTCTACTGACGGAGGCGCTGATGCGCTCCGCGTTCTTCCGGAAGCTCCCCGGTGATGGCCGGATCGACGCTCTTGGAACACGACTTTACCGGACGGGAGCATGCTTGAGTGATGGCCGCAGAAGAACGCCCCGAGTCACTCGTCACCGTCCTGATCGCGTTCGGGGCGAACCTGCTCGTCGCGATCGCGAAGACGATCGCCTCGCTCGTCTCGGGTTCGGCCTCGATGGTGGCCGAAGCGGCGCACTCCTGGGCGGACACCGGCAACGAGGTGTTCCTGCTCGTCGCGGAACGACGCGGCGGCAAGAAGCGGGACACCGCGCACCCGCTCGGGTACGGACGCGAGACCTACATCTGGTCGATGTTCGCCGCGTTCGGCCTGTTCACGGCCGGTGCGATCGTCTCGATCTACCACGGCATCTCGGAGTTCGGGGACACCGGGCCGGCCGAGGACGTCGTGCTCAACTACGTCGTGCTCGGGGTCGCGTTCCTGCTCGAAGGCACGAGCTTCCTGCAGGCCTACCGGCAGGCGCACGGTGCCGCGACCAAGCGCAAGGTCCCGGTGCTGCGGCACGTGCTGCAGTCGTCGAACCCGACGCTCCGTGCGGTGTTCGCCGAGGACGCGGCGGCGCTGATCGGCCTGGTCGTGGCGTTCCTCGGGGTGTTCCTGCACCAGGTCACCGGGCTGGCGGTCTTCGACGCGCTCGGCTCCATCGCGATCGGTGTGCTGCTGGGGGTCGTCGCGATCGTCCTGATCGACCGCAACCGCCGGTTCCTGCTCGGCGAGAGCACGTCCCCCGAGCTCGAGAACGCGGTGCTCGTCGAGCTGCTGGGCCGGTCGCAGGTCGAGCGGGTCACCTACCTGCACCTGGAGTTCGTGGGGCCGTCGCGGGTGTACCTCGTCGCGGCCGTCGACCTGACGGGCAACGAGACCGAGGAGCACGTGGCGGTGCGGTTGCGTGACGTGGAGAAGTCGCTCGAGGACAGCCCGTACATCGAGGAGGCCGTCCTCACCCTGAGCTACCCGGGCGACGAGTCGCTGGTGCCGACCGACGGCGACGTGCCCGAGGTCGTCCGGGACGGCACCGCTTCGGACGTGGCGTCCGGCGGTGCGGGGACCCTGCGCACGGAGTGACGCGTCCGAGGCCGGACGGGTGGGCGTCGGGCGAGCTTCGGGCGGTCGGGAGGGTCGTGGCTTGGCCGAGAAACGCCGTCGTGTTCCGCTGACGCCGCCAGGTCGCCAACACACCGCCGAACGTGGCGGCGTCTCGCGAGCTGCGCGGCGTCTTGCGAGGACGCCGGCGTGTTGCGCGCACGAGAACGCGGCCCACCACCGGACTGGAGGCGCGGCACCAGCCCGCAACGAGCCTCCCGGCCCGCCACCGGCTGCGCCCACCGCACGACGCCGGCGTCTGCGTCTGCGCATCACGCCGGCGTCACCGCGAGACGCCGGCGTCACCGCGAGACGCCGCCACGTGCGCGAGACGCCGCCGAATTCGGCGGCGTCTCGCGGGGAACGGGGCGTGGTGCCGACACGACCGCGTCTTGCGTCAGGACCTTCGCGCAACACGATCGCGTCTCGTCGCGGCGAAACGCCGGCGTGTCAGCGGGCGTCGAGGCCCGCGACCACCGGGGTGAGCGCCGCCGCGACGTACTCGACGAGCGCACGGCGGCCGACCCCGTCGGTGACCCACACCCCGAACGCAGCGGCGGCGGCCCCGAGCATCGCGCCGGACACCGTCTGCGGCCAGAGCGAGCGCGGCTGCTCCCCCGTGCGGCCCGCGACGAAGGCGGCGACGGCCTCGTGCTGCGCCGTCACCCGGACCGCGGCGCCCGCCACCAGCTCGGGCCCGATGCCCATCACCTCGGCCTGCGCGACGGCCCACGGAACCCGCTCGGGGTCGTGGGCACGGGCTGCGGCGAGGAGCGCCTGCTCGACGGCCCGGACGACGCTCGGCTCGGTCGACGCGGCGAGGTACCCGGGCAGCCCGGCGACGGCGGCGTCGAGCTCGAGCCACATCACGTCGGCCTTCGCCGGGAAGTAGTTGAAGAACGTCGCGCGGCTGACCCCGGCGCGGGCGGCGATCTGGTCGACCGTGGTGCGTCCGTACCCCTGCTCGAGGAAGAGCTCGGCGGCGGCGTCCGCGAGCACCTCGGCGCTCGATCGTCGGGGGCGGCCACCGCGGCGGATCGGTTCGTCCATGGGCCCCAGTAAACCGCTAGACTCGATCCGCCATGATCTTGGACTCAGTACAGAAAACCCTCACCGCAGTCGCGGGCGCCTCGGCGGTCCTGCTCGTCCTGGCTGCCTGCAGCGGACCGGGCACGAGCACCGGGAGCAGCACCCCGGTCGCGGGCGGCACGCTCACCTACGCCTCCGGCGACGCCGAACCGACCTGCCTCGACCCGCACGTCGGCGGCAACTACCCGCAGGCGCTCCTGGCGACGCAGTACATCGAGGAGCTCGTCGGGCTCGAGGACGGCAAGCCGACACCCGAGCTCGCGACGAAGTGGACCACGAGCGACGACGGGAAGACCCTGGCGTTCACCCTGCGTGACGACGTCTCCTTCACCGACGGCGCCCCGTTCGACGCCGCTGCGGTCGTGGCGAACATCGAGCACGTGCAGGACCCGGCCACCGCCTCGAGCACCGGCTACCTGGCACTGCAGTCCATCACGAAGGCGACCGCCACCGACGAGCACACCGTCACGCTGACGCTGAGCCGGCCGGACAGCGCGCTGCTCGAGTCCTTCTCGCAGCCCTGGGTGGGCATGGAGTCCCCGAAGGCTCTCGAGCGCGAGCAGGCGACGAACTGCGAGTCCCCCGTCGGCACCGGCCCGTTCCGGGTCACCGGCTGGAAGCACGGCGACCGCGTCACCCTGACGAAGAACACCGACTACTGGGGGGCGACGAAGCCGCGCCTGTCCGGCATCACGTGGCGGTTCCTGCCGGACTCGACCTCGCGCTACGCCGCGCTGCAGTCCGGCCAGGTCGACGTGATCGACAACGCCCAGCCCGACCAGCTCAAGGCCGCGTCGGCGAAGGGAGCGATCCGCGACCTCGACGCCCCGCGCCCCGGCGCCTCGAACCGGCTCGAGCTGAACTCCGGTCACGGGGTCTTCCGCGACGAAGCGGTGCGCCAGGCCTTCATCGCCGGTGCCGAGATCGACCCCGGCCTGCAGTCGCTGTTCCTCGGCACCGCGAAGCGCTCGTACTCGGTGCTCTCGAGCGCTGAGCCGCTCGCGTACTCGGAGAAGAGCCGGTTCGACCACTCTCCGTCCAAGGCGAAGCAGCTCCTCGACGACGCCGGGTGGAAGGTCGGCTCGGACGGCATCCGCGAGAAGGACGGCCAGCAGCTCACCGTGACGTTCCCCGTCTCGACGAACCAGTCGGTGCCGGCCGAGCGCAGCCTGTTCCAGCAGATCCAGGCGTCCGAGAAGGCCGTCGGGTTCAAGGTCGTGCTCGACGAACTCGACCTGTCCAGCTGGTACGCCGCCCTCGCAGCGAACGAGTACGACCTCGTCAGCGCCCCGTACACGAAGGTCGGCCCCGACGTCCTGCGCATCCTGTACGAGAGCGCGAGCATCGAACCGGCACCGTCCGGCTACTTCGCGAACCTCGCCCAGCTCGACGACCCCGCGCTCGACCGGCTGCTCGAGCGGGCCGCCCGCACCTCGGACGCCGACGAGCGCGCCGACCTGTACGAGCAGGCCCAGAAAGCGATCCTGGCGAGCGGCACGGTGCTCCCCCTGTACGACCAGCAGAACCACTTCCTGGTGCGCTCGGCCGTGCACGGCATCCAGACGACCCCGGTCTCGACGCCCTGGTTCGGCACCGCCTGGATCGACCGCTGACCCGGATGCGATGGGTCTGGTGGGCCGTCCGGCGGCTCGCCGGGGGCATCGGCGTGCTCTGGGCCGTCGCGACGATCGTCTTCGTCGCGATCCGGCTCATCCCCGGTGACCCGGCGCTCGCGATCCTCGGCGGACCGGGCTCGCAGGCCTCGGCCGAGGCCGTCGCCCAGGTCCGCCACGAGTACGGCCTCGACCAGCCGGTCCTGGTGCAGTACGCGGTGTTCCTCGGACGCCTGGTGACCGGCCAGCTCGGGGACTCGTACGCCTTCCGCACCCCGGTCGCGACGCTCCTCGCCCAGCAGCTGCCCGTCACGCTGACGCTCGCGGTCGCCGGCCTCGTCGTCGCCTGGGTGCTGGCGATCATCGCCGCGTGGGCCTCGACGCAGCGCGGCCGGATCGCCGCCGGGCTCACCAGCGCCCTGAGCGTCACCGCGAGCGTGATGCCGCACTTCTGGCTCGGCAGCGTGCTCATCGTGGTGTTCGCCACTTCCCTGGGGTGGGTGCCGGCGGTCAGTGACGGCACCGCGCGCGGGTGGGTGCTCCCGGTGCTGACCGTGGCCGTGCCGGTCGCCGGGTACCTGGCCGAGACCGTGCGCGACGGCGTGGTCGACGCGCAGCGCTCGGCCTTCGCACTCGCCGCCCGGGGCCGGGGCGAGACCCGCGTCGGACTGTTCGGACGCCACCTGCTCCGGCACGCAGCGCTGCCCGGGATCGCGCTGTCCGCGTGGGCCTTCGGGTCGCTCGTCTCCGGAGCCGTGGTCGTCGAGTCCGTGTTCGCCCTGCCCGGCATCGGCCGTGCCCTCGTCACCGCCGTCACCCAGCGGGACATGCCGCTCGTCGCCGGCATCGCGATGGTGTCGGCGGCAGCGTACGTCGTCGTACTCGCCGTGGCCGACCTGGTCGAGCGTGCCGTCGACCCGCGCAGCACCGCACGGAACGCGACCTCCCGCCCTGGCGACGCGCGACGCCGTGGACCCGGCCGTCCGGCGGGCGCGCGGTGAGCGGGATCGCCGACCCGGGCCTCCAGACCGGAGCGCCCGGCCACCAGACCGCCGCCGGCACCGAGCGCGTCCGTGGGGGGACGCTCGGCGCCGGCGGCATCGCCGCGGGGGTGGTCGTCCTGGTCGCCGTCGTGGCGGCGGCGTGGCCCGCCCTGCTCGGCGGCGGGGACCCGCTCGCGGTGCACCCCGCAGACGCCCTGGCTGCGCCCAGCGGCGCGCACCCGTTCGGCACCGACGAGTCCGGCCGCGACGTCCTGGCACGGGTGGTCGCGGGGACCCGGGCATCGCTCGTCGTCGGCGTCGCCGCGACCCTGATCGGCGGCGGCGTGGGCGTCCTGCTCGGCGTCGTCGCCGGACTCGGTGCCGGGGCCGGACGACCCGGACGCCTGCTCGACGCCGTCATCGGCCGCGTCACCGAGGTCGCGTTCGCCCTGCCGCTGCTGCTCGTCGCCCTGGTCGTCATCGCCGTGACCGGTCCGGGTCCGGTGCCGGCGGTGCTCGCGGTCGGGTTCGCGACCGCTCCCGGCTACGCCCGGATCGTGCGCGGCCTGGTCCGGACCGCCCGGAGTTCGCAGGTGGTCGAGACGGCGGTGCTGCTCGGCCGCTCCCCCGCCCGCACCGTGGTCCGGCACGTGCTGCCGACGGCGCTCTGGCCCGTCGTCGCCGTCGCCACGCTCGGCGTCGGGCAGGCGGTCGTGTGGGCCTCGGCGCTGAGCTACCTCGGCGTCGGCACGCCCCCGCCCGCGCCGGAGTGGGGCGCGATGCTCGCCGACGGTCGCACCTACCTGCAGACCGCGCCGTGGATGAGCACCTTCCCCGGACTCGCGATCGTGGTGCTCGCGACCGCCGTCACCGTGCTCGGCCGGGCGATCCGACGGACCGGGGCCACGCGGTGAGCGCCGTCCTCGACGTCCGCGGGCTCACCGTCGCCATCGGTGGCACCCCGATCCTGCACGGTGTCGACCTGCGCGTCGACGCCGGCGAGTGCGTCGCCCTGGTCGGGGCGTCCGGCTCCGGCAAGACCGTCACCGCCCGCGCCGTGCTCGGCCTGTCCGTGCCCGGCGCCGCCGTGCAGGCCGACGTGTTCGCGGTCGACGGTGTCGACGTCGACGGGTACACGGACCGGCGGTGGCGCCGGCTGCGGGGATCACGGGTCGGCTACGTCGGCCAGGAGGCCCTGGGCGCGTTGGACCCGCTGCGCCCCGTCGGGCGCGAGGTCGCCGACAGCCTCCGCCTGCACACCGAGATGCGTGCGGCCGAGCGCGTGGACGCCGTGCGCGACGCCCTGACCGCGGTGGGCCTCGACCCGGACATCGCGACCGACGGTCGGCTCGCCGGAACGCTGTCGGGCGGGATGCGACAGCGGGCCCTCATCGCCGCGGCCACCGTCGGGTCCCCCGCGCTGCTGGTCGCCGACGAACCGACGACCGCGCTCGACGCCGGGGTCGCCGTCACCGTGATGGAGCAGCTGCGGGCGGCGCAGACACGGGGCGCCGGACTGCTCGTCATCACGCACGACCTGGGGCTCGTCGCGGGGTGGGCCGACCGGGTCGCCGTCGTGCACGAGGGCCGGATCGTCGAGGAGGGCGCGGTCGCCGAGGTCTTCGCGGCACCGACGCACCCCGCGACCCGGGCGCTGGTGCGCGCGGCCGGTGCTGCGGCGGCGCCCGCTGCCGTTCCGCCCTCGCACGGTTCGGAGCCGACCTCGCACGGTGCGAGGGGGGTGCTCGCGGCGCAGGGACTCTCGCGGGGGTACGGCGAGCTGCTCGCGGTCGACGACGTGTCGTTCGGGCTCGAGCGGGGACGGGTGCTCGGGGTGATCGGCGCCTCGGGCTCGGGCAAGACGACGCTGGCGCGGATGCTCCTCGGGCTCGAGACGCCCGACGCCGGCACGGTGACGCTCGACGACGAGCCCTGGGTCCCGCTGCCCGAGCGCGAGCGACGCCCACGACGGCACCGGCTCGCGGCCGTCGTGCAGGACCCCGGCGCGACGTTCGACGAACGGTGGAGCGTGGAGCGGGTCCTCGCCGACGCGTTCTCGCGCGGTGACGAACGGCGGGCTCGCGATGCGCTCGGCGAACGGGTCGACGCGGCACTGCGGCAGGTCGACCTCGACCCCGTGCTGCGGTCCCGCTCCCCCCGCACCCTGTCCGGCGGGCAACGGCAGCGGCTCGCGATCGCCCGCGCCCTGGCGACCGACCCCGAGGTGATCGTGCTCGACGAGCCGGTGACCGCCCTCGACGCCACGGTGCAGGACGCCGTGCTGCGGCTGCTCGAACGGCTCCGCGACGAGACCGGGGTGGCGATGGTGTTCGTGTCGCACGACCTGCGAGCGGTCCGTCGGATGGCGGACGACGTCCTCGTGGTGCACCGCGGCGCGGTCGTCGAGCACGGACCGGCCGCCGAGGTCTTCGCGCACCCCGCCCACCCGGTGACCACACGGCTGCTGCACGCCGCCGAGCGGCTGGCAGCGGGCCCCGCCGCCGACGGGTCCGCCACCGACCTCACGGGCTGAGCGACAGTCCACGCGCGCTCGCGCCCGTGGACTGTCGCTGCGCGCGTGACGTCACCGCGGCCCCGTGGTCAGGAACCGGAGGGTTCCTTCTGCGCCGCGTCGGCCGAGATGATCGGGATCTCGCTCGTCGAGAAGTCCTTCGCCCAGTCGGACTTCGCGAGCTCCGACGTCGGGTCGTTGTAGTCCTCGATGACGCCGGCGATCTCGTCCTCGGAGCCGACCGTCGGGCCGGAGCCCATGAGCGGGCTCGCGGCGGTCTCCTTGGTGAAGTACACCGCGACCAGGCCGATCACGGCGGCGAGCATCAGGTAGAACGCGGGGATGTCCTCGGCCCAGCCGTACCCGGCGTCCTTCGCGGCGTTGATGAGCGCGGCGGTCGCGAGCGGGGTGGTCCCGCCGAAGAGCGACACCGACACGTTGAACGCGATCGCCAGGGCGCCGTAGCGGATGATCGTCGGGAACAGCGCGGGCAACGTCGACGGCATGGTCGAGGTGAACGTGACCAGCACGACGCCGAGGATCAGCAGGCCGGCGAAGACGCCGACGCCGGTGCCGGTCTGGACCAGCTTGAGGGCCGGCCAGGACAGCAGGATGAAGCCGATGCAGCCGGCGGCGAGCACCGGACGGCGCCCGAACCTGTCGGACAGTCGGCCACCGAAGGTGATGACGACCATCATGAGCAGCATCACGATGACGATGAGGATCAGGCCGAACGTGGCGTTCTGGCCGAGGTTCTGCTCGAGGTAGGTCGGCATGTACGACAGCAGCATGTAGTCGGTCACGTTGAAGACCAGGACCAGGCCGATGCAGATGATGAGCGAGCGCCAGTTCTCGGCGAAGAGCTTGAGGAACGGGGTCTTCTGGCCCTCGCGCTCGGCGGCCTGCTCCTGCTGCTTCTGGAACGCCGGGGTCTCCTCGAGCTTGAGACGCAGGTAGAGGCCGATCAGGCCGAGGGGCCCCGCGATGATGAACGGGATGCGCCAGCCCCAGCTGAGCAGGGCGTCCTCGGACAGGCCGAACTGCAGGCCGGTGACGATCGAGGCGCCGAGCACGTAGCCGGCGAGGGTGCCGAACTCGAGCCACGAGCCCATGAAGCCGCGGCGCTTGTCGGGCGAGTACTCGGCGATGAAGGTCGCGGCGCCGCCGTACTCACCACCGGTCGAGAAGCCCTGCACGAAGCGGGCGACGAGCAGCAGGACCGGGGCCCAGAAGCCGATCGTGTCGTACGACGGGATCAGGCCGATCATGAGCGTGCCGGCGGCCATCAGGATCATCGTCAGCGCGAGGACCTTCTGGCGGCCGATCTTGTCGCCGATCGGGCCGAACACGGCACCGCCGATCGGGCGCACGATGAACGCGGCGGCGAAGAAGCCGAACGTGGCGACGATGTTCGCCGCCGGGTCGCCCTGCGGCAGGAACACCTGCGAGATGGTGACCGTCAGGTACGCGAAGATGCCGAAGTCGAACCACTCCATGGCGTTGCCGAGCGCGGCAGCCGCGACGGCACGCTTGAGCAGCGACTCCTCGACGACGGTGACGTCGTCCTTCGTCAGATCGCGACGAGCGCGCTTCGCGGCGCCCTTCGTGCGCAACGGCCGATCGCCGTGCTGGTGGGGTGCGTTGTTCGGTGCCAAGTCGTTCCTCCGGGGTGCGGTGCTTCCTTCGGGCGTCCGGCGGACGGCGACGTTGCAGCTCCTGCGAACCCTGCGCTCGCCGGACAAACCCAGGAAGACTAGCAGGCTCCGGGCGTGTCCGACAGTTCGGTGTGCTAGGCGCCGATCGGCGATGGCCGCGAGCCGCCCGTCGTCCGGCTGCGCGCCCGTGCGCGGCCGCTACGATTGGGGCACCGCGCGTCAGGCGCGGAACACTCAGGCACCTCATCACGGACTCGGTGCCGCACACACGGACGGAAGGTGCACCATGACCAAGCCCATGCCCGAGAAGCCGAGCGTCGACGGACTGGAGCAGGTCTGGGGGCCCGTCTGGGAACAGGACGGCACCTACCGCTTCGACCGCGACGCCGCCGGTCACCGCGACGCCGTGTGGTCGATCGACACCCCGCCGCCCACCGCCTCCGGCTCGCTGCACATCGGCCACGTGTTCTCGTACACGCACACCGACCTCAAGGCCCGGTTCGAGCGCATGCGCGGCAAGCACGTGTTCTACCCGATGGGCTGGGACGACAACGGCCTGCCCACCGAGCGTCGCGTGCAGAACTACTACGGGGTCCGCTGCGACCCGACCCTGCCGTACGACCCCGAGTTCACGCCGCCGTTCGAGGGCGGGGACGGCAAGTCCTCGAAGGCCGCCGACCAGCTGCCCGTGTCGCGCCGCAACTTCATCGAGCTGTGCGAGCGCCTGACCGTGCAGGACGAGCAGCAGTTCGAGGAGCTCTTCCGCACGCTCGGCCTGTCGGTCGACTGGACCCAGTCGTACCGCACCATCGACGACACCTCGCGGGCCAGCGCCCAGCGCGCGTTCCTGCGCAACCTCGAGCGTGGCGAGGCCTACCAGGCCGACGCCCCGACCCTGTGGGACGTCACGTTCCGCACCGCGGTCGCGCAGGCCGAGCTCGAGGACAAGGAGATGCCCGGCGCGTACCACGGCATCGCCTTCCACCGCACCGACGGCGGCGACGACGTCGTCATCCAGACCACCCGCCCGGAGCTCCTGCCCGCCTGCGTCGCCCTGGTGGCACACCCGGACGACGAGCGGTTCCAGGACCTCTTCGGCACCACGGTCCGCTCCCCCCTGTTCGACGTCGAGGTCCCGGTGCTGGCACACCACCTGGCGCAGAAGGACAAGGGCGCCGGCATCGCGATGGTCTGCACCTTCGGTGACACCACCGACGTCGTGTGGTGGCGCGAGCTGCAGCTGCCGAACCGCGCGATCATCGGCTTCGACGGCCGCGTGCGTTCCGACGAGCCCGCCTGGATCGAGTCGGCGACGGGCCGGGAGCTCTACGCCGAGATGGCCGGCAAGACCGTGTTCTCGGCCAAGAAGGTCGTCGTCGACGCCCTGACCGAGTCCGGCGAGCTGATCGGTGACGTCAAGACCATCCAGCACCCGGTGAAGTTCTTCGAGAAGGGCGACAAGCCCCTCGAGATCGTGTCGACCCGCCAGTGGTACATCGTGAACGGTGCGCGCGACGAGCAGCTGAAGAGCACGCTGCGCCAGCGCGGCGAGGAGATCGCGTTCCACCCGGACTTCATGCGCGTCCGCTACGACAACTGGGTCGGTGGCCTCTCCGGCGACTGGCTCATCTCGCGCCAGCGCTTCTTCGGCGTGCCGCTGCCGGTCTGGTACCCGCTCGACGCCGACGGCAACCCGGTGTTCGACCAGCCGATCGTGCCGACCGAGGCGCAGCTGCCCGTCGACCCGGCCTCCGAGCCCGCCCCCGGCTTCACCGAGGACCAGCGCGGCGTGCCCGGCGGGTTCCAGGGCGAGCTCGACGTCATGGACACCTGGGCCACCTCGTCGCTCACCCCGCAGCTCGCGGGCAAGTGGGAGACCGACCCGGCGCTCTACGACCTGGTGTACCCGTACGACGTCCGCCCCCAGGCGCAGGACATCATCCGCACCTGGCTGTTCACCACCGTGCTCCGCAGCCAGCTCGAGGCCGACGTGGTCCCGTGGAAGCACGCCTCGATCTCCGGCTTCATCGTCGACCCCGACCGCAAGAAGATGTCGAAGTCGAAGGGCAACGTCGTCACGCCGCTGTCGATCCTCGAGCAGCACGGCGCCGACGCGGTCCGCTACTGGGCCGCCTCGTCGAAGCTCGGCACCGACGCGGCGTTCGACCCGCAGAACCCGAAGCAGATCAAGGTCGGCCGCCGCCTGGCGATCAAGGTGCTCAACGCGGCGAAGTTCGTCTACGGCTTCCCGCTGCCCGAGGGCGCCACCAGCGTCACCGAGGCACTCGACGTCGACATGCTCGCCGAGCTCGGCGCGGTCGTCGAGCAGGCCACCGCGGCGTTCGACGGCTTCGACCACGCCCGTGCCCTCGAGATCACCGAGCGCTTCTTCTGGACGTTCTGCGACGACTACCTGGAGCTCGTGAAGGAGCGCGCCTACGGCACCGCGTCCGACGCGACGCACGAGACGCAGGCGAGTGCGGTCCTGGCGCTGCGCGGCGCGATCGACGTGCTGCTCCGGCTGCTGGCACCGTTCCTCCCGTACGCGACGGAAGAGGTGTGGGCCTGGACCCACGACACCAGCGTGCACCGGGCCTCCTGGCCGACCGCGGCCGACCTGCCGACCGACGCGGCCCCCACCGGGCTGCTCGCGGCCGTCGGACAGGCGCTCATCGGCATCCGCGGCGCGAAGACGGCGGCGAAGGCGTCGCAGAAGACGCCCGTGACGCGTGCGGTCGTGGCGGCACCCGCCGAGACGCGCGTGCTCATCGAGCGCGCAGCGGTGGACCTGGCGGCCGTGGGCCGGATCGAGAACCTGTCGTTCGTCGACGGCGACGAGCTCGCCGTCACCGAGATCGAGCTCGCGGAGCAGCCGGCGTCGTAGGCTCGCGCACGACGCATGGTGAGCAGGAATGGTCGGGTCCGTCAGGCGGACCCGACCATTCCTGCTCACGAAACGAACGGACTGGAGGCACGGATGCAGTTGGGCACACGCTGGAACGTGGGTGGGGAGCCGCCTGCGCGACTGCCCGAGGTGATGGTCGTCGCCGTGCGCGAGGTCGAGGACGAGCTCGCGGCGGAGTCCGTCGACACGGCGACGTGGGGCTGGACCCTGACGTTCCTCGAGGGCAAGCCGATCGTCGAGCTCGACGACGGGACCTCGATCCACCTCGACGCGCTCGGGCACGCCCAGGTGACCAACCCCGACGACGCGGGCGAAGAGGACTAGCGCGCGGCGCACTGCGCGTGGTCCGCTGCGCGGACCTCGCTCGGTGTGCACGAATGGTCGGGTCCCCGGTGGGGACCCGACCATTCGTGCTCACGCTGCGGGCGCCCCCTCCGGGGAGCGCCCGCGTGATCGCCGAGGGATCAGGACTCGGCGAGCCAGGTGCGCAGGACCTCGTTCACCTCGGCGGTGTGCGTGGTGAGCAGGCCGTGCGGGGCGCCCTCGATCTCGACGTACTCCGCCGCGGGCAGGGCCTGGGTGAAGCGTCGGCCGGTGGCGTCGATGGGCAGGATGTTGTCCGACGTGCCGTGCACGATCAGGGCGGGGACGGTGACCTTCGGGATGTCCTGGCGGAAGTCGGTCGGCCAGGTCAGGGGTGCTGCAGCGGACGCGATCGAGCCGGAGCCGGCCGCGATGTTCCAGGCGTTGCGGACCTGCTCCTCGGAGATGCGGGAGCCGAGGTTCTCCGACAGGTTGAAGAAGTCCTGGTAGAAGTTCGTGAAGTACGCGTAGCGGTCCTTCGCCACGTCGGCGGCGACGCCCTCGAAGAACGACATCGGGCCGGCGCCGTCGGGGTTGTCGTCGGTGATGGCGAGGAACGGCTCGAGCGAGGCCAGGAACGCGACCTTCGCGATCCGGTCCTCACCGTGGCGGCCGATGTAGCGGGCGATCTCACCGGTGCCCATCGAGAAGCCGACGAGGATCACGTCGCGCAGGTCGAGGGTCTCGAGGACCGTGTGCAGGTCGTCGGCGAAGGTGTCGTAGTCGTAGCCGGTGGACGGCTGCGAGGACTGGCCGAAGCCACGGCGGTCGTACGTGATGACGCGGTAGCCGGCCTCGAGGAGCATCGGGACCTGCCCCTCCCACGAGTTGCCGTCGAGGGGGAAGCCGTGGATCAGCACGATCGGCTGCCCCTGGCCCTTGTCCTCGTAGTGGAGTTCGATGTCGACGCTGTTCTCGGTTCCGACGGTGATGGCACCCATGATCGTTCCTTCCCTGGGTATCGCGGAGAACGATCGTTCTCCGCCGATGTGGACTACAGTAGAGAACGCCCGTTCCCGGCGCAAGTCGAGAACGGTGAACACTCAGGGAACGGGGTACACACATGGCCACCAGCACCGTCGAGCCGGACGTCCGAGCACACATCGTCGAGGTCGCGGACCAGCTGTTCTACACGCGCGGGATCCAGTCCGTGGGGATGGACGAGATCCGGACGGGCGCAGGGGTCTCCCTCAAGAAGCTGTACGCGGCGTTCCCCGGCAAGGAGCAGCTCATCGCCGCGGTGCTCGCCGGCCGCCACGACATGTGGGAGCAGGGCGTGCACGGCGCGGTCGAGGCTGCGGCCAGCCCGCGCGACAAGCTCCTGGCGGTCTACGACTTCCTCGAGTCGTGGTTCGGCGACGACACGTTCCGCGGCTGCGGGTTCATCAACGCGTTCGGCGAGCTCGGCGCGACCTCGCCCGCGGTCGCCGAGATCGCGCGCGAGCACAAGGACTCGTTCCAGCGGTTCGTGCAGCGGCTCACCGCCGAGGTCGTCACCGACCCCGAGCACGCCGAAGAGCTCGCCGCGCAGCTCGCACTGCTCGCCGAGGGCGCGCAGACCACCGCGGCCATCGCCGGCACCACGGCGCCGGCCGCGCACGCGCGCCGAGCCGCGGTGACCCTGATCGACGCCGCGATGCGCTGACACGCGACCACGATGCGGACGGGAGGCCCGTGGCGAGACCGCCACGGGCCTCCCGTCCGCTCGCTGGTCGCGCCGGGCGCGGGTGCGCTCCCCGGGTCGTTCCGGGCGTACCTGGTCGTTTCGGGCGTACCGGGCGTACCTGGTGCTTCCGGGCGTACCTGTTGTTTCCGGGCGTACCTGGTGTTTCCGGGCGTACCGGGTGGGTTGTTTCGACCAGGTACGCCCGAATCCGCTTCCCAGTCCGGGCGTCATGGGAAGGAACGCACTCCAGCACCCGTGCATAGGGTGGGCAGATGGCAACCCCGTTCGACGTCCCGAGCACCCTCCCCTACGCCCTGCCGCCCTTCAACGACGTGCGACTCGAGCACTACCGACCGGCGTTCGAGGCCGGCATGGCCGAGCAGCGCGCCGAGGTCGAGGCCATCGCCACCGACCCGCACGCCCCGACGGTCGAGAACACCCTGGTCGCACTCGAGCGATCCGGGCAGCTGCTGACCCGCGTCAGCCACGTGTTCTTCACGCTGTCGTCGGCCGACTCGACCCCGGAGTTGCACGACCTCGAGGCCGAGGTCTCCCCGCTCCTCGCCGCCCACCGCGACGCGATCACGCTCGACTCCCGCCTGTACGCCCGCGTGCAGGCGGTGCTCGACGGTGCCGAGGCCGCCGGACTGGCGGGCGAGGCGCTGCGACTGGTCGAGCGGACGCACGCCGAGATGACCCTGGCGGGCGCGGGCCTCGACGACGCGGGCAAGGAGCGTCTGACCGCGATCAACCAGGAGCTCTCGACCCTCACGACGACCTTCGAGCGGAACCTGCTCGAGGACACCAACGACTCCGCCGTGCACGTGACCAGCGAGGACGAGCTCGAGGGGCTCGACGACGGTGCGAAGTCCGCCGCGGCCGCCGCCGCTGCCGACCGGGGCCTGGACGGCTGGCTCATCACGCTGCCGCTCTACACAGGACACCCGTGGCTGTCCTCGCTGGCGAACCGGGACCTGCGCGAGCGGATCATGCGCGCCTCGCTCGCCCGCGGTCGTCGCGGCAACGAGTACGACAACCGCGACGTGCTGCTCCGCATCGTCCGGCTCCGCGCGGAGCGCGCCGAGCTGCTCGGGTTCCCGAACCACGCCGCTGTGGTCACCGCCGACGAGACGGCGAAGACCCCCGAGGCCGTCGACGGGCTGCTGTCCTCGCTCGTCGGCGCTGCTGCACGGAACGCCGACGACGAACGCGCGGTCCGGTCGCGCACGGTCGGCTTCGACATCGAGTCGTGGGACTGGGCGTACGCCACCGAGATCCTGCGAGGCGAGCAGTTCGCCGCGGACAGCACCGCGCTCCGCCCGTACTTCGAGGCCGACCGGGTCCTGCACGACGGGGTCTTCCACGCCGCGGGCGCCCTGTACGGTCTGACCTTCACCGAGCGCCCGGACCTGCACGGCTACAACGACGAGGTGCGGGTCTTCGAGGTCACCGGCGACGACGACGAGCCCGTCGGACTGTACCTGCTCGACCTCTACACGCGCGACGGCAAGCGCGGCGGCGCGTGGATGAACCCCGTCGTCGAGCAGTCCGAGCTGCTCGGCACCCTGCCCGTCGTGGTCAACAACCTCAACGTCGCGAAGCCGTCCGCCGGCTCCCCCACCCTGCTCATCCAGGACGAGGTCGAGACGCTCTTCCACGAGTTCGGGCATGCCCTGCACGGCCTCGTCGCCCGCACCACCTACCCGCGGTTCTCCGGCACGAACGTCGAGCGGGACTTCGTCGAGTTCCCGAGCCAGGTGAACGAGATGTGGCTGTCGTGGCCGTCCGTGCTGGCGAACTACGCGAAGCACCACGAGACCGGCGCGCCCCTGCCGCCCGAGCTCGTCCTGGGGCTCAGCGAGTCCGAGGGGTTCAACGAGGGCTTCGGCACCACCGAGTACCTCGCCGCAGCACTGCTCGACCAGGCGTGGCACCGGCTCTCGGCAGCCGACGCCGCGGCGGTGACGTCCGTCGCGGACTTCGAGCGAGACGCCCTCGCCGCCGCCGGCATCGCGGTCGAGGCCGTGCCGCCGCGCTACTCGTCGACGTACTTCGCGCACACGTTCTCGGGCGGGTACGACGCCGGGTACTACGGGTACATCTGGTCCGAGGTGCTCGACGCCGACACGGTGGAGTGGTTCCGCGACAACGGCGGGCTGGACCGCGGGGCTGGCAAGCGGTTCGCCGAGCGGCTGCTCGGGGTCGGCGGGGCGAAGGACCCGCTGGAGGCGTACCGGGACTTCCGCGGCCGCGACGCCGAGGTCGGCCCGCTGCTGCGGCGCCGCGGGCTGGAGTAGGCCCGGCGGCGACACCGGCACCGTCCCCGGCGGCGACACCGGCACGGGCACCGGCCCCGGCTCGCACCAAGAAACGGACACAGCACCACGGAATTCCGAGGTGCTGTGTCCGTTTCGTGGTTCCGGAGGGCTACGCCGACTTCTCGACGCGCTTGGCCCGGGGTCGCGGCACGATCGTCGGCGCCGCGTTCTCGAGCACGGACTCACGGGTGATCACCACGCGGGCGACGTCGTCGTCGGACGGGACGTCGAACATCACCGGGCCGAGGACCTCTTCGAGGATCGCCCGGAGCCCGCGGGCGCCCGTCTGGCGCAGCACCGCGAGGTCCGCGATGGCCTCGAGCGCACCCTGGTCGAACTCGAGCTCGACGCCGTCGATCTGGAACATCCGCTGGTACTGCTTGACCAGCGCGTTCTTCGGCTCGGTGAGGATCTGCATGAGCGCCGCCTGGTCGAGCTGCGACACCGTGGTGACGACGGGCAGACGGCCGATGAACTCGGGGATGAGACCGAACTTGTGCAGGTCTTCCGGCAGCACCTCGGAGTAGAGGTCCTGGTGGTCGGTCGCACTGTGCAGAGGCGCCCCGAAGCCGATCCCACGCTTGCCGACGCGCGAGGACACGATGTCCTCGAGCCCGGCGAACGCACCCGCCACGATGAACAGCACGTTCGTCGTGTCGATCTGGATGAACTCCTGGTGGGGGTGCTTGCGGCCACCCTGCGGCGGGACCGAGGCGACCGTGCCCTCGAGGATCTTGAGCAGCGCCTGCTGCACGCCCTCGCCGGAGACGTCGCGCGTGATCGACGGGTTCTCGGCCTTGCGGGCGATCTTGTCGACCTCGTCGATGTAGATGATGCCGGTCTCGGCGCGCTTCACGTCGTAGTCGGCGGCCTGGATGAGCTTGAGGAGGATGTTCTCGACGTCCTCGCCGACGTAGCCGGCCTCGGTCAGGGCGGTGGCGTCCGCGACGGCGAACGGCACGTTGAGGCGCTTGGCCAGCGTCTGCGCCAGGTACGTCTTGCCGCAGCCGGTCGGGCCGATGAGCAGGATGTTCGACTTGGCGATCTCGATGTCGTCGCGGTCTTCGGCGGCGGTGATCTGCCCCTGCGCCCGGATGCGCTTGTAGTGGTTGTAGACGGCCACGGCGAGGGCGCGCTTCGCCGGGTCCTGCCCGATGACGTACTCCTGCAGGAAGTCGAAGATCTCCCGCGGCTTGGGCAGTTCGAAGTCCCCGCTCGAGGTGTCCTCGCCGGCTTCGGCCAGACGTTCCTCGATGATCTCGTTGCAGAGCTCGACGCACTCGTCGCAGATGTAGACGCCCGGTCCGGCGATGAGCTGCTGGACCTGCTTCTGGCTCTTGCCGCAGAACGAGCACTTGAGGAGATCGCCGCTCTCTCCGATGCGTGCCATTCCCGTGCCTCCCTGATTGGACATGTCGGCCGCGCTGTCGCACCACCGCTGGTGCACCGCTGCTGGTGGGCACCTCGTCGTGGACACGAGCCTAACCGCAACCGGTGACACCGACCGCGATGCCCCTCCGGAATCCGCCCGCGCGTTCGCCCTGGGCGTGCGACCCTGCTACGGTGATCCGGACTTCTCTACATCTTGTAGAACAGCAGGTGCAGAACCACCCCGGAAGGAACCCCATGCAGAAGCGTCTCGCCGCCGGCGGCGCCGTCACCCTCGGTGTCGCGGCCGTCATCGTCCTCGGTAGCGCCACGACGGCCAGCGCGCACGTGTCCGCCACGGCCACGTCGACCGCAGCGAACTCGTACACCACGGCGACCTTCTCGGTCCCGCACGGCTGCGACGGCTCCCCCACCACCAAGATCGAGTTCCAGGTGCCGGAGTCCGTCATCGAGGTCACGCCCACCGTGAACCCGAACTGGACGATCACGAAGGCGACCGAGCCCTACACCGACCCGTCGGCCTCGGCATCGGACGAGGACCACGCCGAGACGGCCGCCGAGCGTGTCACCAGCGTCACGTACACCGCGAAGACCCCCCTGCCCGCCGACGAGCGCGACACCTTCGCACTCTCGTTCTCGCTGCCGGACGGCAAGGCCGGTGACCTCGTCGAGTTCCCCGCGATCCAGACCTGCGAGAAGGGCAGCGTCGAGTGGAACCAGGAGCAGCAGGCCGGCGAAGCCGAGCCCGAGCACCCGGCACCCTCGATCACGCTGACCGCCGCCGAGGCGACGGACGACGACGGTGACCCGATCGCCGCGACCCCGACGGCCGAGGCCGCCGGCACGACCGCCTCGAGCGACCCCGACCTGGTCGGTCGCTTCCTCGGCCTCGGCGGCCTGGTGCTCGGTGCCGTCGCACTGGTCGTCGCCGTCGCCGGCACGCGTCGTCGGAGCTCCGCCAAGTGACGCGGCGCGGCTCGCGTCGGTCCCACCCGCGGCCCTCTGCCTGGAGGCTCGTGGCCGGGACCGCCGCGGCCGTCGCGATCGCCGGTGGTGCGGTCCTCGGGCTCGCCGGTCCGGCCAGCGCGCACAACTACCTGGTCTCGTCCGACCCCGAGGTCGGCGGCACCCTGACCGAACTGCCGGAGACGTTCGACATCACGACGAACGACAAGCTGCTCGACATCGGCGACTCGGGGTCGGGCTTCGCGTTCCGCATCGTCGGCCCCGACGGCAGGTACTACGAGGACGGCTGCGTCGACGTCGAGGGGCCGTCGATGACCACGACCGCCGCACTCGGCGACTCGGGCGGGTACACCGTCGAGTGGCAGATCGTCTCAGCCGACGGGCACACCGTGTCCGACGAGTACCCCTTCACCTGGAAGGCACCGTCGGGCTTCACTCCGGCCTCGGGTGCGGCGAAGCCCCCGACCTGCGCCACTGCGGGTGACGACGACACCGGCTCGGACACCGCCACCGGCACGGCCTCGGGGTCGAGCGACTCGGCGGCGTCCGACGCGATCTGGATCGGCGCCGGTGGCATCGTGCTGGTCGGCGTGGTCGTCGCGGTGCTGCTGCTCCTGCGTCGCAAGCCGGCCCCGGAGTCCGACGACACCGACGACTGACCACCGCGCAACGACGAAGGCCCCGCACCGTTCGGTGCGGGGCCTTCGTCGTTCGTGCTGGTGCTACTTGACGAGCGCCGGCAGGTTCTTGCGGCTGGTGAGGACCTGGTCGATCAGGCCGTACTCCACGGCTTCCTGCGCGGACATGATCTTGTCGCGCTCGATGTCGTGGTTGATCTCCTCCGGCGTCTTGTTGGAGTGCTTCGACAGCGTCTCCTCGAGCCAGGTGCGCATGCGGAGGATCTCCGCCGCCTGGATCTCGATGTCGGACGCCTGACCGCCACCCTGCTGGGTCGCGGGCTGGTGGATCAGCACACGGGCGTTCGGCAGCGCGAGGCGCTTGCCGGGGGTGCCACCGGCGAGGAGCACCGACGCGGCCGAGGCAGCCTGGCCGAGGCAGACCGTCTGGATCTGCGGACGGATGTACTGCATCGTGTCGTAGATCGCCGTCATCGCGGTGAACGAGCCACCGGGCGAGTTGA
This sequence comes from Curtobacterium sp. MCPF17_003, assembly GCF_003224385.1. Taxonomy (NCBI): domain Bacteria; kingdom Bacillati; phylum Actinomycetota; class Actinomycetes; order Micrococcales; family Microbacteriaceae; genus Curtobacterium; species Curtobacterium sp. MCPF17_003. Next base: position 62,311 of record NZ_QKLC01000003.1, on the reverse strand, counting down.
TGTACATCACGATGTCGCGGTCGGGGTCCATCGACTCGAGCACGAGCAGCTGGGCCATGACGTCGTCAGCCGACGCGTCGTCGACCTGCACGCCGAGGAACACGATGCGGTCCTCGAACAGCTTGGCGTACGGGTCCTGGCGCTTGTAGCCGTAGGCCGTGCGCTCTTCGAAGCTCGGCAGGATGTACCGATTGGACGGAGCCGGGACGTTCTGCGCGCCACCGAGCATGGGGAGATGCATTCTCGTTTCCTTTTCTTCGGTGGTGATCAGGACTGGGCGTCGGGCTCGGCTGCGCTGGTGGGCGTCTCGCCGTCGCCGACGGTGCCACCACCGCCGATGACCTCGGCGCTCGAGGCGCGGAGGTGGTCGACGAAGCCGTACTCGAGCGCTTCCTGCGCCGTGAACCAGTTGTCGCGGTCGTTGTCCTTGAGGATCTGCTCGACCGACTTGCCGGTCTGCTCGGCCGTGAGCTCCGCCATGCGCTGCTTCATGTCGAGGATGACCTTGGCCTGCGTCTGGATGTCGGCGGCGGTACCGCCGAAGCCACCGGACGGCTGGTGGAGCAGCACGCGCGCGTTCGGCGTGATGTAGCGCTTGCCGGGCGTGCCGGAGGACAGCAGGAACTGTCCCATCGACGCGGCGAGGCCGATGCCCACGGTGACGATGTCGTTCGGGACGAACTGCATCGTGTCGTAGATCGCCATGCCGGCGGTGATCGAACCACCGGGCGAGTTGATGTAGAGGTAGATGTCCTTCTCAGGGTCCTCGGCGGCGAGCAGCAGCAGCTTGGCTGCGATCTCGTTCGAGTTGTCGTCGCGGACCTCGGAGCCGAGCCACACGATCCGGTCTCTCAGAAGGCGGTCAAAAACACTGGGGTTCAGTGTTGCTTCGGCCATGGAAAAGCTCCCGTTCAGTTGTCGCTTGTTGTCGAACTTATCGGGTGCAACGCACCAGTTCTCGTCTGTTCGCTGTCGGCAATGCGAAGGTGCGGAAACGACGGACGGGAGGCACGGTGCCAGCTGGCACCGTGCCTCCCGTCAAGTCGTGCTGGTGGCGTCGAGATCGTTACTCGGCGTCCCCTGCCGGCTCCTGCGCGACGCCCGCCGTGAAGGCGGACAGGTCGACGGCGTCGCCGTTGGTGTCCTTGACGGTCACCTTCGACAGGACGGTCGCGACCGCCTTCGAACGGGCGACCTCGCCGACCATGCCGGGGATCTGGCCGTTCTGGTCGATGACCTTGATGAACTCGGCCGGCTCCATGCCGTACTGCGCGGCGGCCTGGATGAGGTACTGGGTCAGTTCCTCCTGCGAGACCTGGATCTCTTCCTTCTCGGCGATCGCGTCGAGGAGGATCTGCGAGCGGAAGGCGGTCTCGCTGGACTCGGAGACCTCCTTGCGGTGCTCCTCGTCCTCGAGGCGGTTCTCCTGCTCGAGGTGACGGTGCACCTCGTCGGCGATGAGCTGCTCCGAGATCGGGATGTTGACGTCCTCGGTGAGCTTCTCGACGAGCTTGTCGCGAGCCGCGGCGCCCTGACCGAAGGTCTTGGACTTCGCGATCTGCTCCTTGAGGTCCGCCTTGAGCTCGTCGATGGTGTCGAACTGGCTGGCGATCTGGGCGAACTCGTCGTCGGCCTCGGGGAGCTCGCGCTCCTTGACGGCGGTGACGGTGACGGCGATCTGGGCGGTCTCGCCCTCGCGGTCGCCACCGACGAGCTTCGACTCGAAGGTCGTCGACTCACCGGCGGTCAGGGACTCGAGCGCCTCGTCGATGCCCTCGAGCAGGTCGCCGGAGCCGATCTCGTAGGAGACGCCGGTGGCCGAGTCGACCTCGTCGTCACCGATGCTGGCGGTGAGGTCGATCTGCGCGAAGTCGCCGGTCTTCGCCGGACGGTCGACCGTCACGAGCGTGCCGAAGCGGGTGCGGAGGTTCTGCAGTTCCTCTTCGATCTCGTCGTCCGACACCTCGACGGCGTCGACGGTGAGCTCGTACGAGGAGTAGTCCGGCAGGTCGAACTCAGGGCGGACGTCGACCTCGAAGGTGAGGACGAGGTCGCCGGTGAAGTCCGCGACGTTCGGCAGCTCGGCGACGTCGGCCTCGGCACGGCCGAGGATGCGCAGCTCCTGCTCTTCGACCGCCTGGCGGTAGAAGTTGTCGATGGCGTCACCGACGGCGTGGTTCAGGACCTCGCCGCGGCCGACGCGCTGGTCGACGATCGCCGGCGGGACCTTGCCCTTGCGGAAGCCGGGGATGTTGATCTGCTCGGCGATGTGCTTGTAGGCGTGGTCGATGCTCGGCTTGAGATCGTCCGGCGTCACGTTCACGGTGAGCTTGACGCGGGTGTCGCTCACCTTGTCGACGGTGCTGGTGGCCAAGGGATGTTCTCCTGTTGGTTGACGTTCGTGTGGTCGGTGGTGCTCGAAGGACCTGGTCGGGGCGACAGGATTTGAACCTGCGACCTCCCGCTCCCAAAGCGGGCGCTCTACCAAGCTGAGCTACGCCCCGTTGGTGTGTGCCAGGGATCGGCCGCGCACGCGCAGGGCGCATGCGACCCCGGTGAGTCTAGCGGTCCGACGCCGCGCTGTTCCCGGACGTTGTTCAGTCGTCGTCAGCGGCACGTCGCAGTCCGCGTCGCCAACGGATCCCGACGGCCACCTGGACCCCGAGTGCGGCGACCGCGAGCAGCAGTCCGACGACGATCCGCCAGACGTGCAGCAGTGCGTGCGCGGGCTGCGACTGCGGATCGCCGAACAGGTCGGGGCGCAGGGACAGGACCGCGGCGGCGAGGACCACCAGCACGTACGAGACCACCCGCGACCAGCGGATGGTCCGCGCGGCGCCGGGGTCTGGCTTCGGGATGACGCGCGTCGGCATGTCGGTGCTCGTTCGTCCGCTACGATGGTCGGGCTGCGCCTGGTGCGCAGGCGCGGGGATGTAGCTCAATGGTAGAGCCCCAGTCTTCCAAACTGGCTACGCGGGTTCGATTCCCGTCATCCCCTCCACAACCTCACCTCTCCCGTCAGGGGTCGGCGAACTCGAGGGTGATCTCCGGGGAGTCACCGAGATCGACACGGGCACGCTTCCGCTCCGCCGCCCGCAACGGCACGAGGTACCCGCCGTCCTTCGGGAACAGCGACGTCGTCCACGTCACCGGGCCGATCGTCACGCGGGCCGGGATCACACCCCACCCGTAGGTGAGCACCGGCGCGAGGTCCGCGATGACCTCGGCGGCGTCCGGCGGCACGACGACGAAGAAGAACGGTGACGGGCCGCGCCACTCGATCACCTCGCCGCGGAACTCGAGCTCCATGCGGCGATCGTACGACCGCGGCGTCGAGCGCGCCGGGCCGGGATTCGTTTTCGGTGGATGACGGTTCCGGTTCACGATCGCCGGGGTCTGCGAACCGGAACCGTCATTCGCGAGGAGGAACTGGTGCCTCCCCCGGACCAGCGGGACCGGACGACGGACGCGCCCCGCGCCTCCAGGCCGGAGCCGGGGAGCACGGGGCGCGAGCCTCCGTCAGGATGCGAGCGTCAGCGGTACGACGCGGCCTGGCCGTAGAGCACGTTCGTGAACGACGACACGTACGCCGACTCGTCGCCTCCCGGCAGGTTGTACGTCATGAAGACGCCGTACCCGTCGGCCTTCGTGCGCTGTGCGAGCGACACTGCGGTGGCCTGCGGGGTGTTCTGGATGTCGACCGCGGCGGCGGACAGCTTCGACTTCGGCAGGCCCGGGATCGTCGGCGCCGTGTAGGTGCCGTAGTAGGGGTTCCAGGCGTAGTCGAGCTTCCCACCGATCGACGGGTTCGCCGTCTTCAGGGCGTCGGACGACGGGCCGATGTCGTAGAACGAGATGATCTTGCCCGGCATGTCCGCACGCAGGGCACTGATGAGCCAGCCGATGGACTGCTGGTTCGGCTGCGGGGTACCGTTCACGCCGTAGTCGGAGTACTCGTCGTCCAGGTCCACCCCGTCGAGTCCGTACTGCTTCACCGTCGCCGACACCTGCGCCGCGAAGTCCCGCGCCGCGGCCTTCGTCGGGAAGTTCGCGAGGCCGGCGCCCTGGTGGTTGCCGAGCACCGAGAGCGTGACCTTGATGCCCTTGGCCTGCAGCGGGCGGATCTGCGTGGCGGCCTGGTCGAGGGTGCGCTGCACGTTCTCGTTGTTGTACAGGACCGCCTTGCCGTCCTCGTAGTTGATGTTCGCGGCGAAGATGATCGCCACGTCGAACGCGTTCGCGCCGTTCGCCAGCGTGTACCGACCGACGTTGGCGAGCTCGTCGTTGTTCACCTCGACGTAGGCGATGCTCGTCGGCCCCGACTTGGTGGGCGCAGCGTGGTGCCCGTGACCGTGACCGCCGCCGTGGGACGGACCGTGCCCGTGCCCGTGGCTGGACCCGGACGAGGAGGGCGCCGCGGATGCTGCGGCGGGCACCAGTGGTGCCGCGAGCATGGCGACCAGTACGGTCGCGATGCTGAACTTCGTGGACTTCTTCATGGCGTTCCTCCTTGTGTGGATGGATCGATCACTCGCGTGGGAAGCGGAAGGTGCGGACCTCGTAGGCGTCGACGGCGAACGAGGACGCGTCGACCACCCCGGCCGGGGTCAGCGGCTCTTCGAGCAGCGTCACCTCGGCAGCCGGGCCGAACTCCGCGCCGTCGGCCTCGATGCCCCCGGTCCCCCGCTGCCCCGACGGCTCGTAGACGCGCACGACCAGGTCGCCGGACCGGTCGTCGGCGAGCTTCACGCTCGACAGCACGACGTCGCCGGAGACCTGCACCAGCGGGTCGAAGCCGTGCGCCCCGGTGATCGTCCGCGCGCCCGCGTTCATCCGCACGCCGGCTGACGTGGCTCCGAGCTGGTCGGTGCCGATGACGATGCCGTACCGGTGCGTCTGCACGCCCTGGTCGGTCTCGGGGTCCGGGAACCGCGGTGCCCGCAGCAGCGACAGCCGCACGGTGGTGGTGACGTGCCCGTCGACGGCGTCACGCGTGGTGTCGAAGCCGTGGATCGAGTCGTTCACGAGCGCGACGCCGAAGCCCGGCTCGGACACCAGCACGTAGCGATGCATCGAGGTCTCGAACTTCGCGGCCTCCCACGAGGTGTTCGTGTGCGTCACCCGCTTCTGCGCGCCGAACTGCGTCTCCGCGACGGTGTGCTCGGCACGGACGTCGAGCGGGAACGCCACCTTGAGGAACTTCTCGGTCTCGTGCCAGTCGGTCACCTGGTCGAACTCGACCGTGCGGGACCCCGGCGCCAGGACGATCTCCTGCGTCACCGTCGAGTCACCGAAGACCCGCGAGACGACGACCCGTGCGACCCCGGCCTCGTCGACGGATGCGTCGAGGGCCGACAGCGACACCAGGTCCTCGACGCGGTTCCGGTAGTACCGGTCGACGTCCCACGCGTCCCACATGTTCGGGAAGTCCTGGTGCAGCTGCAGCAGGTTCGCCGCCTGGCCGGCCGCGATGGCCTCGCGCCCACTCGCCAGGTCGACGGCGCTCGTCACGAGCCCCCGCGCGTCGACGACGACCCGCACCAGGTCGTTCGCCAGCACGTACCCGCCGTCCTGCTCGGTCAGCGACACCGCGGTCGCCGCCGCCACGTCGGTCGCCAGGACCGCTCCCTGCGCTGGTGCACCGGCCTGGAGGAACGGGGCCGGGTTCACGACGACGGCTGCGTCTCCGGTGCCGGCGAGCGCCGAGAGCGCCTGGTCGATGATCGCGGTCAGCGCCGCGGCCGTCTCGGCGTAGCGCTCGACCGCTTCGCGGTGCACCCACGCGATCGAGGTGCCCGGCAGGATGTCGTGGAACTGCTGGAGCAGGACCTGCTGCCACAGGGCGTCGAGTTCGTCGTACGGGTAGGCGAAGTCGGTGCGGGCGGCGGCGGTCGCGGCCCAGAGCTCGGCCTCGATGAGCAGCTGCTCGCAGCGGCGGTTGCCCTGCTTCGTGCCGTGCTGCGACGTGAGCGTGGCGCGGTGCAGCTCGAGGTACAGCTCACCCACCCACACCGGGGGGTCGGTCAGCTCGGACTTCGCCCGGTCGAAGAACGCGTCCGGGTGCTCCCAGCGGACCTTCGCGCTGCCCTCGAGGTCGGCCAGCCGTGCCGCGGTGCCGGTCATCTCGCGGGTCGTCCCACCGCCGCCGTCACCCCAGCCGACCGGGGCGATCGAGCCGGTGGCGAGTCGGTTCTCGCGGAACTGGCGGGAGGCCTTCGCGACCTCGCTGCCGGACAACCGCGAGTTGTAGGTGTCCATCGACGGGAAGTGCGAGAACACCCGCGACCCGTCGATGCCCTCCCACAGGAACGTGTGGTGCGGGAACTTGTTCACCTGGTTCCACGAGATCTTCTGCGTGAAGAACCACTCGAAGCCCGCACGACGCATGAGCTGCGGCAGCGCCGGCGAGTACCCGAAGCTGTCGGGCAGCCAGACGCCCTTGGGCCGGATGCCGAACTCGCGCTCGAAGAACCGCTGGCCCTGCGAGAACTGCCGGACGATGCTCTCGCCGGTCGGCATCACGGTGTCGGACTCGACCCACATGCCGCCGATCGGCAGGAACCGGCCGGCCTCGACCGCAGCCTTGACGCGGGCGTAGACCTCGGGACGGTGCTCCTTGATCCACGCGTACTGCTGCGCGCTCGACATGCCGTACAGGAAGTCGTCGGTCTGGTCGATGAGCTCGGCCATGGTCGAGGTGGTGCGGGCGACCTTGCGGATGGTCTCGCGCACGGGCCAGAGCCAGGCGGAGTCGATGTGGGCGTGCCCGACGGCCGAGATCGTGTGCGCCGAGGCCTCGGCGGGAGCGGCGAGCACCTCGGCGAGCGCCGCACGGGCGTCACCGGCGGTCTCCGGGATGTGCTGCAGGTCGAGCGCGTCGAGGGCGTCGTCGAGGGCCTGCAGGATCCGCATGCGTCGGGGTCCGGCGGGCAGCTCGGCCTGCAGTTCGAGCAGGACGTCGACGTCGAGGGCGAGTTCGTGCACCTCGGACTCGAACACGGCGAGCTCCATCCGGCGGGTGGCGTACAGGCGCTTCGACGACGAGGTCTGCACGTCGCCCTCCTGCGTCGGCAGGAAGGGGTGGTAGTCGAGCAGGACGGGGTTCGACGCGGCCTCGACGAAGAGCTCGACGGTCTCCCCGCCCTCGGCCCGCTCGGTGACCAGGACCCACTGGTTGCGTGGGTTGATCGACTTCACGGGTGTGCCGTCGGCCAGGTAGACGAGTCCCTCGCACTGGAACCCGGGCATGTTCTTGTCGAAGCCGAGGTCGATCACGGCCTCCACCCGGCGTCCGGCCCACTCGGTCGGCACAGTCCCGGTCAGCCGGAACCACGTCGTGCCCCAGGCCGCACCCCACGGCGTGCCGACCTCGTAGGGTTCGAACGTGAGCGCGAGCCCCTCGGTCGGGGGGATCGGCTCCCCCGGCAGCTCGTGCCAGGCGGTCTCGAGGGCCGTCGTGGTCGCGTGCACCGCGGGGGTGATCCGCTCGTCGAGCACCCGGCGGGCGCGTCCGGTGGTGAGGGGGATGTCGTCGTGCATGGGGCCTTCCGGGGTCAGGGCGTGGTCGCCGGGTGGGCGACGCGGACGGTGGTGGTGTCGAGGTCGGACGGCACGTCGACGCAGCGGTCGATGCCGCGGGCGGCCAGCAGCGCGGTGTCCGACAGTCGGGAGCGCAGGACGACCTGCGGGCCGCGGCCGTCCGGCGCGGCCTCGGCCAGGGCGAGCCAGGCGGCGGCGAACCGACCGCCGGGGGCGCAGTCGGCCCGGGTGCCGCGCCGGTCGGTGCCGTCGGACAGCACGTCGTCGAGGACGAGCGCGGTGGCCGGCGGTGCGGCGCGGGCGTCGCGGGTGTGCTCGGCGCGGGCGAGGGCGGCGAACGCCTCGCCGGCGGGCTTCAGTCGTCCGTCGTTCGTGAACAGCCCGAGGTCGTACTCGAGCTCCGGGAAGTCCGCGAGCGACCGGGCGACGTCGTGGGAGCACCACCACGTCACCCCGAGCACCTGCTGCGCGTCGAGGACGTGCCGGATGGTCTGCTCGGTGAACGCGGCGGCGTCGGCGGGGTCGACGACGTTGGTGGGGGCCCCGACCTCCTGCAGCCAGTTCGGACGGGCGGCGTCGCGGTTCCAGGCCGCGGCGAGCTGGAGCAGGTACTCCCCGTGCCGCACCGACCCGGCCCCGAGGGCGCCGTGCAGGGCCGCCGAGCCGTTGAACACCCACGAGTGTGTGACCGTGGCGTCACCGTGGTCCGCCGCGTGCTCCGGGCCGAAGGGCTGGGCGTCGTCGTACCACGCCGCGTCGTACTGCGCGACGGTGACCAGCGGCCCGGGGCGCGACCCGATGGCGGACGGGACCGACGAGGCGGGGTCGAGCCGTGCCTCCAGGCCGACCGACACGGACGACGCGGCTGACCCCGACGACCCGGCCGACCCCGACGACCCGTCCGACAGCCCCGCTCGCGCCGCCGCGACCATCGCCGCCGCCCACGCGTGCCCCTGCTCCGCCGTGATCGCGTGCGGTGCGGGGTGCGGCGCGTGTGCGAACTGGTTGACCTCGTTGCCGATGGTGATCCCGAGCAGGTTCGGCCTGTCGGCGACCGCTCCGGCGAGCGCCCGGACGTAGGCGGCGGTCGACGCGACCACGTCCGGGTCGGTGAACATGTTGCGGCGGTGCCAGCTGTCCAGCCAGGACGGCACGAAGTCGAAGCTCGACAGGTGCCCCTGCAGGGCGTCCACGTTGACGTCGAGCCCGAACGAGTCGGCGAGGTCGACGACCGTCGCGACGTCGTCGAGGGCCTGCTGCCGGATGAGTGTCCGATTCGGCTGGACGACCGGCCAGAGCGGGAAGATGCGCACGTGGTCGGCGCCGATCGACGCGATGGCCTCGAGGTCCCTGGCGGTGTCCGACCGCGAGAAGTCGAGCCACGAGTGGAACCAGCCGACCGAGGGCGTGTAGTTGACCCCGAAGCGCATCAGCCCTTCACACCGCCCTCTTCGACGCCCTTGAAGAAGAAGCGCTGCAGGACGGCGAAGATCACGGCGATCGGGATGAAGGCGATCATGGTGCCGGCCGCGATCATCCGCTGGTCGGTGGCGAACGTGCCCTGCAGGTACTGCAACCCGACGGTCAGGGTGAGGTTCTCGGGCGACTGCAGCACGATGAGCGGCCAGAGGAAGTCGTCCCACGCACCGATGAACGAGAAGATCGCGATGACGGCGATGGTCCCCTGCACGGCGGGCAGCGAGATGTAGCGCAGGCGCTGCAGGGCGTTCGCACCGTCCATCACCGCGGCCTGGTCGATCTCCTCGGGGATCTGCCGGAACGCGTTGAACATCAGCAGGACGTTGAGCGCCGCGATCATGCCGGGCAGGGCGACGCCGACCAGGTTGTCGGCGAGGCCGAGGTCCTTCACGGTGACGAACTGCGAGATGATCGTCGCCTCGCCGGGCAGCACGAGGGTGCCGAGGAACAGGCCGAGCACGAGCTTCCGGTGTCGCCACTGCAGACGGGCGAGGGCGAAGCCGGCGAGGGTCGCGAACACGATGTTGCCGAGCACGTCGATCGCGGCGACGAGCAGTGAGTTGCCGATGTACCGCCACACCGGGATCGCGGCGGCGACCTTCAGGTAGTTCTCGATGGTCGGCTCGGACGGGATGAACGACGGGTTCGCCGTGTAGATGTCCTCGCCAGCGCCCTTGAGCGACGTGGACAGCTGCCACAGGAACGGGCCGATCGTGATGAAGAGCACCACGATGAGCAGGACGTAGCGGACGACCTTCTCGCGGGTGGACATGACGCCCCAGACCGCGCGGCGCCGCTTGCGTCCGTCGCGTCCGTTCTGCCTGGAGGCCCGCCCCGCGCCCGTCGCGCCGGTCACGTCCGGCGTCGGGCTGGCTGCGCCCTGCGCGCCGCCGATGACGGGTTCGGTCGTGCTGGTCGTGTTCGTCACTTGTCCGCCTTGCTGTTCATCCGGGCGAGGGCGAGCATCGGCACGAGCGTCACGACGAAGAGCAGGAGGCTCAGGGCGGACGCGTAGCCGAGGTTGCCGGTGAAGCCGCGGGCGTACTGCTGGATGAGCATGACGAGCGAGTTGTCCTGCCCGCCGGGCCCGCCGGTGCCGTTGGTGAGGATGTAGAGCTCGCTGAACACCCGGAGCGCGGAGACGCACACCAGGATCCCGACGAGCGTCATGGTGCCGCGGACCCCGGGCATCGTGACCGACCAGAAGCGCCGGACCGCGCCGGCGCCGTCGAGCGCGGCGGCCTCGTGCAGGTCCTTGCCGACGTTCCCGAGGGCGGCCAGGAAGATGATCATGTAGTAGCCGAGCCCCTTCCACACCGTCAGGCTGATGGCGCTGAGGAGCAGCAGCCACCGGTCGGTCAGGAACGGGACGCTGCCCTGCACGACGCCGAGGGCCTGCGCCATCTCGTTGATGACGCCGCGGTCGTCGAGGATCCACGTCCAGATGAGCCCGACGACCACCGCGGACGCGATGACCGGCGTGTAGAACGCGGTGCGGAAGAACGCGATCCCGGGCAGCTTCTGCTGCACGAGCACCGCGATGAGGAGCGGGAGGACCGTCAGCAGCGGCAGGCACACCGCCATGTAGATGACGCTGTTGAGCAGCGCTTCCCACACCTGCGGGTCGGCGAGCAGGGTCTCGAAGTTCTCGACCCCGACCCACTGGCTGACGCCGCCGAGCGGGCTGGCGTTCGTGAACGACAACCGGACCGTGTTGATCGAGGGCCACAGGCTGAACGCGACGAGCCAGATCAGTGCCGGCAGGACGAGCAACCAGGGCGTGTACCAACGGTTGGCACGCATGACGATCCTCCCTCTTCCTTCTTCGGGGCTGGATCAGCCGTTGGCCAGCAGGCTGTTCATCTTGGTCTGGGCGGTCTGCAGCGCCTTCTCGGGCGCCACCTGGCCCTTCATCGCGAGGGCGATCTGCTGGTCGAGGAAGTCCGTCATCGCGGAGTTCGCCTCGACCGGGTTGATGACCTTCGCCGTCTTCAGGGCCTCGTTCGCCAGGACCCGGGCCTCGCCGTTCACGGTGCCGTCGTCCTTCGAGAAGTACGGGTCGGACTGCGACGACGTGGTGGACGGGAAGATGTTCACCTCGTGGGCGAACGCCTCCTGGTTCTTCGCGTTCGTCATGAACTTCGCGAAGGCCTCGGCGGTGGCGAGGTGCTTCGACTTGCTCGAGACCGACAGGCCCTGCACGTAGAGCGGCGGGGTGTCGAGTGCGGGGCTGACGGTGACCTTGCCCTTGAGCGACGGGTTGTTCTTCTCGAAGTCGGCGAGCGAGGTGGCACCACCGGTGGTCCAGGCGACCTTGGCCTGCGTGAACAGGGTGGAGTTGCCGAGGTAGTCGCTGTTCAGCACGTTGGAGGGCATGTAGCCGTCCTGGTACGCGTCCTTGTAGCGGTCGATCAGGTCGGCGGCCTTCGACGAGTCGGCGAAGGTGAACTTCGTGCCGTCGGCGTTGAGCACCTTGACCCCGGCGAGCGTGAAGTCACCGAGGCCCGGCTTCCGGCTCATCAGGTAGTCGGTCGGGCAGTTGTCGTGCATGGTCTTCGCCTGCGTGAACAGCTCGTCGGTGGTCTTCGGCGGGTTCTTCGCGTCGAGGCCGCACTTGGCGAACATCGTCGAGTTCCAGTAGTTCACGTCGGTGTTGAGGTACCAGGGGTACCCGAACGTGCCGTCGACGCCCTTGTACTCGTACGAGGCCAGTGCCCCGGCGACGTACGTGCTGTCGAGCTTCGAGTCGTCCTTCGCGACGTCCTGCAGGAACCCGCGCTTCGCCAGCGGCAGGGCGATGTCCGGCGGCAGGTTGATCACGTCGGGCAGGCTGTTCGACGAAGCCTGGCTGAGCACCTTGTCGGCGTACCCGTCGCCGGGCTGGTCCTGCAGCTTGACCTTCGCGTCCGGGTGGGCCTGCTCGAAGTCCTCGATGACCCCGTTGAGGTAGCCCGTGTAGGTCGGCGTGAGCGCCCAGGTCTGCAGGGTGATGGTGCCGCTGATCTCGCCGTCGCCGCCGTCGGCCGCGTTCCCGCCGCTCGAGCAGCCGGTCAGGACGAGCGCCGTCGCGGCGGCCGTCGCGAGCAGCGCGGTGGCGCGGCCCCTCGTCATGCGTGTGGTGGTCCTCATGGCGTCTGACTCCCTCGTCATAGCTGAACCGGTTCAGCAACAGTCACCGAACCCGGGTGTGGCAGCCACTGTGAATGACTAAAGCGCTATAGTCAACCCCGTGGCCACCAAGCGTCGAACGACGATCGCCGACATCGCCGCGCGAGCCGGCGTGTCCATCAGCGCGGTGTCGTTCGCGTTGAACGACCGCCCCGGTGTCTCCGACGAGACCCGCCGCCGCGTGCGCGAGATCGCCCTCGAGCTCGACTGGCAGCCGCACACCGCGGCCCGGGCACTCGGCGGTGCGAAGGCCGGTTCCATCGGGTTCGTGCTGAACCGCCCCGCCCGGACCCTGGGCACGGAATCGTTCTTCGGCGACCTGATCTCCGGCATCCAGCTCGGGCTCGCCGGCACCCACGTCGGCATGAACCTGCTCGTCGCGCGTGACGCGGACGAGGAACTCGAGACCTACCGGGACTGGTGGCGCGGACACCGTGTCGACGGCGTCATCGTGATCGACCCCCGTCGCGACGACGCCCGGCTCGCCCTGCTCGCCGACCTCGGCATGCCGACCGTCGTCGTCGGCTCGCACCCCTCCCCCGACGGCGCCGCACCCACGGTCTGGATCGACGACTCGGACGCCACCGACACGGTTCTGCGGTACCTGCACGCCCTCGGGCACCGGCGCATCGCGCACGTCGCCGGCAGGCCCGAGTTCGAGCACACCGCCATGCGCATGGACCGGCTCCGGGCGTTCGCGGCCGACGAGGGGCTCGACGACGCGGTCTCGGTACCGACGGACTACTCGGCCGAGGCCGGCGCGAGCGCCACCCGCACCCTGCTGTCGAGGAGCGTCCGACCGACCGCGATCGTCTACGACAACGACGTGCTCGCCGTCGCCGGGCTGGGCGTGGCGAGCGAGATGGGCGTCGCGGTGCCCGGCGACGTCTCGATCGTGTCCTTCGACGACTCGGCGATGATCCGGCTCGTCCGGCCGGCGATCACCTCGCTCACCCGCGACACGGTCGAGCTCGGGCAGCGTGCGGCGACCCTGCTGCGCGCGCAGATCGACGCCAGCACCCCGCTCCCGTCACGCGCGGGCCCCTCGCTCGCCCTGAGCGTCCGCGAGTCCACCGGCCGCGCCCCCGTCTGACCGCTCCGGAGGTCGGCGCCGACGACTCACTCGTGCTGCCGCCGCGACCGGCGCGCCACACCGCACCTGCGACGGCGCGGGACGACGTGGTCTTCTCCGCGCCGTGACGGTTCTGGCTCACGAAACCCGAGGATCGTGAACCAGAACCGTCATCGATGCGAAGCGGAACTGCCTTCCCCCGCGGTCGACGGTCACCGGCGGTTCGTCGGGGGTCGGACCCGCTCGAGGGCCCGCCGCATGGACGACGTCGTGCTGAAGCCGAAGCGGGTCGCGACGTCGGACGGGCGGTCTCCACGACTGAGCGCGCTCCGGACGGCGAGACTGCGGTACCAGCGGCCGAGCTGCGCGGGCGAGCATCCCGTCGCTGCGACGCACCGGCGCTCGAGGGTGCGCTCCGACATGTCGATGCCGACGAGGAGCTCCCGCACGGATGGTTGACCGGCGGGATCGAACAGGCGGTCGAGGACTCGCGCGAGACCGTTGTCGCCGAGCATCGGGGGCGGGTTGTCGCGGAGCACCGTCGTGACGACGAGTCGGGCGAGGGCCTGCTGCTGCGCGCCGTGCCACCTCCCGCCGTCCAGGTGCCCGATGTGGCGGAGCGCGAGGCCGACATCGGGTGAGGGAGCCCCGGGCGGACCGGTCGTCGCGATGGCCGGGAGTGCGAGGACCTCGTCGGCGAGGGGTCCGAGCGTTGCGGCACCGACGAGGACACCGGTCAGCGCGAAGAGTGCTTCGTGCGGGAACGCGTACGTCGCAGCGGCATCGGGCGGGCCGGAGCGCTCCGGGCCCGTGCTGATCGTGATCGTCGCGTGCCCTTCGACGAGGGCAGCGGTGCCGGCGTCGACGATCGCGATGTCGTGTCCGCGCCGGATCCACACGGAGCGGGACCGCGTCGCCACCCAGACGCGGGTGCCCGTCGGTTCGAAGTCGAGCGTCCACGCCTCGTCGTCGGACCGGACCTCGGTGCCCGGCCCGACCTGGAGCCCGACGGCGTCGATCAGTGCGCGGAGCGCATCACCCATCCGACGAGCGTGATCCACGGGCAGGACGCGCGGGCGTGGATCGGACGGTCCGTGGAAGAGGGGGGATAACCCCACCCGGGGTGGGGAGAGGGCAGGATGGGGGAACGGCTCCGCGATCGCGAGGCTGGATGCATGACCGACACCGACCGCCTCGACCAGGCGCGAACCGTCCCGCTGGACGACGCTACGCCTTCGCCCGACCAGGCCCAGACCGTCCCGCTGGGCGACTCCGTGCCCCCTGGAGCCACCAAGCCGATGCCCCAGTACCCGCGCCAGCACCACCAGGACCCCCAGGACTCCCAGGACGCCGCGCAGTCCCCGCCGGCGTCGTGGAGCGCCACCCCGCGGGTCGGGTCCGGTCCGGTCGGTGGTTCCGGTCGCGGGTCCGGCATGACCGCCGGGCAGTTCTACCGCGACGCGTGGAAGCGCCTGCCGCGGGACTTCGGCTACATGGCGCTCACCGCCGTGCTGCTCTGCACGCTGTACTTCGCGTTCCCGACGGCGATCTTCGGTGGCGGGTTCCGGGACCTGTTCAACCCCTTCGTCCTGCTCATGTTCTTCATCGCGCTGTTCGTGGCGCGGTGGCTCGGACAGTTCGAGAAGCTCCGCATGAGCTGGGCGGACCCGAGGCCGATCCGCCCGGTGGACTGGACGCCCCGCTGGCAGCAGAACTGGTGGACCCGCACGGGGTCGGCCGTCGCCAACCCGCACTACTGGCTCTACCTGCTGCACGCCGCGGTCGTGTACCCGCTCGTCGCGGTCGTGACCGTCGGGGCCGGCGCACTGCTGATCCTCGGTTTCACCTGGCCGGTCGTCGTGGCGGGCGCATGGGCGTTCGGCGGCGTGGGTGGGCTGTCGTACCCGAGCTGGGACTACGGCGTGGTGGCCGGCATCGGCGTCGCCGGGCTGCTGTCGATGGCCGCCTCGGTCGTGCTCTTCCCGCTCTGGGCCCGCGGGTCCGTCCTGGCGCACTACTGGGTCGACTTCGGCCTGCTGGGCGGCTTCCGGGCCGAGCAACTCGAGCAGCGCGTCGCCGGCCTGCAGGCCTCCCGCGCCGGTGCCGTCACCGCCGAGGGGCAGGCACTCCGCCAGATCGAGCGCGACCTGCACGACGGCCCGCAGCAGCGGCTGGTGCGACTCCGCATGGACCTGTCCGCCGCCGAGCGCGCCTTCGAGAAGGACCCCGAGAAGGCCAAGCAGCTCATCGGCGAGGCATCCGAGCACGCCCAGGACGCCCTCGACGAACTGCGCGCACTGTCACGCGGCTTCGCCCCGCCGATCCTGCTCGACCGCGGACTCGTCGCGGCGCTCGAGGCACTGGTCGCCCGCACCCCGATCCCGGTGGGCCTGGACGTCCGGCTGCCCGAGGGCCTGGAGCTCGCCACGGAGATCCAGCGCAACGTGTACTTCACGGTGAGCGAGCTCCTGACGAACACCATGAAGCACGCCGGCGCCACCACCGCCGGGGTGTACCTCGGCCTGGTCGTCGACGCCTCGGGCCTCTGGTACCTGACCGTCAGCGTCACCGACGACGGCCGGGGTGGTGCCCGGCCGCAGCAGGGCCACGGGATCGAGGGCCTGATCGGCCGCATGCGGGCCCTCGACGGCGACCTGGTCGTCTCGAGCCCCGAGGGCGGCCCGACCGAGGCCACCGCCCGGATCCCCCTCGGGGCCCTGAACGGCGTGCCGACGGCGGCGAACCAGCGGTCGTGACCCCACAGGGGCGTCCGCGCTCCCACTAGGCTGGTCGGCATGACAGACGGCCCGGATGCAGCACGCATCCGGGCCGTCGTCGTCGACGACGCCGTCCTGCTGCGCGAGGGCCTGGCCCGCGTGCTCGACGAGGCCGGCATCGACGTCATCGGGCAGTACTCCGACGCCCGGGCCTTCCTGGCGACCCTGCCCGAGGGTGCACCCGACGTCGTGGTGATGGACGTGCGGATGCCGCCCACCTTCACCGACGAGGGCGTCCGGGCCGCCGTCGAGACCCGCCGGATCGCTCCACGGACAGGTGTGCTCCTGCTCTCCCAGTACGTCGAGGCCACCTACGCCGAGGACGTCCTCGCCGCCGGCGCGACCGGCATCGGCTACCTGCTCAAGGACCGCGTCACCCGGCTCGAGGAGATCGACGACGCCGTCCGCCGCATCGCCGCCGGCGGCACCGTGCTCGACCCCGAGGTCGTCACGCAGCTGATGAGCCGCCGTCGCGACCCGCTCGCAGCCCTGACCCCGCGCGAACGTGACGTGCTCGGGCTGATGGCCGAGGGCCGCACGAACGCCGCCATCGCCCGCGCCCTGGTGATCGGCACCGGCGCCGTCGAGAAGCACGTGTCGAGCATCTTCGGCAAGCTCGCACTCGAGGACACCGGAGAGGACCACCGCCGTGTCCTCGCCGTCCTCGCCTACCTGGGATGAACCGGGTCCCCGCGCCCCTGCTGGCCCTCACCGCGATGGTGTCCGTCCAGCTCGGCGCCGCGATCGCGAAGACCCACTTCGACGACGTCGGCGCGGTCGGGGCGGCCACGCTCCGGCTCGTCATCGGCGCCGTCGTGCTCGCCCTGGTGATCCGCCCGCGGATCCGGCACTGGACGCGGGCGCAGTGGCTCGGTGCGATCGGGCTCGGCCTGGCGCTCGGTGGCATGAACGTCTTCATCTACCTGTCGTTCGCGAGCATCCCGATCGGTGTCGCCGTGACGATCGAGTTCCTCGGGCCGCTCGCCCTGTCGCTCGTGCACACCCGGCGGTGGCGCGATGCGCTGTGGGCCGTGCTGGCGCTCGCCGGGGTCGTGCTGCTCGGCGTGGGCCCGACCGCGGTGACCGAGGTGGGCGGTGTCGTCTGGGCGGTCCTGGCCGCCGGGTGCTGGGCGGGCTACATCGTGATGAACCGGCACGTCGGCGCCGCGATCCCCGGCGTCGACGGGCTCGTCGTGTCGATGGTGGTCGCGATGCTCGTGTCGTTGCCGTTCGGGCTCCGGTCCGCGGTCGACGGCGTCCTGCACGAACCGACGCTCCTGCTCGTCTTCGGTGCGGTCGCCGTGCTGTCGAGCGTGCTGCCGTACGCCCTCGAGATGCTCGCGCTCCGCCGGATGCCGACGCGTGTGTTCGGCGTGCTGCAGAGCCTCGGCCCGGCGATCGCCGCCCTGGCCGGCCTGGTGGTGCTGGCCGAGGGGTTGACGGTGCTCGAGACGGTCGCCCTGGCGTGCGTCACCGCCGCGAGCGTCGGCGTGACGCTGTCGGCGCGTCGCCGACGCGGCGGACCGGTGGGGTGAACGAAGAGGAGGCCCGGATCACGTCCGCCGACAGCGGTGCGTGATCCGGGCCTCCTGGGAAAAGACCGTCTACTCGTCGCGCAGGAAGTCTGCGTACGTGGGTTCCGACTGCTCGCCCGACAGGAGGGACGGATCGTTGATCCGACGCTCGACGTAGGCGCTGATGACCTCGGGCGGGGTGAGCACGTGGGCGACCCAGGACGGCACCGCTGCGTTCTTCATGGTGCCTCCTTCTGGAACAGGGGTCCGGACCGGATGCCTCGATCAGTGAGCTACTTGCTGAACCCGTGTTCGCTAAACCATCCTCGGGGTGCGGGCGGAAGTCAACGCAGTGCGCTCTGCGGACTCCGGTTCGCGCTGTCCCGGTCGGCACGGAGCGTGCGGTGCTTCACCGCGGAGCGCCACACCCACGCCTCGGCCTGCTGCCCGAACTGCGCCCACTCCACCAGCACGGCGTCGCGGGTCCAGCTCTTCGCGAAGGCCTTCACCCGGACGTGGAAGGTCGGGAACTGGACCCACGCCCAGACCGGCTTCGGGGTGACGGCGTGGCAGACGTCACCGCCGCGGGCGTCCTCGGACAGGGAGTACGCGCGCGGACGCTCGACCTCCGGGTGTTCCGGGGGCTGCCACCGGTTCTCACGACGCCGTCCCACGACGGTATTCGAACGTGTGTTCGAACGACAGTCAAGTCGACCGCGTCGTCTGGACGAGCACCCGGGGCCGGACGGGCGTGTCGTCGGGGCGCCGAACGGTGGGGAGCGTGTTCCCCTGGCGGGGTGCCGGGGCATAGGGTGCGGGCATGCAGAGCAGCACGGGGGTACGGGTGGTGTCGGCGGCCGCGGTGGTGGCGGCGCTGGTGTTCGGGGCGGCCGGACTGGTCGGGACGGTCTGGTTGGCGCCCTGGGACCTGCCCCGCGGGCTGCTCCTCGGCGCCACGGTCGTCGCCGGCATCGCCGCCGTCGTCGTGCTCGTCGCCGCGGTGCGTGCTCGGGACCGCCGGGCGCTCACGTTCGCGGTGTCCGTGCTCGCGCTCGTGTCGCTGGTTCCCGGCCTGTTGATCGACGTGTTCCTCGTCGTCGCGCAGGCGGCGCTCGTGGCCTTCGGCGTCGTCACCGTCCGGAGTGCGCCGGGTGTGCAGCGGGCCTTCGGCTGGATCGTCACGGTGGCGGCTGCGGCGTGGTTCGTCACCGCACTGCTGTCGGAGACCGTGCTCCTCACGGCGCTCCCGCAGGAGTCCCTCGGCGTGGCCTTCGCGCTCCCGGGGCTGCTGCAGACCGTCGCGTACCTGGGCGCGGCGGTGCTCGTCGCGGTGCCGCTGCTGCGCCCGGTGGGCCGCGGCGTCGGCGTGCTGTGGGCATCGGCCCAGGTGCGCTGACCCGGACTCTCCCCCCTCAGCCTGCGCGGGCGGCCAGGCGCTCGGAGCGTCGGCGTGCCTGCTCCCCGGGGTCCGGCACGGGGGCGGCCTGGATGAGCCGTCGTGTGTACGGGTCCTGGGGCGAGCGCAGGATGGCGTCGCGCGTCCCGTGTTCGGCGACCCGGCCGCCGTGCAGCACGACGACCCGGTCGCACAGGGTGTCGACCACGGCCAGGTCGTGCGTGACGAACAGGCACGCGAACCCGAGGCGCTCCTGCAGCTCGCGGAACACGTCGAGCACGCGGGCCTGCACCGACACGTCGAGCGCGCTCGTCGGCTCGTCGGCGATCAGGAGCGCGGGGTCGAGGGCCACCGCGCGGGCGATCGCGACGCGTTGCCGTTGGCCGCCGGAGAGTTCGTGCGGGTAGCGCTCGGCGTACCCACCGTCGAGACCGACGTCGGCGAGGAGTCGCTCGACACGCTCCTCGACCTGCACCGCCGGCAGCCGGAGGATCTGGCGGAGCGGCTCGGCGACGGTCTGCCCGACGGTGTACCGGGGGTTGAGCGACCGGAGCGGGTTCTGGAACACCACGCCGACGTGCTGGCGCATCTGCCGGCGGGCGGCTCGTCGTGCGCCGGCGACGTCGGCGCCGTCGACGACCACCGAACCCGAGGTGATCGGCGCGAGGCCGACCGCGGCCCGGCCGATGGTGGTCTTGCCGCTGCCGGACTCCCCCACCAGGCCGACGATCTCGCCACGGCCGACGGTGAACGACACGTCGTCGACGGCGCGGAAGCGCCCCCGCAGGGCGCCGCCGTACTCGACCACGAGGTGCCGGACGTCCAGGACGGCGGCCGGGGGCTCCGTGGCGGGGTCGAGCCGAGCCTCCTGTCCGGACCCGGTGCCCATCCGCGGGACCGCAGCGAGGAGTTCCCGCGTGGAGTCGGCGGACGGTGCGGCGAAGACCGCGTCGGCGGTGCCGGTCTCGACGACGCGTCCGCGGCGCATCACGACCACGCGGTCGGCGAGGTCCGCGACGACGCCCATGTCGTGGGTGATGAGCAGGATCGCGGTGCCGGTGCGCTCGCGCAGCGCGCGGAGGACATCGAGGACCTCGGCCTGCACGGTGACGTCGAGGGCTGTCGTCGGCTCGTCCGCGATGAGCAGGTCCGGGTCGGCGGCGAGCGCCATCGCGATCATCACGCGCTGGGCCTGCCCGCCGGAGAGCTCGTGCGGGTACTGGCCCAGGCGGCGTTCGGGTTCGGGGACCTCCACGGCGCGGAGCAGCTCGAGCGAGCGTTCCCGGACGGCGGCGCGGTCGTGCGGCCCGTCGGTGCGTCGGACGGCCTCGGCGAGCTGGAACCCGATGGTGAACACCGGGTTCAGGGCCGCGGACGGGTCCTGGAAGATCATCGACACGCTGCGGCCCCGGACCGACCGGAGGGTGCGCTCGTCGGTGCCGATGACCTCGAGGTCGCCGAGCCGGATGCTCCCCGAGGCGTGCGCACCGTCGGGGGCGATGCCCATCGCGGTCATCGCGGTCATGCTCTTGCCGGAGCCGGACTCCCCCACGACCGCGACGACCTCGCCCCGGGTGACGGTGAACGAGGCGTCGTCGACGGCGCGGACGACCTCGCCGTCGACGTCGAAGGTGACGGTGAGGTGCTCGACGATCAGGACGTCGGTGGTGCCGCTCATGGGGTCTCCGGGGGGTCGGTGTCGTCGCGGGCGGCCTTGAAGGCCTCCCACTCCTCGAGCATCTTGCGGTGGTAGCCCTGCAGCCACTGCATGTAGTCGCGGCCGTTGAGCAGGCGCTCGCGGACCTCGGCGTCCACGTCGCCCGTGCCGGTACGGCCGGCACCCTCGACGACGGCGAGCCCGCGGCCGATGATGTCGCGCTGCCGGTCGAGGTACTTCCGTTCGCTGGCGAGCCAGGAGCCCCAGACGTCGGCCTCGGCGCGGAAGTAGTGGCTGCGCTCGCCGGGGACGATGTGGCGCTTCACGAACCCGGAGTCGACGAGCCGCCGGGTGGCCATCGACACCGACCCCGAGCTGGCGCCGAGCGCTGCCTGCAGGTCGGACGACGACGAGTGCGGTGCGCGGGTCATCATCAGGTAGCCGAGCACCCGGGCGTCGGTGAGGGGCATGCCCGCGCCGTCGTTGAGCATCAGGGCGAACTCCTCGACGAACGCCTGGCGCTCCGGTCCGAGCAGCCGGTCGTCGTCGGGGGCCCCGTCGCCGGTGCCCCTGTCGTCGGTCACGAGGCGAGCCCGGCGGCCGCCTCGGGTCGCTCCTCCGGGATCGACCACGGCTCCTGCGACATGCCGCCGCCGCCGCGGATCGCCCGGACGGTGCCGTCGTCGTCGCGCGTGTAGGTGATGTCCTCGTCGACCGAGCCGAAGCGGTTGCCGTGGGTCATCCGCAGGGTGTCGGCGTCGACGACCTCGAGCCGGGTGGGGGTGTCCATCGGTTCGGCGCCGGACGGGTCGACCTCGACGAGCCGGTCACCGATCCGGGCGACGTCGGTGACGCCCCACGGGTTGGCGAAGCGCCCGGTGAAGGCGGAGGTGTCCACGTCGTCGGGCACCGGGGTCCCCGGGGCGTCGGCGTCGGCTGCCGCGTCGAGCATGGCGATGACCGCGGTGGCGATGAGCGTGGCGGGTCCGGCGGCGGCACTCGTCAGCACGGACACGACGAGCCCGGACGCCGGGTCGAACATCGACTGGGTGATGTGCCCCGGGAACCCGCCCGAGTGGCCGCGGATCTCCCGTCCGCCGATCCGGTCGACGATGAAGCCGGCGCCGTAGCCCCGGGCGGCGGGGTCGTCGGTGGCGCTCCAGGCCTTCCGCTGCGCGAGGCGCTTGGAGTGGTCGTCGAGCAGGGTGCCCTGCCCGATCACGTGCTGCGAGAAGTAACGGACCAGGTCGGACGCGGTGCCGTGGAACCCGGTGGCGGCGGCCATCGCGCGGGTGTCGACGTGGTCGATGCGCTGCCGGTGCCGCGCGGTGTGGAAGCCGGTGTACCCGACCACGAAGTCGTCGGCGCGTGCGGGGTCCCAGTCGGGGCCGGTGTTCCGCAAGCCCAGGGGTTCGATGATCGACTCCCGCACGAAGTCGTTGTACGACCGCCCGGACACCGCGGCGATGACCAGGCCGAGCAGGGAGTAGCCGAGGTTCGAGTAGTTGAACGACGAGCCGGTCGGGACCTTCTGGCCCCGGTCGAGGACGAGCGCCAGGAGTTCCTGCTCGTCGGGGAACGGCCGGAGCAGGGACCAGTAGTCGCCGTCGTGCCCGTCGCGGATGACGCCGGCACCCATCTCCATGAGCTCGCGCAGGGTGGCGTCGGCGAGCGGGGAGCCGCCGTCGACCAGTGCCGGGACGTACGTGCCGACGGTGTCGTCGAGCCGGAGCGACCCGCGCTCGGCGAGCTGGAGCAGGGCCGTCGCGGTAAAGGTCTTCGAGTGCGAAGCGATGCGGAACAGGTCGGTGGTGGTCAGCCGACGCCCGGCCTCGACGTCGGCGTAGCCCCAGGCCTCGTCGAACAGGACCTCGCCGCCGTACCCGACGGCGACCTGCACGCCGGGCACCCGCAGCTGCCACACCTTGTACGACACCCACTCCCGGATGTAGGGCAGGGTCTTCCGGTACGCGGAGAGGGTGTCGGTCACGGTGGTCCTTTCGAGAACGGTTCTGCAGCGAGTCTGGCGCGTCAGCGCCGACGTGGGTCGAGTGCGGCGCGCAGCGTGTCGCCGAGCGCGATGACGGCGAGCACGGTCACGGCGAGGAACGCCGCCGGGGCGATGAGCATGTGCGGGGCCCGGAGGAACTGCGACGTCGCCGCGGACAGCTGCAGCCCCCACGAGATCGCCGGACGTTCCAGCCCGATGCCGAGGTAGGTCAGCGACGACTCGGACACGACGACCCCGCCGACGGTGATGGTGGCGAGCACGAGCAGCGGCGAGATCGACGACGGCAGCACGTACCGGGTGGTGATCCGCCACGTCGACAACCCCATCGTCCGGGCGGCGAGCACGAACTCGGCGCCCCGGACGCTGCGGACGCTCGACCGCACGAGCCGGGCCATCGTCGGCCACCCGAACAGGGCGAGCACGAGCGACACCGTGAGCACCGACCGCTCCCCCACGCTGTTCAGCACGACGACGGCGCCCAGCAGGAACGGGAAGCCGAGGAACACGTCGGTGAGCCGGGCGAGTACGGCGTCGACCCACCCGCCGACCATGCCCGCGACGGTCCCGACGACGACCGCGACCATGCCGGCGAGCAGGGTCGTGAGCACCGCGACGGCGATCGACGACCGGGTGCCCCAGACGACGTTCGCGTACACGTCGCAGCCCTGCAGGTCGAAGCCGAACGGGTGCCCGGCGGTCGGTGACGCCCCGCTCCGGCCGAGGTCGCACACCCGGGGGTCGCCGTGGCCGAACAGCCCGGCGAACAGCTGCGGGAACGCCGCGATGAGCAGGACCACCACGAGCACCGACCCGGGCACCCAGAACCCCGGCGTCCGTGCGGCGGCGAGCAGTGGCCGGCGCCGGACTCCGACGACGGGCTCGACGGTGGCGCCGAGGGCTTCGGTGGTCATCGGGAGGCTCCTGTCCGGACGCGCGGGTCGAGGGCGGCGTGCAGCAGGTCGACGAGCACGCTCGTGACGAGGAACACCAGGATGAGGGCGGTCGAGATGCCGACGACGACGGCGCCCTCGTGCGAACGGATGCCCTGGAACAGCAGGTTGCCGACACCCGGCAGGTTGAAGATGCCCTCGATGATGACGGTGCCGCCCATCAGGTACCCGAGGTCGGTCGCCAGGTAGGTGGCGGTGGGGATGAGCGAGTTCCGCAGCACGTGCACGCCGACGATCCGGCCCGGCGCGAGCCCCTTGGCACGGGCCGTCCGCACGTAGTCGGCGTCGAGCGTCTCGATCATCGACGTCCGGGTGAGTCGGGACACCGCGGCCAGGCCGAACAGGGCGATCACGAACGCCGGCAGGACGTACGCGGTCGGCCACCCGGCGGTGACGCCCGCGACGGGGAACCAGTGCAGCCGCACCGAGAACACCAGCTGCAGGGCCACGCCGAGCACGAACACGGGCACGGCGCCGACGACGATGGTGCCGACGAGCACCGTCTTGTCGAGCACGGTGCCGCGCTTGAGCGCCGAGACCACGCCGAGCCCGATGCCGAGGACGATCTCGAGCGCCCATGCGCTCAGCGCCAGCGTGATCGTCACGGGCCACCGCGAGGCCATCTGCTCGCCGACGGACTGCCCGTTGAAGTCGGTGCCGAAGTCACCCCGGAACAGGCCGCCCAGGTACTGCACGTACTGCAGCCACAGCGGCTGGTCCAGGTGGTACTCCGCCCGCAGCGCCCGCACGACCGAGTCGGTGAGGGGGCGCTCACCGCCGAGCGCCTTGATCGGGTCGCCGGGCAGCGCGAACGTCATCGCGTAGATCAGGAAGGTCACCCCGAGGAACACGATGACCAGGCCGCCGAGTCGGCGACCGACGGCGAGCGTCGGACGCATCACGCGCCTCTCCCCACCGGCACGGCCGGCCCGCCGCTGGCGCGTCGGTCCGGAACCGGCGGCGTGGGCCCAGGCTCTCCCGGGGTGACCAGTGACGGTCGGGAGGCGCGGGTCGGGTTCGCCACGTGCGCCGCGCAGGCGAGGATCGCCCCGTACTGCACGCCCACGAGCTTCCCCACCGGGATCGGCTGCGCACCCGTCGACGCGTCCGCCTGCCAGTGCGCGTACCGCTCGGCCAGGCGGTCGCGGAGCCGCCGGAGCGGCGCGGACGCCGTGCCGGCGGTCGTCTCCGCCTCGACGGCCCGCAGGAGCATGCCGCCGTAACGCAGGCGGAAGCAGCGGACGAGGTCCTCGCAGCCGAAGCGCTCCGCGACGGTGGCCGTCCGGTCGGCCGGTTCCCGCTCGGCCCGGCGGCGGTCGGTGTCCGCGATCCCGACGAGCATCGGGACGAACGCCCGGGAGGCCTCGACGAACGGGGACGGGATCGAGAGCATCGGAGACGCCTCGTCGAGGAACGCCTGCAGTTCCGCACCCGAGGCACCGAGCTCGTCCGCGCACCGGCGCAGCAGGTCGGCGTACGACTCGTCGGTCGGGGTCTGGTCGTCGGCGTCGGGGTGGCTCCAGTACGGCAGCTCGGCCACCACGCAGAGGGCGCCGTGGCGCATCGCCCACGCCGCGCTCGACCCGCCGTGGATGTGCTCGCCGGGATCCACGCCGAGCTCCTCGAGGTAGTCGTACGCCGTCTCGATGCCGTCCATCGCGAACACCGCCGGGCCGATCTCCCGCAGGTACGGGGACTCCGGCTCCCCGGTGTCGAGCGGCAGCCCGAGTGCGGCCGGCACCGCGTGCAGGGTGTCGACGACGTCGGGCAGGTCCTCGGACAGGTAGTAGTAGACGCCGCCCATCTCGCCGTTGTGCAGGCTCACGTGAGCAGGTCCGGCTCGGTGTCGTCGATGAGCCGCATGAACGCGAGCGTCTCGGGCAGCACCTGGTCGAAGTACACCGACTTGTAGCTGTTCGGGAACGTCCACTCGACCTGGCTGTCCGGGGCGGGCCGGTAGAAGTGCCGCGAGTAGAAGACCCGGTCGTGCGGGTCGTGGAACCACGCCTCGTTGAGCCGCATGCCGTCCGGGTCGATCGTCGGGACGATGTGCCAGGTGACGTCGAGCCCGGCCACTCGCTCGTCGCCGAGGGCCGTCTCGGCGAGGTGCAGCGCCGTCCACGAACCGATCGGCTCGTTCGGGTGCACCCCGCCGACCACGACGGCCGCGTGCGACCCGGTGCCGATGCGGTAGCTGTGCAGGGGTTCGCCGAGGCGGCTCGTGCCGATCCGGGTGACCGTGACCCGGTCCGGGTGTGCCGCGGCGAGCTCGGCGAACCGTGCGTGCAGGTCGTCGACGAGCGGGAAGCCGTCGCGGTCGGGGACGTCGCGGACCAGGTCGAGGACGGTGTGCTGCTCCATGCCCGCCCTACTTCACGGCGATCTGCGCGATGACGGGGCTGCCCGCCACCGCCGGCAGCTTCGCGATCTTGTCGCTCGTGACGTACGAGTACTTGTCGAAGAAGGTCGGGACGATCGGGAAGTCCTCGAGGACCGCCTCCTGCGCCTTCGTGTAGTACCCGTTCGCCTCGTCCTGGGACCCGGCGGAGTCGGCCTTCGCGAGCAGCGAGTCGACGTCGTCGGACTGGTAGTAGCCGGTGCACGGGGAGCAGCCGCCGGCCGTGGTGAACAGCGCGCGGAGCGTGTTCTGCTGGCTGATGTACAGCGCGCCCCAGTGGCCGAAGTGCGGGCCGGCGACGGTCTTGTCGGTGAGCTCCGAGTAGTAGGACGCCCAGTCGGTGGTGGCCTTCGCCTCGGCGTCGACGCCCAGGTTCTGCCGGATCTGGTTGGCGTACGCCTCGTACAGGGAGTCGAGGCCGGTGCCGCCCGGGTAGACGAGTGTCATGGTGCCGTCGAACCCGCCGGCGCTGGCGAGGAGCTTCTTCGCCGCTGCCGGGTCGAACTCGCAGGCGTCGCCGCAGATGCCCTCTTCGGTGCCGGACATCGACGGTGGGGTCAGCGCGGTGGCCGGGTCGTACAGGCCGCCGTAGATCGCGTCGTTGACCTCGTCACGGTCGATCGACATCGAGATCGCCCGGCGCACGTCGGGGTCGGAGTACCGGTCGTCCCACAGCGGGAACCCGAGGTAGTCGATGCCGGGGGCGTCGAAGGAGTGCAGGCGGTCACCGAAGTCGGCCTTCGCGCTCGTCATCTTGTCGGTCGGCAGGAACAGCACGTCGGCGTTGCCGGCCAGGACGTCCGTGTAGGCGGTGTTCATGTCGGAGTAGCTGCGGAAGGTCACCTCGTCGGTGGCGGGCTTCGTCCCCTCGTAGTCCGCCCAGGCCGTGACGGTGAACTCCTGGTCCGCCTTCCACGCCTTCCTCATCTCGTACGGGCCGTTGCCGATCGGCTTCTCGTCGTACGCCTCCAGGTCGTCGTAGGCGGCCTCGGGCATGGGGTAGAACGCCGTCTGGGCCTGGCTGAGCTGCAGGGGGAACTGGCTGTCCGCGTGGGTGAGCGTGACCGTGAAGGTGTCCTTGCCGGTGACCTCGAGCCCCGACATCTCCTTGGTCTTCGGGGTGCCCTTCGCCGGGTTGAGGTCGGTGTACCCGACGATCCCGGCGAGCTGACCGCTGTTCTCCCACGCGTTCGGGCCGTAGGCGACGTGGTTCCAGGCCTTCACGTAGCTCTCGGGTGTGACGGCCTCGCCGTTCTGGAACGTCCATCCGTCCCGCAGCGTGATCGTCCAGGTGGTGGCGTCATCGCTCTCGACGCTCTTCGCCGCGACGTACTGCAGGTCGCCGTCGGCGTCGGTCTGGGTCAGCGGCGCGAAGACGCTCATCACCTGGTCGAAGGCCACGGTCTGCCGGCCCGGGGTCAGGTGGTCGGGCTCGCCGGTCGCGTAGACCAGGCTCGAGGGAGCGTCGTCGTCGGCCGCGCCACCCGCCGAACAGCCGGTCGCCAGCAGTGCCAAGGTTGCCGCCGCGGCCAGCGCGGCGATCGTCCTGCGTCGCATGATCTCTCCTCGATCGGGTGCGGCCGGATCCCTGCCCGGTCGTCGTGGTGGGAAAGCTAGGACGGTTCGAATCCCGACCACAAGACTTCTTTCAATGCGCTCTGAGAGTTTTACCGCGCAGAAACACTGACGAAACGACACCCGTCGCGCGACCGGGCCCGTTGTGCCACGCTCGGAGCATGCGCCACACACCGCACTTCCTGATGACCGACGTCGACGAGGTCCGACGCCTCATCACCGGGAACCCGTGGGCGACGATCGTGTCGCACACCGCGGCCGGGCTGGTCGCCTCGCACTACCCGGTGCTGCTCGAGACCCCCGGTCCCGACGACGACCCGGACGCCCTCGTCCTGGTGTCCCACGTCGGCCGACCCGACGAGGTCGCCCACGAACTCGGACAGCACGAGGTCCTCGTCGTGTTCCAGGGCCCGCACGGCTACGTCTCCCCCGCCTGGTACCCGCCGGAGCAGTTCGTGCCGACCTGGAACCACGTCACCGCCCACGTCTGGGGCACCCCCGAGATCCTGTCCGACGACGAGAACTTCCGGGTGCTCGGCGAGCTCGTCGACCACTTCGAGCGGGTCATGCCGTCGCCCGTGTCGTTGCAGATCGACGAGGAGACGGCCCGCCGGATGGCGAAGGGCACCGTCGGCATCCGGATCCGCGTCACCCGGTTCGACGCCCGCGCCAAGCTGTCCCAGAACAAGGCCCCCGAGGTGATCGACCGCATCGTCGCCGGCCTTCGGGGCGACGGCCCCTACGCGTCGCCGGCGCTCGCCGACGAGGTCGAGCGGGTCCGGCCGGTCCCGTCCCCGGCGAACAGCCTGGAGGGACGGCGGGGATGAGCGAGATCCTGCTGCGCACCGTCCGCAGGGTGGGCACCTCCGGGGCCCCTGCCGACGTCCGCGTCGTCGACGGGCGGGTCACCGAGATCGCGCGGGCGGGCACGCTCGACCCCACGAGCGTCGACACCGACGTGGTCGAGGCTGCCGGCGCCTGGCTCGGCCCGGGGCTCCGCGACCACCACACGCACTTCGACCAGTGGGCGCTCGTCCGCCGCCGTGTCGACGTCACCGGCTGCGACTCCGCCGAGGCGACCGCCGACCTGCTCGCCGCCGTCGCGCGGGCGGGCGTGGCGGACCGCGTCCTGGTCGGACACGGCTTCCGCGACGGGATGTGGCCGCGCCGTGCACGACGCGAGCTACTCGACCGTGCCGCACCGGGCCTCCCGGTCGTCGTGATCAGCGCGGACCTGCACGCGGTGTGGTGCAACGCGCTGGCGCTCGCGCACTTCTCGGCTGCTGTCGGCCGACCGCTCGACACGGGCGAGGACGGGGTCCTGCGCGAGCAGGACGCGTTCGACGTGACCGGAGCACTGTCGCAGGTGCCGGACGACCTGCTCGACGCCTACGCGGCAGATGCTGCCGAGGCCGCGGCGGTCCGCGGGGTGACGGGCGTGGTCGACCTCGAGATGCGCTTCGGGCTCGACCGCTGGCGCCGCCGGATCCACGCCGGGACCGACGCGATCCGGGTCGCGTCCGGTGTGTACGCGGACGAGCTCGACGACGTGATCGCCCGGGGCCTGCGCACCGGCGACGTGGTCGACGGCACGCGGGGGCTGCTCACGATGGGGCCCTTCAAGGTGATCACCGACGGGTCGCTGGGCACCCGCACCGCCGCGATGACGGACGGCTCCGGCGTGCTCGCGTGGGCCTTCGAGGACCTCGTCGCGATCACCCGCCGGGCCGTCGACGCCGGACTCGTCCCCGCGATCCACGCGATCGGCGACCGTGCGAACACCCTGGCGCTCGACGTCTTCGAAGCCGTCGGGGCCCGCGGCACGATCGAGCACGCGCAGTTGCTCGTCGACACCGACGTCGACCGGTTCGCCCGGCTCGGGGTCGCCGCGTCGGTGCAGCCCGAGCACGCCATGGACGACCGGGACATCGCTGACCGGCACTGGGCGGGGCACACCGACCGGGCCTTCGCCTTCGCGTCGCTCGCCCGGGCCGGAGCGCGCCTGCTGCTCGGGTCGGACGCTCCGGTGGCGCCGCTCGACCCGTGGGTGTCGATGGCTGCGGCCGTCGGGCGGGACCGCGACGGGCGAGCGCCGTGGCACCCGGCCGAACGACTCTCGGCACTCGTCGCGTGGCAGGGGTCCACCGACGGGCGGGTCGGGGTGTCCGTCGGCGACGTGGCTGACCTGGTGCTCGTCGAGTCCGATCCGCTGGCGGCACCGTCCGCCGCGCTGCGCAGCATGCGGGTGCTCGGGACGGCGGTCGCCGGACGGTTCACCCACCGGGAGGTGTGAGCGGGCGGGCGTACTTGTTCCCCGTGCGCTACTTCTGGTCCTTCGGGCACCAGTAGAGCTTCCGGCCGGCCATGTCGGCCATCCGGATCTCGGTGCCGCACACCCGGCACGGCTCGCCCTGTCGGTGGTAGACCCAGTGCCGGTCCTTGCGTGAACGCAGGGCCTTCTTGTGGTCGGCTTCGGACAGGTCGTCCATCGTCATCATCAGGCCGTCGCGGACGCCGTCGTGCAGCAGCTTCGACCAGTCGGCCCAGAGCGCCTTGGCCTGCTTGACCGTGATCTTCTTGCCGGGCTTGTACGGGTCGATGCGCTGCCGGAACAGCAGCTCGGCGCGGTAGATGTTGCCGATGCCGGCCACGACGGACTGGTCCATGAGCAGCTGCCCGATCGCGACGTTCCGACGGCGGACGTTGTCGACGAAGGTCTTCTCGGCATCGGGCCCGTCGTCGTTCATCGGGTCGGGGCCGAGCTTGTCGAGCGCGCGCTGCACCTCGGCCGGGGTCTCCACCACGCAGGCGGTCGGGCCGCGCAGGTCGGCGACGGTGTCCTCGGTGAGGATCCGCACCCGGACCTGGCCGACCGGGTCCGGCGGGAAGGACTCGATCGGGTCCTCCGCCTGCTCCTGCTCGGCCATCCGGTAGCGGGCGAGCCGCGGTGCGCCGATCGAGCTGAGCGACTCTTCGCGGTCGTCGTCGTCGGACAGCGCCTCGGCGGTGGAGATCACGCCCGCGAAGTCCCACGCGCCGTACAGCCCTAGGTGGACGCGGAGGAACAGGTCGCCCTCGAACTCCAGGAACATCTGCTTCGCCACCGCACGCGCGGCGATCATGCGCTTGCCGTCGAGCTGCGCGGCCCCGGCGGCGAAGCGACCCTGGGGGCTCGACACCTCGCAGCGCTTGCCGACGAAGTGCCGGGTGAACTGGTTGGCGATGCGGTGGACGGAGTGACCCTCGGGCATGACTACCGTTCTACCCGGTACCCCTGACGGGCCGGACTACGCGTCGATCTGGCGGCCGGCGATCAGCCCGGTGGTCTCGTACTCGGCGAGCTGGGCGATGCGACGGGCGTGGCGCTCCTCGCCGGAGAACGGCTCGGCTATGAACAGGTCGACGAACCGGATCGCCTCGTCCTCGGTGTGCTGGCGCGCGCCGATGGAGATGACGTTGGCGTCGTTGTGCTGACGGGCGAGCAGGGCGGTCGACTCGTTCCACACGAGCGCGGCGCGGATGCCCTCAACCTTGTTGGCGGCGATCTGCTCACCGTTGCCGGAACCACCGAAGACGACACCGAGGGCCTGGACACCGGCACGCTGGTCCTGCACCACGGCGTGCGCGGCGTTGATGCAGAAGGAGGGGTAGTCGTCGAGCGCGTCGTACTCGGTCGGACCGTGGTCCACCACCTCGTGCCCGGCTTCGGTCAGGTGGGTTGCGAGGGTCTTGTTGAACTCGAGGCCGGCGTGGTCCGTTCCGAGGTGGATGCGCATGGAACCGATCATATTCCTGCGGCTCCGGGGCCCGGACCACCACTGCTTTCGGCGCGCGGACCACCACTGCCTACGGCGCGCGGACCACCACGACGAGGTACCGGGTGGGGTCCTCGCCGGGGTTGCGGTAGACGACGTCGGCGGGTTCGCCGAGCTCGATCCGGTCCCCCGCGGCCAGGCGCGTCGGCTCGCCGCCGACGACCACCTCGAGCACGCCGTCGACGACCCAGATGCAGTGCCGCAGGAACGCGTAGGCGGACGCCGGGTAGGCCACTTCGCGGCCGGCCGGGAGGCGCACCTCGGTGACGTCGGCGGGGAACGTCGCGCTCGAGACCGGACGGCGACGGTACCCGGTGTCGGGATCGGTCCAGGAATCGGCGGTCGCGCCGCGCTGGACCCCGCGCGCCTCATCGGGGTCCGTCACCCTGGGCACCTCGTGCTCCAGGGCATCGTCGAGGAGCTGCGAGATGGTCAGGCCGAAGGCACCGGACAGGCGACCGAGGATCGTCGCGGTGGGGCTGGAGACCCCGCGTTCGACGCGGTTGATCATCGCGCGGGAGACGCCGGACTCCTCGGCGAGCTCGGTGAGGCTCCACTTCCGCTCCGTGCGGAGGCGCTGGAGGCGTTCACCGAGCGCCCGCTGCTCGGCGACCGAGGCGTCGTCGGCGTCGGTTGCGGGATCAGCGTGCGAGTCGTCTACGATGTGAGACATGACGACAGCATATGCGACGAACGGGGTCGTGATCCGCGACTGCACACCGGCCGACCTCGACGTCGTGCACGCCCTGCACGTCGATGCCGTGCTGCACTCCACCGCCATCTGGCAGGACACACCGCACCCGCGCTCGTACTTCGACGGGTGGCTCGCCGAGCGGCACGGCGGCGGGTACCCGGTGATCGTGGCCGAGGTCGACGGGGTCGTAACCGGCTACGCGGCGTACGCGCAGTGGCGGCAGCCGGACGGGTACCGGCAGACCGTCGAGCACAGCGTCTACGTGGTCGAGGCGTTCCGCGGCCGGGGCATCGCGACGACCCTGATGGCCGAGTTGGTCGCGCGCGCCACCGCCGAGGGCCGGCACGTCATGATGGCCGGGATCTGCAGCACCAACACGGGGTCGATCGCCCTGCACGAACGCCTGGGGTTCACCACGGTCGCGGTCGTGCCCGAGGTCGGGCGGAAGTTCGGCCGGTGGCTCGACCTGACGATGATGCGGCTGCCGCTCGTCTGACCGTCGCCGGTCAGTCCGTGCCCGGCATCGGGACGTCCAGGGGCGGTGGCGACCTTCGGAACGGCGGCGCGATGTCACCGTGCGCAATCGGACGGTGGTCGGCGAACCAGGAGTACGCGACCGCTTCGTCGGCCTCGGCCGGACTCTCGTCGAGGCAGTCGTTGCACCGTGTGTGCCACCCGTCCGCGTCGTGCCACCGGTGCGGGTACCCCTTCGCGACCCAGTTCGGCGACCACTTCACGTCGAAGGCGTAGACGATCTCCGCGGCGATGCCCCAGGCGATGCTCTTGAGTGCATCGTCGCCGATGCCCGTGTCCCACGAGAGTGGGCCGTTCCGGAGCTCCTCGAACACGTTGCCGGCGAGCAGTTCGTGGTGCTTGTCGTCCCACGCGTCGCCCTGCGAACGGACGACCACCGCCGGCTTGCTCGCGGGGACGCTCGAGCGTGCCTCGCTCGGTTCGGCGGTCCCGTCCGCCTCGGCGCCGTGCGTCCGTGCGAACCGCTCGCCGTCCGTCGTGTTCATCAGCCACACGGAGTTCGCCAGGTCACCGTCGGACTCGCCGGCGACGGGCGCGCTGGCGTAGCGACCCCGGACGGTCGCGATCTGCTCGTCAGCAGTCCGCTCGGGTTCGACGAACGCGAGTTCGGATCCTGCTCGGACGAACATCCCGCTCGCCAGGAGCCCCCGCCGGATGCCGAACTCGACGCACCGCAACGCCATCGCGCGGGCTCGGGTGCCGTCGGGTTCGTGGTCGGTCCGCGCCATACGGTGCAGGGCGCGGAGGTCGGTCGCGCACCCGTTCCGGTTGAACTCAGTGAGGTCGAGCAGCAGCTGCTCTTCGGGCGTCCGCGGCGCTGGCTCCGGGCTCGGCGCGAGGCCGACGTCGTGCCGGACACTGCGCCGCTGCACCCGGGGGTCCTCGGCGTCAGCGGGCGGGATGGCGTCGATGTAGGCCTCGTGCCCGGGGAGGGGTTCACGCATCGCGGCGACGGAGCCGTCCGGCATGGAGCGGACTTCCTCTGCAGGGAAGGGGACGTACTCGAGGCCGGCGTCAGACGACGATCTCGTCTCCGTGTTCTTCGATGACGTTGCCGTCCTCGTCCCAGATGCCGTCATCCCGTGCGAAAGGGTCCAGGCCGGCGGCGATCCGTCGGGCACGCTCGGCTTCGAACAGGGCATTTCCCTTCGGCGTGTCCATGATGTAGCAATCCCAGAACGGGACCTCGACGTCGCCCGGCTCGAGTGTGTAGACAGCAGCGACTCGTTCGACGATCTCGTCAGGCGGGCCCTGCCACTCGTCCCAGCCGGCACGTCCGGGCCCGTCCCGCGCGGACGTGCCGACGGACACGAGCCCCTCGGCGAGGAGATGGCGAAGGTTGTCGAGTACCCAATCGCGCGTCTCCTCGCGGGGACGATGTCGTTCGATCTCGAACGTCGCTGCCCAGCCCCAGAGGTTCTCGCCCGTTCCGTTGTAGGTCGTCGCGAGGACGTAGTAGGTCAGTTCGTTCATTCGAATCCCTCTGGTCATGCGTCATCGGGCAGATCGTGGGCGTCGGCTCCCTTGGGCATGTGCAGCTTGACCGGCTTCGCACCGTTGCTCTGCACTTCGACGACCGGAGCACCGGATTTGCTGCCTCGTCGGTACTGGACGCCAGTTCCGTCCGGAAGCACCACAGCGATGCGTTCAGGAGGGGACGCACTCAAGGCCGGCGTCAGACGACGATCTCGTCTCCGTGTTCTTCGATGACGTTGCCGTCCTCGTCCCAGACCGCACGAAGTCGCGGGACCGGGTCCTCATCGGCGAGCTCTCGCCTCGATCGCTCTCGTCCGTAGAGCTGCGCGCCTGCCTCCGTCCGCATCAGGTAGCACGGCCAGTACTGCACCTCGTCAGCAGCAAGGTCGACCGTGTAGATCGACGCGACTCTGTCGACGACGGCCTCGACGCTCCCTGTCCAGGTCTCCCAACCGGCACGCCCAGTGCCGTTCTCCTCGAAGTTGCCGACGCACACCAGATCACGCTCGAGCAAACGACCGAGCACGCCGAGGAGCCATTCACGAGTCTCCCCCAACGGCCGACGGCGTCGCTTCTCGATGTTGCCGGTCCAGGCCCAGAGGTTCTCGCCGGTCCCGTCCTGAACAGACGCCAGACAGTAGTAGGTGAACTCGTTCATCGACATCATCCTTCCGGCATCGCGTCGTCGGGCAGGTCATGCGGCGCCGACCCCTCGGGAAGATGCACCTTCACGTTCTCCCATTCCGACGTCTTCGAGTTGTGTACTTCGACCACTGGCCCTCCCGAGTCGCGTCGGTACTGGACGCGTGTTCCGTCAGGGAGGACGACTTGGATGCGATCGCGTGTCGATCCCGGAGCGAGTGTGCCGCCTCGGCTGAGCTCACGCCATGCCTTGACGACCTCCTCGGGAGTGTCGACCTCGCGGGTGCGTCATGGCGGGCGTCGCGGCGCTCACACCGGGCATCTCGAACGCCGTCGGCATGGTGGACCAGGAGTGCTCGCCGTCCGATGCTGCGGTCCGCACGCCGTCGGATGCGGCACGGAGCGTCGCGGCTGCGTCCACCACGGCGCTCATGTCGAGACGGATCTCGTCGAGCGACGCGACCGAGACCATGCCGCTCATCGCTCTGCCGCGTGGTCGGCGGTGCGCGCCATCTGATCGTCCGCCTCGTCGACGGCGGCGAGTGCGATCGCACCGGCCGCGCTGACCGCCTGGAGGTGGGTCCCGATCCGCATCGCGGTCCCCGTGCGCGCCGACGCGAACGATCGAAGCGCCGCCGCGATCACCGGCCTTCCGCTCACCGCTCCGGCGAGTCCGTCGAGCGCTCGCTCGAACTCCTCCGCGTGTCGACTGACGCCGGACGCGGCCGTCCGGACGTCCGCGACGGTCCTCGCGGACGCGGCGCGGTCGACGCTGTACGACTCCCCCATGTGGATCCGCATCCCCTGATACTTCACCGACGGAACCCACCACAGTGCCGTCTGGAGGCGCGTGGCGGCGCCGCCACGTGCCTCCAGTCCGTCAGTCGGTGGTGTCGAAGACCGGACCGACCGTGCGCGAGCGCTTGAGCTCGAAGAAGCCGGGGTACTTCGCGACGGCGACGACGCCGTCCCACAGGTCGAGCGCTTCCTGGCCCTTGGGCGCCGGGGAGATGACCGGTCCGAAGAACGCGGTGCCCTCGACCGCGATCACCGGCGTGCCGACGTCCTGGCCGACGCGGTCGATGCCGTCCTGGTGGCTGACGCGCACGGCGGCGTCGACCTCGTCCGTCCAGGCGTACTCGAGCAGGTCGGCGTCGAGGCCGAGCTCGGCGAGCACGGCGGGGACGACCTGCTCCGGGTCGGACTCCTGGCGGTGGTGGATGTGCTCGCCGAGGGCGTCGTAGAGCGGCTTGACGACGTCCTGTCCGAGCCGGAGCCTCGCCGCCGTGACGATGCGCGGGTAGACCTGGCCGGCGTGCAGGCGCTCCTTGTAGGTGTCCGGGACGTCCTGGTCCTCGTTGAGGACGAACAGGCTCATCACGTTCCAGGTCACGTCGAGGTCGCGATGCTCGGCGACCTCACCCACCCAGCGGCTCGTCATCCAGGCCCAGGGGCAGTTCGGGTCGAACCAGAACTCCACGGCGGTGCGCTCGGTGGTGGCGTCGGTCGGGTTGTCCACAGTCGTCTCGGTCACGGTGCGAGCGTACGCGGCGTCGCTAGGCTGGAACCCATCGTCCCGCCGGCGCACGACGCCGTCCGGGGCCCCGTACGCGGACACCGATCGTCCGCGTCCCCAGCGAAGATGGAGCGTTGCGTGCCCGGAGAGAACCTCACCCGAATCGAAGCCCAGGAGCGTGCGGCCGTCGTCGCCGTGCAGACGTACGACGTCGAGCTCGACCTGACCCGCGGTGCCGAGGCCTTCGGCAGCACCACGCGGGTGCGCTTCACCGCCACCGCCGGCGCGTCGACCTTCATCGACGCCATCACGAAGACCGTGCACTCCATCACGCTGAACGGCACGGCGCTCGACGTCGCCGCGGTGAACGACGGCGTGCGCATCCAGCTCGACGACCTGCAGGAGCAGAACGAGCTCGTGGTCGTCAGCGACGCGCTGTACACGAACACCGGTGAAGGCCTGCACCGCTTCGTCGACCCGGTGGACGACGAGGTGTACCTGTACTCCCAGTTCGAGGTCCCCGACTCCCGACGGATGTTCGCGGTGTTCGAGCAGCCCGACCTGAAGGCCGAGTTCTCCTTCACCGTGACGGCGCCGTCGCGGTGGCAGGTCGTCTCGAACTCCCCCACGCCGGAGCCGCACGTCGACGGCGACGTCGCGACCTGGTCCTTCCCGCCCACCGCGCGCATCTCGAGCTACATCACCGCGCTCGTCGCCGGCCCGTACGAGGTCGTGCGCGACGAGCTGACCAGCCGCGACGGCCGGACGATCCCGCTCGGCGTGTTCGCGCGCAAGTCGCTCGCCTCGTACCTCGACCCCGAGTACGTGTTCGACATCACGAGGAAGGGCTTCGCGTACTTCGAGGAGAAGTTCGACGTCGCCTACCCCTTCGACAAGTACGACCAGCTCTTCGTGCCGGAGTTCAACGCCGGCGCGATGGAGAACGCCGGGGCCGTCACCTTCACCGAGACCTACGTGTTCCGGTCGAAGGTCACCGACGCCATCAAGGAGCGCCGGGTCGTCACGATCCTGCACGAGCTCGCCCACATGTGGTTCGGCGACCTCGTCACGATGAAGTGGTGGAACGACCTGTGGCTCAACGAGTCGTTCGCCGAGTGGGCCTCGACGATCGCCACGGCCGAGGCCACCGAGTGGACCGAGGCCTGGACCACGTTCCAGGCGATGGAGAAGTCCTGGGCCTACCGCCAGGACCAGCTCCCCTCGACGCACCCGATCGTCGCGACGATCAACGACCTCGAAGACGTCCAGGTCAACTTCGACGGCATCACCTACGCGAAGGGCGGCTCGGTCCTCAAGCAGCTCGTCGCCTGGGTCGGCATCGATGCGTTCTTCGCCGGTGTCTCCGCCTACTTCAAGAAGCACCACCACTCGAACACCGAGCTCCGCGACCTGCTCGTCGAGCTCGAGGCGACGAGCGGCCGTGAGCTGACCGAGTGGTCGAAGCTCTGGCTCGAGACCGCGGGCGTCAACACGCTCCGCCCGGAGATCGTGACCGACGAGTCCGGCGTCATCACGTCGTTCACCGTCCTGCAGGAAGCCCCCGCCGACCACCCGACGCTGCGCCCGCACCGTCTGGCGATCGGCGTCTACGCCTTCCGGAACGACGAGTCCGCGCCGTTCGGGGCCGACACGGCCTCCGCCGGCGGCAAGCTCGAGCGGGTCCACCGCGTCGAGATCGACGTCGACGGCGCCCGCACCGAGGTGCCCGAGCTCGTCGGTGTCCAGCGCGGCGACCTCGTGCTGCTGAACGACGACGACCTGGCCTACGCCAAGATCCGTCTCGACGAGCACTCCCGGCGCACCGCGATCGAGCACCTGGCCTCGATCGCGAACCCGCTCGCCCGCTCGATCGTCTGGGGTTCGGTGTGGGACGCCACGCGCGACGCCGAGTCCCCGGCGAGCGACTACGTCCGCCTCGTGCTCGGCAACATCGCGACCGAGACCGAGTCGACGACCATCCGCACGACGCTCTCGCAGCTGCTGCTCACCGCACGCAACTACGTGGCACCGGGCTCGGTCGAGGCCACGGTCCGCACCGTCGGCGACACGCTCTGGCAGCTCGCGTCCTCGGCCGAGGCCGGTTCGGACGCGCAGTTCCAGTTCGTGAAGTTCTTCGCGCAGATCCCGTCCACGCCCGAGCACGTCGCGACCCTGCAGGGTCTCCGCGACGGATCGGTCACGCTGCAGGGCCTCGAGATCGACACGGACCTGCGCTGGGAACTGCTCGAGGGCCTCGTGCTCGCGGGTGCTGCGGACAACGCCGAGATCGACGCCGAGCTCGCCGCGGACAAGACCGCGTCGGGCG
Organism: Curtobacterium sp. MCPF17_003; assembly: GCF_003224385.1. Taxonomy (NCBI): domain Bacteria; kingdom Bacillati; phylum Actinomycetota; class Actinomycetes; order Micrococcales; family Microbacteriaceae; genus Curtobacterium; species Curtobacterium sp. MCPF17_003. Next base: position 23,772 of record NZ_QKLC01000003.1, on the reverse strand, counting down.
AGCAGGCCGCGGCACGCGCCCGGGCGACGATCCCCACGGCCGAGGGCAAGCTGGCGGCGTTCTCGTCGCTGGTCGACTCGTCCGAGCTGCCGAACGCCATCGTGCGCCAGACCACGGTCGGGTTCCAGCACGTGAACAGCCCGGTGCTGCTCGAGGGGCTCGTGCCGAAGTACTTCGAGGTGCTCACGCGCATCTGGGCCGAGCGTAGCTACCACATGGCGGACACCATCGTCTCGGGCCTCTACCCGGCGCCGCTCGCGTCGGCCGAGCTCCGTGACGCCGCAGCCGCGTGGCTCGAGGAGCACCCGGAGACGCCGGCGCTGCGCCGCATCGTGTCCGAGAGCCTCGCGGGCACCGAGCGCGCGCTCCGGGTCCAGGCCGCCGACGCCTGACCCCTGCTCTGATCCGGCGGGGTCTTGGTGTTCCTCCAGGGATGCCGAGGCCCCGCCGCTTAGCATCGACCGGATATGAACTTGGCTGCAACGACCGAAGACACGTCCAAACTGCTCTCGAACGCGTTCACGGACTTCGTCGACACCTGGCAGGCGCCGATCACGATCGTCATCACGATCATCGCCGCGATCATCCTCCGACTGATCCTGCGCCGGATGATCAAGCAGGTCGTCGACCGGATCGTGAACGGCGTCAAGAAGCGCCAAGGAGCCGCTGACACCCAGGCCCTCATCGCGTCGCCCGTGCAGACGGCTCGGGTCGTCCAGCGCACCCGGACGCTCGGCAGCGTCCTCGAGAACCTCGCCACCGTGGTCGTGGTCGCGATCGCACTCGTCATCATCGCCACTGCCGTGTGGAAGGGCGCCGCGGTCGGCATCGTCGGCGGTGCGTCCCTCGTCGCCGCCGGCCTCGCCGTCGGCGCCCAGTCGATCGTCAAGGACCTGCTGTCCGGCGTCTTCATGATCCTCGAGGACCAGGCCGGCGTCGGTGACGTCGTCGACACCGGTCAGGCCACGGGCGTCGTCGAGAACGTCGGGCTGCGCGTCATGCAGATCCGCGACGTGAACGGGATCCTGTGGTTCGTGCCGAACGGCCAGATCCTGCGCGTCGGCAACCTGTCGCAGGGCTGGTCGCGCGTGCTCGTCGACATCACCGTGCCCTACGACACCGACATCGACGCCGTGCAGGACGCCCTGCTCAAGGCTGCCGTCACGATGTCGCAGGAGTCCCGCTGGCGGCAGCGGGTCGTCGAGAAGCCCGAGATCTGGGGCCTGCAGTCCATCACCGACGCCGGCATGGTCTTCCGCCTGGTCGTGAAGACCCGCGCGTCCGAGCTCGACGTCGTCGGCCGGGAGCTCCGCACCCGACTGAAGCACGCCGTCGACGAACTCGGCATCACCCTGCCCGCGATGGCGATGATCATGCCCGAGGGCTGGGAGAACGCCACCTCGATCAACGGCCTGCGCACCGTCCGGACCCAGCCGACGCCGGCACCCACCAAGCCCCGGCGGACCAAGCGCAACATCCTCGGGCAGCCGATCCGCACGGACGACCCCGACAGCGGGAAGGACCCCCGATGATCGACCCCACACCCCCGAGCGGCACGGGCGGGCCCGGAGCACGCGGCTCGCTCGGCATGCCCGGCTCGTCCAGCGCCGTCGGCGTCCCGGCCCAGCCGATCACTCTGCGCGTCGGGGAGCACGGCGCCTCGGCCACGGGGTCGCTGTACGAGCGGATCGGCGGCGCCCCCACCTTCGACCGGCTCGTCCGTCGCTTCTACGAGGGCGTGCAGCAGGACGAGGTCATCTGGCCGATGTACCCGGCCGACGACCTCGAGGGTGCGATCTGGCGCCTCTCCGCCTTCCTGCAGCAGTACTGGGGCGGCCCGGGCACCTACAGCGAGCAGCGCGGGCACCCCCGCCTGCGGATGCGGCACAACCCGTTCCGCATCACGTCCGAGGCCCGGGAACGCTGGCTCCACCACATGCACGAAGCGGTCGAGTCGCTCGAGCTCGCGCCCCTGGACGAAGCCGAGCTCTGGGGCTACCTCGACCGCGCTGCCCACGCGATGACGAACACCTTCGACTGACGCGCGCCGGGCGCGACACCGGCGCGGTGGACGCCGCCCGTGGCGGACGGGAGGCCCGTGGCGGCGTCGCCACGGGCCTCCCGTCCGCCGGTCCCCGCGTTCTCGTGCCCGCGGGACGCCGGCGTCTTCGGACAGCGCGTCTCAGCGCACGTACGAGCCGGAGGCGAGGTCCTCGACCAGGGACGGCCGTGACGGACGCCAGCCGAAGGTCGACCGGGCGTGTGCGCCGGACGCCTCCTGGTGCAGCAGCAGGGCGTCGGCGTACTCCCGCCCGAGTCGTTCGCGGCTCGCGTCGACGCTCTCGGGGACGACCGGTGCACCGTGGGACCCGGCCTCGGCTACCTCTCGGACGGTCAGATTGTCCCCGGTCGCGGCGACGATGTACCCGTCGGGCTCGCCGCGGTGCAGCGCGAGGACGTAGAGCTCGCCGAGGTCGTCGACGTGCACCGTCGTCCACCGCTGGGAGCCGTCGCCCACCAGCCGCACCGGCTGCTCGCCGTCGCTGACGAACATCGCCGGGATGCCGGCGCCGCGCCCGTACACGATGCCGGGCGCGACGATGGTGCTCCGCACGTCGCTCTCCCGCAGCAGGGCCTCGTTCGGCCCGCGCCAGGCGGTCAACGCCGGCGGGTCGATCGGCGACTGCTCGGAGATGTCCGTCGAGTCGCCGAAGGTGAAGATCCCACCGGTGTGCACGAACGGCTTCGGCGTGCCGCCCAGGGCACCGATCGCGGTGCGGATGAAGCCCGGGTCGACGCCCGGCGCCGATGCCGTGTGGACCACACCGTCGCTCTCGTGCAGCAGCCGTTCGACGACGTCGGTGTCGGTGACGTCGCCCACCAGGGCACGGCCACCGGCGTCACGGACGTGCTGGGCCTTCTCGTCGGACCGGACGAGCGCTGTGACCTCGTCGCCGCGGGCCACGAGGGAGCGGAGGACGGAGGAGCCGATGTAGCCGGACGCACCGGTGAGGAAGACGTGCATGCGGCCAGCCAACCACGGTGGCCCGGCGGCGTCGCGGTCGTCGTCGCCGTCGTCGTCGTCGTCGTCCCTAGGAGCTCAGGGTCCAGGCGCGGCGCTTGACGAGCACGTGGCCGCGCGAGGTCGTGAGTCGGCTCCACGGACCCGTCTCGAACAGACGGACCGGGTCGTGCCCGAGGAACCCGAGGCTCTCGCCCGCGAAGCCGGCACCGGCGGGCAGGTGTTCGACGCCGGGGACCGGTCGGCCCCAGACCTCGGCACGGATCCGTCGGACGATGGCCTCGCCCGCGTTGGACGGCACGGCGTCGGCGACCTCGGCGATGCCGTCGCGGGTGGCTCGGCGGAGGAGTTCCGGTGAGACGTCCGGCAGCGGGACCCAGCCACCGCGGGGCGGGGAGATGGCCGCCCACGTCACGGTGTGCACCTCGTGCGGCAGCTCGACCTCGATCGGGGTGGCCCGCGTCGGGTCGGCACCCTCGGCGCGCTCGGCGTCCTGCGCCTCGGCCAGCAGGCGGAGGCGCTCGAGGAGCGACTGCAGCGGGACCACGGTGTCGATCGACGCGGGCTCGGTGAGCGAGAACGTGCGGAGACCGAGCACCGTCGGCAGTTCGTCGAGCAGCCCGAGCGGGTAGAGGATCGCCGTGTAGACGGCCAGGACGCCGGAGTCGGCGATGAGCCGGACCGAGCCGTCCTCGATCCGAGCGGCACGCCCGAGGTACGTGCGGAGGTCACCGAGTGAGGCGGCGTCGGGAAGCGTGAACGAGTTGCCCATGTCGTCCCCGATCCTACCGGCCATCGGGACCGCGCAGCCTGGGCGCGACGACCTGCGACGGCGGCGGGCAGCCGTTCGTAGACTGCACAGCGTGAACGGCGAACCCGACTTCCTGCGGACCCTGCGACTCGAGGACACCGGCGCGAGCACGGGCGAGACGATCCTGACCGGCGCCAGCCACTGGTCACCCGGCGGACGGGTGTTCGGCGGCCAGGTCCTGGCACAGTGCATCGTCGCCGCGCAGCGCACGATCGAGGGACGCGACGTCCACTCGATGCACGGCTACTTCCTGCGGCCCGGCGACATCGACGTGCCGATCACCTTCGGCGTCGAGCGCATCCACGACGGCCGGTCGTTCGCGGCCCGACGCGTGCAGGCGTACCAGCGCGGTGTCCCGATCTTCTCGATGATCGCGTCGTTCCAGGTGCCCGACACCGGCATCGAGCACCAGGACCCGTACCCGGTGGACACCCCGGACCCGGAGTCCCTGCCGTCGGCCGCGTCGATCCTGTCCGCGATCGACCACCCGGTCGCACGTGCCTGGGCCGCTCGGTCCATCGACCTGCGACACGTCGAGGGACCGGTGTTCGTCGATGTGCAGGGCGAGCACGTGCCGCACCAGGCGGTCTGGTTCCGGGTGCAGGGCGACCTGCCGGAGGACCCGGCGCTCCACCGTGCGGTGCTCGGGTACGCGAGCGACCTGTCCATCCTCGAGCCGATCATGCGGCGGCACGGCGTCGCGTGGGGCACCAAGGGGGTCAAGAGCGCGAGCCTCGACCACGCCATGTGGTGGCACCGCGACGGTCGCGCCGATGAGTGGATCCTGTACACGCAGGAGTCCCCGAGCGCGCAGGGCGGCCGGGGACTCGCGTTCGGCCGGATGTTCTCCCGTGACGGCAAGCTGCTGGCCACCGTCGCCCAGGAGGGCATGATGCGGGTGCCTACGGCCGGCTGAACTGCACCGGTTCCTCGAGGTAGCGCTCGCACGCAGCGCGCTCGGTGTCGGTCAGCCGACGCGGACGGTTCGTCGCCGCGTCGACCATCACGAGTGCGGTCGTCGCCCGTGTGTACAGGACGGCAGGGTGATGCCCCGCCGGCGACCAGACCTCGTACGAGACGTCGATGCTCGCACCCCCGAGCCGCCCGATCCACATCTGGATGTCGAGCGGCTGACGGAGGTACGGGATCGACGCCAGGTACTCGAGGCGCTGGCCCGCGATCACCGTCATGGTGCCCGAACCGGGCCGACCGTCGATGATCGGCTCGGGCAGGCCGCCGTCCGGGTCCTCACCCGGGTCCGCACCCCAGAACCCCACGATGCGCGCTTCTTCGAGCAGGCGCAGCATCGCGGAGTTGTTGACGTGACCGTAGGCGTCGATGTCGCTCCACCGCATGCGGATGGGAGCGTGCAGTCTCGCCACGAGGGTCAGTCGCGGGTGAGCTTGCGGTACGTCGCGCGCCCGGGCTTCGCGGCATCGGCGCCGAGGCGCTCGATCTTGTTCTCCTCGTAGGCCTCGAAGTTGCCCTCGAACCAGTACCAGTTCGGCGTGCCGTCCTCGTTGAGGCCCTCCCACGCCAGGATGTGCGTGGCGATGCGGTCGAGGAACCACCGGTCGTGGGTGATGACCACGGCGCAACCGGGGTACTCGAGCAGGGCGTTCTCGAGGCTGCCGAGCGTCTCGACGTCCAGGTCGTTGGTCGGCTCGTCGAGGAGCAGCAGGTTGCCGCCCTGCTTGAGCGTCAGCGCCAGGTTCAGACGGTTGCGCTCACCACCGGACAGGATGCCGGCGCGCTTCTGCTGGTCCGGGCCCTTGAACCCGAACTGCGACACGTAGGCGCGGGACGGGATCTCGGTCTTGCCGACCTGGATGTAGTCGAGTCCGTCCGACACGACCTCCCACAGGTTCTTGTTCGGGTCGATGCCGCCGCGGGTCTGGTCGACGTAGGAGATCTGGACGGTGTCACCGATCTTCAGCGTGCCGCCGTCCAGGGGCTCGAGGCCGACGATCGTCTTGAAGAGCGTGGTCTTGCCGACACCGTTCGGGCCGATGACGCCGACGATGCCGTTGCGGGGCAGCGTGAACGACAGGTCGCCGATGATGACGCGCTCACCGAACTGCTTGCGCAGGTGCTCGGCGTCGATGACCTGCGAACCCAGACGCGGGCCGACCGGGATCACGATCTCCTCGAAGTCGAGCTTGCGGGTGCGCTCGGCCTCGGTGACCATCTCCTCGTAGCGGGCGAGACGGGCCTTCGACTTCGCCTGGCGGCCCTTCGTGTTGCTCCGGACCCAGTCGAGCTCCGAGGACAGGCGCTTCGCGAGCTTGGCGTCCTTCTTGCCCTGGACCTCGAGGCGAGCGCGCTTCTTCTCGAGGTAGGTCGAGTAGTTGCCCTCGTACGGGTACAGGCGGCCGCGGTCGACCTCGGCGATCCACTGGGCGACGTGGTCCAGGAAGTACCGGTCGTGGGTCACGGCGAGGACGGCACCGTGGTACTGCTGCAGGTGCTGCTCGAGCCAGAGCACGCTCTCGGCGTCGAGGTGGTTGGTGGGCTCGTCGAGGAGGAGCAGGTCGGGCTTCTGGAGCAGCAGCTTGCAGAGCGCGACGCGGCGCTTCTCACCACCGGACAGGTGCGTGACGAGTTCGTCCCCCGGGGGGCACTGCAGCGCGGCCATCGCCTGCTCGAGCTGGGAGTCGAGGTCCCACGCGTCGGCGGCGTCGATGTCTTCCTGCAGCGTGCCCATCTCGGCCAAGAGCGCGTCGAAGTCGGCGTCCGGCTCGGCCATGAGCGCCGAGATCTCGTTGAAGCGCGCGAGCTTGCCGTGGATCTCGCCCACGCCTTCCTGCACGTTCTCGAGCACGGTCTTGCTCTCGTCGAGCTCCGGCTCCTGCATGAGGATGCCGACGCTGAAGCCCGGCGTGAGCTTCGCCTCGCCGTTGGACGGCTGGTCGAGACCCGCCATGATCTTCAGGATCGTCGACTTGCCAGCACCGTTCGGTCCGACGACGCCGATCTTGGCACCGGGGAGGAACGACATCGTGACGTCGTCGAGGATCAGCTTGTCGCCGACCGCCTTGCGGGCGCGGACCATCTGGTAGATGTACTCAGCCATATCCCGATGAGTCTACTGAACCCGGCCCCCTGCCGGAACGCGCACAAGGGGTGTTGCATCGGCGCACTTCGACGTACCGTTGCCTCGCCTTCCACCAGAGGCCTCGTCGTCCACACGGAGATCAGGATCAGGGACATGCCCACAACACGAATCCGCCGGCTCGCGCTCCCCCTCGTCGGAGCGGTCGCACTCGCAGTCGGCCTCGTCGCACCCACCGGCGCGACGGCCTCGGCAGCCACCGTCGCCCCGCACGGCACACCGTTGGTCGAGTACACCGCCGACATCACCGAGGGCGGGGCCGGGACCGGGTACTCGTCGTACATCAACGTGCACGACGCGTACAACAACGCGTTCTCCGTGGGGATCCAGTCCGACAAGGGGTCCACCGTGAGCAAGGGGGCGCCGCGGTTCATCTGGGAGCGCGTGCAGAACGGCAAGTTCACGTACGGCTACCTCGGCCCGGCGACCCACAACGTGACCCCGGTCGGACTCCGCTTCTACCCGAACAACGTCGGGACCTTCTTCGCGAACGGCCACACGATCGCGGCGGTCGGCCTGAACCTGAAGGGGCGCCTGTTCTTCAACGTCGAGGGGAACGGCCGCCTGAACGGCGACGTCGTCCACTCGTCGATGCGCAACGTGAAGATCACGGTGCGCAACAAGCCCGGCGTGAGCGGCCTGCAGGGCAAGTGGAACACGAACTTCTCGTTCCACGGTCTGAAGGCACGCCAGGTCAACTCGCCGGCGGTCCAGGGAGCGACGTTCTGGGTGGACGGCCGTGTGAGTGGCCTGCCGAAGGGCGGCAACTGGGACACGACCGAAGTGGCGGGCATCGGCATGATCACCCAGCGCTGGTGACCGTCGGACACTGATCCGCGGGACGGGCATCACGCGGCCGGACGCTCGTGCTCCTCGGGTACGTCCAAGTCACGCAGGCCGTCGACCGGCCCGGCGTCGTCGAGATCGTGGTCGTGTTCGTCGTCCCGATCGACGTGGTCGGGCTCGACGTGATCGACCGGCTCCTCGCCGTCTGCCCGGGCCTGGTCGTGCCCAGGAGCGGACCCGGGTTCGTCCGGGGTCGGGCCGCGTACCTCCCCGGTCCGGGGGTCGACGTCCGCGGTGGCACCCGGCGTCACCGCCGAGTCCGAGGTGTGTCGAGGCACCTTGACCCAGTTGCTGATCCCCCACGCCAGGTCGTGCCCGATGCCGTCGGCGTCGATCTCGACCGAGGTCCCACCCCGACCGTCGCGTTCCCACGTGCGGATGCGGACCCGGCCGGCGACGACGATCCGGTCACCCTTCTTCAGGGACTTGAACACGTTCGACGCGAGCGACCGGAACGCGGTGACGGTGTACCAGTTGGTCGCGCCGTTGACCCAGGCGGCGGTGGCCCGGTCCCAACGGCGTGAGGGCGACGCGAGTCGGAGACTCGTGATGGCGATGCCGGTCTCGGTGACGAGGTGCCGGGGCTCGGTGGCGACGATTCCGCAGACGGTGATGATGTCGTTCATGCGTCGATCGTCACGGAGCCCGGGGCCGCGTCAGCGGCCCCGGGCTCGATCTGTGGCGTGTGGATCCGATCAGGCAACCTGTGGAGGACGAGTCCCCCGGGCCTCCTGGACAGACCCGCTCAGTGTGCTCGGAACTCGGGCCGGGCAGCCAACGGTCCGAGCGCGGCGTGGACCGCACCCTTCGCGGACTCGAGGGACGGGTAGGGCCCGCCCGCCCGTCGGCGTCCGTAGAGCTCGACCTCGAAGCCGTCCGCCGCACGGTGGATGCTGCCCACCGCTCCGGCCGGACCGATGGCGACCCAGGTTCCCGTGTTGTCCGTCATGTTCGAACCACCTCCTTGTGGCCCTGCCGCCCCGGGGTCAGGACGCCAGGATGTACTGACTGTAGGCCTTCCGGACCTTGTTCACCTTGGGCAGCGCGACTGCGAGGCAGTAGCCCTGGCCGGGGTTCTTCGCGAAGAAGTCCTGGTGGTACTCCTCGGCGCGGTAGAACGTCGAGAGCGGCTCGATGGTGGTGACGATGCCGCCGTCCCAGATGTCGGATGCTCGCTCGACGGCCCGTTCGAACACCTCGCGCTGCGCGTCGTCGGCCGGGAACATCGCCGAGCGGTACTGCGTGCCGACGTCGGCGCCCTGACGGTTCAGCTGGCGGGGGTCGTGCAGCGTGAAGAAGACGTCCAGGATCACGTCGGCCGGGATCACCGACTCGTCGAACGTCACGGCGACCGCCTCGGCGTGCCCCGTCGTGCCGGTGCACACCAGTTCGTAGGAGGGCTCTTCGACCTGCCCGCCGACGTAGCCGGACACCACGTCCTGCACCCCCTGGAGCGTGCGGTACACGGCGTCGAGACACCAGAAACATCCACCTGCGAGCACGAACGTGGTCATGGCCACTCCCTCTCTCCGGGCCGCCGATGCAGCAGCCTCGTTCCTCCACAACAGTGTGCGCGGAGACCCTGTTCCCCAGATCTGCTGGCACCCCTCGGCGTGTCGGTGGTCCCCCGTAGCGTCGGCACCACACCGACCAGGAGGCCAGCGATGCAGACCATCACCGAACCCGCACTGCGGATCCGCACCGTCCCGCTGGCCCGCGCCCGGGGCGACTACCGGATCCTCGACGTCCGCGACGACCTGAGCCGGGTCACCCGGGCCAACGGCGAGATCGTCGGGTACGTCGACCGCATCGACGTCGCCGGTGACACCGCGTACCGTGCCCGCCGGTACGTCGCGACCGAGCGCCGGTTCGTCGAGCTGCCGAGCGTGTGGTCCGCCGACGACGCCGTGGACACCCTGCGCTGGTCATGATGTTCCAGATTGGAATCATCTGCGATGGGATGCACGGAACGCCGTCCGGCGTCCCCGACGCCTGACCGTTCCGTGGGTATGGTGCGCGCATGGACTGGTGGAACGACCTGACCGACTGGACTTCGTCCGACACGGGTTGGCGGGTGCTCTCGGGCGCTGTGATCCCTTTCGTCGCCATCGTCGTGGCGGGCGTCATCGCGGCGCTCATCGGGCGCAGCGCGACCAAGCGGGTCGTGGCGCTGCAGGAGCGCGAATCGAAGAACGCGGCCGTGGCCGCGATCCTGACGGCTGCGCGCAAGGCAGCTGCGTGGGGATCGCTCGGGCACGACGAGCGGGCTTACGCCGACCACCTCGCCGAGGACGCCGACATCCGGCTGCGCCTGCTCCCCGTGCAGGGTGCGCCACTGGCCGCCAACTGGGCACAGCACGAGATCGCCGACATCAAGAAGAACTCGTCGACGTTCAGCTTCCAGGCCGACCAGTCCCTCGCCGAGTTCCGTGACCGCCTGCTCGACTGGCAGTCGCGACCGAACCGTGCGCGCAAGCTCTTCAAGGCCGACCTCGAGCGCTGGAAGTTCGAGTCGCCGGACCCCGACGCCGACCTGATCAAGCGGCAGCAGGACTGGAACGCCGACCAGGCCGAGGCCCCACGCACGCAGGCGCAGGCAAAGGCCCCGGCCGCTCCCGCCGAGCGTCCCACCCCGACGACGACCTCGCTGCGTCCGGCGCAGCGCCCCACGTCCGCGCCGTCGACCCCTCCGGCGCCGGCCGCTGCTGCGCCCGGCGCTGCTGCACCCGGTGCGGCGTCAGCCGGTGCTGCGTCAGTCGGTGCTGCCGGCGGGACGACCCCGTCGTTCTCGGTGAACCGCGGTGCGGGCACGAACCCGAACCGCGGCAACGCCGACCCGAACGCCACACGCTCGTTCGGTGACAACACCACCCGCGTCTACGGCGACGACGAGGCTGCACCACCGGTCCGTCCGGCGCTCGGTACCCCGACCTCGCCCTTCCGCTCCGCCCAGGGCCGCGGCACGGACGACACCGAGGTCGTGGACGACGACAGCGCCACCCGAGCCTTCGGCGACTCCGACCGCGCACCGCGGAACGACCGTCCGTCCTCGTCCGACCGCCCCGTCGCGACGCCCACCGCAGCCGACGCACACGTCAATCGAGCACCCGCGAACGACGTCCCGCCCGCCTCGGCGCCCCGGGTCGACACCCCCGGCGCGACGAACACCACGTCCGTCCCGACCCGCCTGAACCAGGCCCCCGCAGAGCCGGCCGACGCGAACGAGACGTCGGAGGCGCCGTACACGCAGCCGATCAGCGCCGCCGAACTCCGGCGCCGCGCCGCGGACGACGACGAGTAGTAGCCAGCACGACGAGTAACAGCCACCACGACGAGAACAGGGCCGCCATCCGGAGAGGATGGCGGCCCTGTTCGTCTTCGGCGCCCCCGGCAGGAATCGAACCCGCGGCACGGTGGGTAGAAACCACCTGCTCTATCCACTGAGCTACGGAGGCGAGCAGCGTCGATTGTAGCGGCGAGCGGCCCTCAGACGCTCGATGCACACCCCGCCGCGTCGCCGTGACCGGGCTCGGCGGTCGCCCAACGGTCGGCCGCCGTCTGCTCCCCGTTCCCCTCCGCGACACCCACGCTTCGTAGCGTCCGGAGCATGCGCACCACCGGTTCCGTCCTCGCCGTCGTGCCCGCACGCGCCGGGTCGAAGGGGATCCCCGGCAAGAACCTCCGCACGGTCGCGGGTCGTTCGCTGGTCCGTCGAGCGGTCGAATCGGCACGACGTGCCACGCGCATCGACGGGGTGGTCGTCACGACCGACGGTGACGCCATCGCCGCCGAGGCGGTCGCCGCCGGTGCCGCCGTGGTCCGCCGTCCGGCCGAGCTCGCGGGGGACGAGGCGTCCTCGGAGTCCGCCCTGCTGCACGTCCTCGACGCGATCAGCACCCCGCTGCCCGAAGTCCTCGTCTTCCTGCAGGCGACCTCGCCGTTCATCGACCCGGCGGACCTCGACGCCGCCGTCGCGCGCGTGGTCGACGGGCACGCCGACGCGGTGTTCGCCGCCGCCCCGTCGCACGCGTTCCTGTGGCGGACCGCCCCGGACGGCACGGCGGTCGCGGTGAACCACGACGCTGCGACCAGGCCCCGTCGGCAGGACCGCGAGCCCGAGTACCGCGAGACCGGCGCCTTCTACGTGATGCGGACGGCGGGGTTCCTCGAGAACCGGCACCGGTTCCACGGCCGCGTCGAGCTGGCCGTCGTCGACGGTGCCGGCGCGATCGACGTCGACGACGAGGCCGACCTGGCCCTCGCCGAAGCGCTGGCCGGCGCGCTGACCGACTTCACGGCAGACGAACGCGTCGGCGCCGCGGCCCCAGCACCCACCACGACCCGAGACCCATCCCCGACGCGGGCCACCCCCGCACCGAACGGAGCACCATGACCGTCACCATCGGTACGTCCACGATCGGCGCGGGCCACCCCGCGTACCTCATCGGCGAGATCGGCCTCAACCACAACGGCGACGTCGACATCGCGAAGCAGCTCGTCGACGTCGCTGCCGACGCGGGCCTGCAGGCCGTGAAGTTCCAGAAGCGCACCCCCGCGATCTCCACGCCGGAGCACATGAAGAACACCCCGCGCAGCACCCCGTGGGGCGACATGACCTACCTGGAGTACCGCTACCGCGTCGAGTTCGACCGCGACCAGTACATCGAGATCGGTGACCACGCGACCCTCCGCGGTCTCGACTGGTTCGCGTCGCCGTGGGACGAGCCGTCGGTCGACTTCCTCGAGGACCTCAACGTCGTCGCCTACAAGATCGCCTCGGCGTCGGTCACCGACCTCGGCTTGCTCGCCGCCGTCGCCGCGACCGGCAAGCCCGTCATCCTGTCGACGGGCATGTCCACGCTCGAGCAGATCGACGCCGCCGTCGAGGCCCTCGGCACCGAGCGACTCGTCCTCATGCACGCGACCTCGACCTACCCGCTGCCGGCCGAGGAGGCGAACCTCCGCATGATCGACACCCTCGCCCACCGGTACGCGGGCGTCCCTGTCGGGTACTCCGGCCACGAGCCCGGCCTGCAGATCTCCATCGCCGCCGTCGCCCTCGGTGCCACGGCCGTCGAACGGCACATCACGCTCGACCGCACGATGTGGGGCTCCGACCACGCCGCATCGCTCGAGCCGCACGGCCTGAAGACGCTCGCCCGCGACCTCCGCATCATCGAGACCGCCCTCGGCGACGGCGTGAAGCGCATCTTCCCCGGCGAGCAGGCACCGCTCGCGAAGCTGCGTCGCGTCGGCGCGTGAGCGCATGCAGTCCCCATCCGACCGCCGGCGAGCAGGCACCGCTCGCCAAGCTGCGTCGCGTCGGCGCGTGAGCGCATGCAGTCCCCATCCGACCGCCGGCGAGCAGGCACCGCTCGCGAAGCTGCGTCGCGTCGGCGCGTGAGCGCATGCAGTCCCCATCCGACCGCCGGCGAGCAGGCACCGCTCGCCAAGCTGCGTCGCGTCGGCGCGTGAGCGCATGCAGTCCCCATCCGACCGCCGGCGAGCAGGCACCGCTCGCGAAGCTGCGTCGCGTCGGCGCGTGAGCGCATGCAGTCCCCATCCGACCGCCGGCGAGCAGGCACCGCTCGCCAAGCTGCGTCGCGTCGGCGCGTGAGCGGCCCGGTCGACGGGACCAGCGCCCTGAGCGGGCCGGGTGACGGCGGCGGGCCGACAGACGGACTGGAGGCGCGCCTCCCGTCCGACGCGTCACCACGCGTCCGACGCGTGGTCGGCCTGGTCGACACCGACTCGTTCGCGAAGTGGGGCGCGCACCTGTTGGCGAGCGCCCCGGCGGACTGGGACCTGGAGCTGCGCACCGTGGCGACCCCGCGGTCAGCGAGTCCGAAGCAGCTGCGGTCGGCGTTCCGCGGGCTCGACCGGCGACTCGCCCACCTGCACCGCGAACCGCCCGCGCCGAAGGACGTCGACGCCGTCGTCGAGGAGCTCCGCCAGGACCCGCCGGACGCCGTCCTGGTGTCGTTGATCGGACCGGTGGCCGAACTCGTGATCGACGAGGTGCACCGGCGGATCCCGGACCGGCCGGTGCTGGTGTCGGGGCTGCCGGGGATCTCGTTCCCCTCGAAGTGGAAGGGCATCTTCTTCCGCGCCCGGGCCGACCTGTTCGTGCTGCACAGCCACCGTGAGGTCCGCGCGTACGAGGAGACGGCGCGCGACGGCGGCGTCGAGCCGCACTTCGCGCTCGCCACGTTGCCGTTCGCCCGGGGGTCCGGCGCGACCGGTGGTGCCGACGCAACCGACGCTGTCGGCGGTGTCGGCGGTGTCGGGCCGACCGTCCGCGACTCCGTCGTCTTCGCGGCGCAGCCGAGTGTGCCGTTCGAGCGGGCCGATCGGGCGATCATCGTGCGGTGGCTCGTCGAGACGGCACGGGCGCACCCGGAGTGGCGCGTCGTCATCAAGACGCGCGCGGCGGCCGGCGAGCACCAGACGCACCGCGAGGAGCACCCCTACCCGGACCTGGTACCGGCGGACGCGCCGACCAACCTCGTGGTGGAGAGCGGGCCGATGGCCGAGCACCTCGACCGCGCGGTGGCACTCGTGACGATCAGCTCGACCGCGGTGCTCGAGGCGGCGGCGCGGGGCGTCCCGGCTCTCACGCTGACCGACTTCGGCATCGGGCGGCACCTGATCAACGAGGTGTTCGTGGGGAGCGGCCTCGAGGGCGACGCCGTCAACCTGGTCGACGGACGGTTCGGTGTCGTCCGGCCGGAGTGGATGCGGGACAACTACTTCCACCCGGCCTCGGAGGACGACTGGCAGCACCGGCTGGTGGAGCTCATGGCCCGACGGGATGCCGGGGCCCTGGTGGACCGGGCGCCGGCTCGGCGGAGCCGCGGTGGGCTGCTGCGCCGCGCGTGGGAGCGGAAGAACGCCCTCGGCGGGGCGGATCGCAGCCCGCTCGGGCTGGTGGCGCTGAGCATCGGGGCGCCGATCAGGGGCGCGAAGCGTCTGGCGCGACGTGTGCGGGCGGTTGTCGATCCGCCGGCACCCGTCGTGGTGGCGGCGCCGACGTCGCAGCGCGCGGGGGTCCATCCGGAGGTCCGCGCCGCTGCACCCGCGCCGGGGGCCGCCGCCGGGGTGGCCGCTCGGGCGGCGGCTGCGGCTGCGGCTGCGGCGACCGCTCGTTCAGAGCGCCCTGGCCACCGCGAGCAGGAGTTGGTCGCGGGTCGGGACGCCGGGTGAACGGAAGACCTCGGTGCCGTCGTCCTGCCGCACGATGATCGTGGGCGTGGACCGGATACCGAGGTCCTCCGCGTCGTCGGGGTGTGCCGCCACGTCGCGTTCGGTCACGGTGAGCCCGGGAACGAGCGCCGAGGCCTCGGCCGACACCCGGCGGGCGGCGGCGCACGGCGCACAGAAGGCGGACGTCCAGAGGTCGAGCTGCATGTGGTCCTGCAACGCGGCGGGTGGGGGTTCTACTCCCGGTCGAACTCGCCGCTGCGGTCGCCGCGGTCCTGCAGGTCGTCCACCGGGTCGGACTCCTCCGGCTCGTAGGTGAACTCGACCGAGATCTGGTCGAGGACCTGGCGGGACTTGGTGGCGCGGTAGGTGAAGGCCGTCTGCAGGCCCTCGACGTCGGCGAACACCGTGACCTCGTCGTCCAGCGCGTCGCTCGTGGCGGTGCGGGTGTCGGTCGTGCCGTCGAAGGGGCCGCCGTGGAAGATCGCGGTGTACTCGTCGCCTTCGTGGATGGTGATGTCGCTCATGCCTCCCTTCTACCAGGCGGCGGCTGGTGCAGTCTGTTCGGGGCCGTCGTCGCTCGACTGCCCGCCGTTGCATTTTGCATAGCACGGCTATATAGTTCAACTATGGAAACACCGCGTGAGCAGACGATCGAGACCCTCCTCGTCTCCGTCAACCGCCTGATCCGCAGCGCCGTCCAGTCGACGGGCAACACCACGTCCGCCGCGGTCTGGCGCACGCTCGGCATCCTCGAGACCGACGAGCCACTGCGACTCGGCGAACTGGCCACCGCCTCCCGTGTGGCGCAGCCCACGATGACCCGACTCGTCGCCGGCATGCTCGCCGACGGCCTCGTCAGCCGCAGCGTCGACCCGGACGACTCCCGCGGGCAGCTCATCGAACTCACCGAGGCCGGACGCGAACGGCTCGCTTCCTGGCGCTCCACCCTCACCAGCACGGTCGGCCCGTTGTTCGCCGACCTGACCGACGACGACTGGGACGTCCTGCACCACGCGGCGAACCTGATCGCCCAGCGCACCCGGACAACCCCCAACGGAACGGAGATCCCCGCGTGAACGCCCACGCACCCGCCGGCCAGTCCGGCTCCATCCTCAAGCAGTCGTCCGCGGTCTGGGCGATCGCCTTCGCCTGCGTCGTCGCGTTCATGGGCATCGGCCTCGTCGACCCGATCCTCCCGGCGATCGCGGCGTCCCTGAAGGCGACGCCGGCGCAGACCGAGTTGCTCTTCACGAGCTACCTCGCCGTCACCGGTGTCGCCATGTTCTTCACCAGCTGGGTCTCCAGCCGCATCGGCGCGAAGCGCACCCTGCTCATCGGACTCGCCCTGATCGTGGTGTTCTCGGTGCTCGCGGCGACGTCGAACAGCGTGTGGAGCATCATCGACTTCCGCGCCGGCTGGGGCCTCGGCAACGCGCTCTTCATCTCCACCGCGCTCGCGACCATCGTCGGGGCGGCGTCGGGCGGCACCGCCTCGGCGATCATCCTGTACGAGGCAGCGCTCGGGCTCGGCATCGCCGTCGGCCCCCTCGTCGGAGGTCTGCTCGGCTCGGTGAGCTGGCGCGGCCCGTTCTTCGGCGTCACGACCCTGATGGCCGTCGCGTTCATCGCCATCGTCGCCCTGCTGAAGACCGGCAGCCTCGAGAAGCCCACGCCGACGAAGCTCTCCGCCCCCTTCCGCGCCCTGACCCGTCCGGCACTCGCAGCCCTCGCCGCGACCGCGCTGTTCTACAACATCGGCTTCTTCGTCCTGCTGGCGTACACGCCGTTCCCGCTCGGCTTCGGCGCGCTCGGGATCGGGTTCACGTTCTTCGGCTGGGGTGTCGGTCTCGCGATCACGTCGGTGTGGGTCGCCCCGATGCTCACCGCTCGGATGCGCCGGACGACCGTGCTGAAGGTCGCGCTGCCCCTGCTCGCGCTCGACCTGTTCGCCGCGGCCCTCGTCGTGCGCTCCCAGGTCGGCCTGATCATCTGCGTCGTCATCGGTGGTCTGGTGCTCGGTGTCCTGAACACCGTGCTCACCGAGTGCGTCATGGAGGCCACCGACCTCCCCCGCTCGGTCGCCTCGAGCGCCTACTCCGCCGTCCGGTTCATCGGCGGCGCCATCGCCCCGCCCGTCGCGACCCTGCTCGCCGACGCGTACTCGCCCTCGGCGGCGTACGTCTTCGCGGGCGCGTCCGTCGCGGTCGCCTTCGTCGTGATCCTCTGCACCACGAGGGTCCTGCGCCGCGTCGACGACGGTGCCGAGCCGGAGCGCGTCGAGGCGGAGGCCATCACCGCCGGCGACATGGCCTAGCCACGGGCAAGTGCGCCCTCCACCCGCGCCACGCTTCCCTGCTTCCCCACTTCCCCACTTCCCCGCTTCCCCACGAACGGGCGAAATGCCGGAGTGTCCCCCTTGGGCACGTCGGCATTTCGCCCGTTCGTGCGTCCGCGAGCTTCCCCCACGCGGGTTCTCTCCCCCACGCCCCCCTCCTTCCCCTCGCGAGCGGGCGAAATGCCCGGCTTCGTCCGCAGGGCGACTCGGGTATTTCGCCCGTTCGCGCGGTCGGCTCACGGTCGGCCGGAGCGGTGCGGCAGGCGGGGTGGAAGCGACGACCTGGAGGCGCGGGGGCGGCCTGCCGGGGTCGCGGCGAGCCTCCAGGCGGTCGCCTGCGGTGCTCGCGGCTCACGTGGCCGACGAGCGGGCGGAACATCCGGGGGTGTCCGCAGGGCGACCGCGACATTTCGCCCGCTCGGCTGGACGCCGGCGTGCGAAGGCGCAACCGGGGCGCCGCCGTCGGCGAGCGGGCGGAACACCACCGTCCGTCCGCCGGGTGACACGGCATTTCGCCCGCTCGCGGTGACGAAGCGGAGCCGGGTGGGATCGGTGCGGCAGACGGGGTGGAAGCGACAGCCTGGAGGCGCGGGGCGGCCTGCCGGGGTCGCGATGAGCCTCCAGGCGGTCGCCTGCACCGCATGCGGCTCACGTCCTGGACGAGCGGGCAGAACATCCGGGTGCGTCCGCAGGGCGACCGCGGCATTTCGCCCGCTCGCGGATCGGACGCGCGGATCGGCCTCGCGGAACTCACGGAACGGGCGGAACGCGCGGAACTCGCGGAACGGGCGACCGAGCACGACCGAGCACGGGCGAGCACGCGCGGGCGCGGTCAGCGCGGGCGCAACGGCACGTACGGGAGGCACGCAGCGCGGGAATAGGATCGAGGACATGGCAACCGCGAATGACCGCCTCGTCTGGATCGACTGCGAGATGACCGGCCTCGACCTCGAGGTCGACGAACTCGTCGAGGTGGCCGTGGTCATCACCGACTTCGACCTCGAGCCCGTGCACCCCGGATTCGACATCGTCATCAAGCCGGACCAGTCGGCGCTCGACAACATGAACGAGTTCGTGACGAACATGCACGTCACCTCGGGGCTCATCGAGGAGATCCCGAACGGCGTGAGCCTGGCGGAAGCCGAGTACCAGGTGCTCGAGTACATCCTCCAGCACGTCCCCGCCGAGGGCTCCGCCCCACTGGCCGGCAACACCATCGGCACCGACCGCGCGTTCCTGTCGAAGTACATGCCGCGGGTCGACGGGCACCTGCACTACCGCAGCGTCGACGTGTCGAGCATCAAGGAGCTCTGCCGCCGCTGGTTCCCCCGCGTGTACTTCAACGCGCCGGAGAAGCACGGTGGGCACCGGGCCCTCGCGGACATCCTCGAGTCGATCCGGGAGCTCGAGTACTACCGCCGCGCCGGCTTCGTCGCCGAGCCCGGCCCGAGCACGGACGACGTACGCGCCGTGCAGGCCGACGTCGTGGCGAAGTGGGAGTCACGGCTGGCGCAGCCCGCGGCCGAGTAGCGACACGGGTGGTCCGCGCCCCGTCCCGCATGTACTACTATTGAGTGGTCGCGCCGGTCAGCCGGTTCGAACATGGTGGATATAGCTCAGTTGGTAGAGCGCCTGGTTGTGGTCTAGGAGGTCGCGGGTTCGAGACCCGTTATTCACCCCGGTCGAGGGAGAGTCCTGTTGCGTGTGGCGCAACCGGGGCTCTCCCTCCGTGTTTGTCTGGGCACCTCCGGCGCCGTGCGGCTTCGCCGCGAGTGGTCAGCCGCGAGTGGTCAGCGCGGTGTGGGACGATCCCTGCGTGATGGAGATGTCCGCCGAAGCGTTCGAGCAACTCGTGACCGACGAACTCGACCTGCTACCCGACGAGATGGTCGACGGGCTCGACAACGTGGTGTTCGTCGTCGAGGACGAACCCGAGAACGGCGAAGAGCTGTTCGGCGTGTACGACGGCATCGCGGCCACCGAGCGCGGGCAGTACGGCTTCGGCGAGCTGCCCGACCGCATCGTGGTGTTCCGGAAGCAGCACCTCGCCGAGTGCGACACCGTCGAGGAGCTCAAGGACGAGGTGCACACCACCCTCGTGCACGAGATCGGCCACTTCTACGGCATCGACGACGAGCGGCTGCACGAGCTCGGCTGGGCGTAGCGAACCGAGTCTCGGCCAGCCGGACAGCACGCGGGCATCGGCGCCCACGAACTGTCCGCAGGGCCGAGACTCGGCACCACCCCCGAGCCGCCGCGCCCCTCAGAACCGGGTCGGCCCCACCTCGTGGTACTTCTCCCACGCTCCCACCGGCCCCCGCCCGTGCAGCGCGTACTCCCCCACCATCCGCTCCTTGTAGACCGCCGGGTTGTGCGACGCCACCACCCGGGCGTTCCGCCAGTGCCGGTCCAGCGCACGCGTCCGCTCGGCCGCGGACGCCCCGCCGACCTCGAACAGCTCGGACGCCGACCGCATCACCCGCGACCCGATCTCGATCTGCGCCTGGTACACGGCGTTCTCGGCAGCGTCGAGCACCACGCGGTCGACGCCGACCCCGGGCTCGTTCGTGGCGACGACCCCGTCGAGCAGTCCCGCGGCGGTGACGACGAGTGACCGGGCGGTGAACGCCCCGGCCGACAGTCGCCCGAGCACCGCCAGCACCTGCGGGTCCTCCCCCGGCACGGCCGCGTTGGCGTGGATGTAGGTGCGGGTCCGTGGTCGCACGAAGGCCACGGCGTCGTCGGACACCGCCTGCCCGATCCCGGCGAGGACCGCCAGCAGGTACAGCTGGTAGAAGGCCTGGATGTGCGACAGCGGGGCGTCCCGGTACGCCGACACCACCGAAGGGTCGACCGACACCCCGTCGAACACGGTGGTGCCGGACGCGGTCAACCGCTGCCCGAACCCGTCCCAGTCGTCGATGCTCCTGACGCCCGGTGCGGAGGCGTCGACGGCGAACGTCACGCGCTCCCCGTCGCGGTCCGCCGCCAGGTAGATCCAGTCCGCGTAGAGCGTGCCGGTCGAGTAGAACTTCCGCCCGTCGAGGCGGAGGGAATCACCAGCAGGCGTCACCGTCGTCGAGATGTCAGCCAGGGTCGTCCCGGTCCGCTCCGAGGTCGCGTTCCCGACGATCGCGCCGCCGACGATCCGGTCGAGCCACTCGTCGCGTGACGCGGAGTGCGGCCGCAGCAGCACCAGTTCGGTGTACCCGAAGTGTCCGCGCCACAGGTGCGCGATGTTCGAGTCCGCCGCCGCCAGGTCCGCCACCAGGTGCGCGAGTTCGACCAGCGTCACCCCGAAGCCGCCGCGGTCCTCCGGCACGCGCAGCCGCCCGAACCCCGCGTCGGCGAGCGCCCGGACCTCGGCGTGCGGCAGCGGCCGGTCGCCGGGCCTCCCGGACGCGAGCTCACGCTCGACCGCGCCGTCGCGGATGGTGGCGAACACGGGCGCGAAGCGTTCGCGCAGGGTCGCCAGACGGTCGGCCGGGAGGCCCGTCACGGCTCCGTCGGTCGTCGTCGCCGGCGTCACGCGGGCACCTCCACCGCACGGGTCGCGTCGTCCGGGACGGTCGCCGGCGCGGTGGCGCCAGAGCCCCCCGAGAACGCCCCGCGCCACCGCCTGGCCGGGTGCGATCCCGGCAGCTGTGCGTGGCCGAAGAGCTTCTCGCGCAGGGTCCCCTCGCGGTACTCGGACTGCATCAGCCCGCGCTCCTGCAGGGTCGGCGCGATGTGGTCGACGAACTCCTCGTAGGAGCCGGGCAGCGTCCAGTTGATGACGTTGACGCCGTCGACGCCCACGCGCTGCCAGCCGGCGAGCTCGTCGGCGATCTGCTCCGGCGTCCCGACGACCCGGGCGCGGAGCTTCGCTGACAGGCGAGCCAGGTCGGCGATCGTCGGTTCGCGGTCCCCGGCGGCCTCGCGGAGCCACTGCAGGTGCGACTGCCCGGCGTGGGTGCGGACCTCGGAGAGCGGGGTGTCCGGGTCGAGGGGCTCGCCGGTGTCCGGGTCGAAGCCGAGGTTCGAGTGCACCAGGAACCCGTCGGCGGCCAGGTACTCGTCGATCTCCGCTTCCTTGGCCTTCGCCTCGGCCTCGGTGGAGCCGGTGACGAAGGTGAGGCCGAGGAAGAACGCGATGTCGTCCCGCTGCCGGCCGGCGGCCTCGGCCAGGTCACCGGTCTCGCGGATGAGCTGCTCGGTGGCGTCCCGGTTCGAGGTCAGGATGAACTGCGCCTCGGCGTTCCGGGCCGCGAAGGCCCGGCCGGCGGGGGACGACCCCGCCTGGAACAGCACCGGGGTCCGCTGCGGCGACGGTGCCGACAGGTGCGGGCCCTGCACGTCGTAGCGGGTGCCGTGGTGGTCGATGCGGTGCACCTTGTCGGGGTCGGCGTAGCCGCGGACGGGGTCCTTCAGCACGGCGCCGTCCTCCCACGAGCCCTCCCAGAGCTTCGCGCAGACCTCGAGGTACTCCTCGGCCCAGACGTAGCGCTCGTCGTGCTCCTCGAGCCGGTCGGCCCCGAAGTTCCGGGCGGCGCTGTCGAGGGCGCTCGTGACGACGTTCCAGCCGATGCGGCCCCGGGTGATGTGGTCGAGCGTGGAGACCTTGCGGGCGAAGTCGAACGGGTGCGCCTGGATGACGCTCGAGGTGAACGCGAGCCCGAGGTGCTCGGTCGACACGGCGAGCGCGGACAGCAGCACGGAGGGGTCGTTCGAGGGGATCTGCAGCCCCTCGCGCAGGTTGGTCGAGTAGTCGCCGCGACCGGGGCCGTAGGTACCGACGACGTCGGCGAAGAACATCGCGTCGAACTTGCCGCGCTCGAGGGTCCTCGCCAGGTCGGTCCACAGCGTCACGTCGTCGAAGTCCACCTGCCGGGCGTCGGGGTGCCGCCACAGGCCGTGCTGGATGTGCGAGGTCGTGTTCATGACGAAGGCCGCGAAGCGCAGCGGGCGGTTCGGTGCATCGCTCATGCGTCCCATCGTGGTCGGCGGGCACCATCCGACGACAGCGACGTGACCTCCCGTTACGCGCGGTGTTCCCCGCGGCCCTGGACGCGACCATGCTCCTGAGGCATGCCGAGCCAGACCACCGTCACCGCGCCTCCAGGCCGTCCCGCCGCACCGTCGACCACCGCGACCCGTCGTCGGGTCGCCCTCGCGTCGTTCGTCGGGACGACCGTCGAGTACTACGACTTCTACCTCTACGCGACGGCCTCGGCGCTGGTGTTCGCACCGACGTTCTTCCCGTCCGTGACGCCGGCCGTCGGGGTCATCGCGTCGTTCGCGACCTACGGCGTCGGGTTCGTGGCGCGGCCGCTCGGCGGCGTGATCGCCGGCCACCTGGGCGACCGGATCGGGCGGAAGAAGCTGCTCGTCGCCTCGCTGGTGCTGATGGGCATCGCGTCCACGCTGATCGGGGTGATCCCGTCCGCCGCGACCATCGGGGTCGGTGCCGTCGTGGCGCTCGTGTTCCTGCGGTTGCTGCAGGGCGTCGCGGCCGGTGCCGAGTGGGGTGGCTCGGCGCTGCTGTCCGTCGAGCACGCGCCGGAGCGGCACCGGGGGCTGTTCGGGGCGTTCACGCAGATGGGGTCGGCCGGTGGGATGCTCCTGGCGACCGGGGTCTTCACGCTCGTGCGGTCGCTGCTCGGCACCGAGGCGTTCCTGGCCTGGGGCTGGCGGCTGCCGTTCCTGTTCTCGGCGGTGATCGTGGCGGTCGGGCTCGTCATCCGACTCGGCGTGCAGGACGCCCCGGTGTTCCAGGAGCTGCGCGCCTCGGGTGGGGTCGAACGGTTCCCGGTGTGGCAGGCGATCCGGCAGCACCCGCGGTCGATCCTGGTGACGGCGGGCCTGCGCCTCGTGCAGCCGGCGCTGTACTCGATCCTGACGACGTACTCGCTGACCTACCTCGGCAACGTGCGCGGACCGGAGGGCTCGGACGCCGGGCTGCAGGCCGTGCTCGTGATCTCGGCGGTGTCGCTCGTGTCGACGCCGTTCTGGGGGTGGCTGTCGGACCGGGTCGGGCGGCGGGTGCTGACGATCTGGTCGGCGGTGGGCATCGCGGTGCTCATCTGGCCGTTCTTCGCGTTCCTCGACGCCGGGCCGCTCGTGCTGCTGCCGCTCGTGGCGCTGATCGGGATGTGCGTGTTCCACGACAGCATCTACGGGCCGCAGGCGGCGTGGTTCGCCGAGCAGTTCCCGACCGGGCGGCGGTACTCGGGGATGTCGCTCGGGTACCAGATCGGGTCGATCTTCTCGGTGGGGCTGACACCGCTGCTGGCCGCGGTGTTCGTGCAGCTCGGGGGCGGGTCGCCGTGGATCCTGTGCGGGTACCTCGGGGTGTACGCGGTGCTGACGATCGTGGCGGCGGTGTTCGCGGTGGATCCGCGGGCGGTGGCGCGGCGGGAGGCGCGGACGGGCGCGGGCGCGGGGGCTGTCTCTTATACACATCT